>JAFIEW010000004.1 GCA_020832375.1 Cyclobacteriaceae bacterium
AAAACTATTAACTAGATTAAGTGAATTTGAGGGTATTTTTCATGAGAGGCCTATGGTATCTATCGATCCTAGTTTTTCCAGTGAGAGTTTACCTATCACTATATGTGACTCAACCAGCTCAGATAGTTTTTCAGGATCTGCCTGACTCATTAAAGCCTCAAATTTATTTCTGTCCATTCGCTCAAAGGCCTCATCTGTTGGAGTAAATAGAGTATATTCCGCCTCATCTTCACTCAGTTTCTTTAACCATCCGCTACCCAAAAGTGCAGTTCGAAAAATTGAAAGCGCGTCCGCCTTTTCCACAAGAATGCTAAGAGTTACATCCGTTTTTGCTTGCAAATGATCATCATCTGTATTCTGTGAAAGCAAAATGCTGAATGGATAAAAAATCAAGACGATTGCAATGTAAAAATTCATGTTTTTAATAGTGTAATTAGCTTTTTATAAACGGACTATTATAATTCATAACTCATGAACAAGTTTTCACATTTTAATTTTTTTTTCGGGGAATGAGGATCTAAGTCATGAGTCATAGTTTAATTGTACGCTTATTGAAAAAATTAAGTTGGCTTGCTAAAAAAGTCGTAAGTATTGCAGACTCGAGACGACACAAGTCTCGCTTGTTTTCATTAATGGATAAAATGATAAACTCCAAGAAGCTTTTTTAAGATCTTGATCTTTTTTAGAAATAAACACCACTTACGATTCACAATTATACTGGATCCAAAGCAACAAAACATTGATCTAAGATAATTTCGTGAAAGCTCTTTCACTATTTTTGATAAAAAACCATGCGCTTTAATGAATGAAGTATAGACTTAATGATTGATATATCAACAATTTAGGCGGTTTTTAAACATGCCCTAAATTTACCTCATTTAATAAGGGTAATTTCATTAATATTATTCATGACATGTTGCCTAATTTTCTTGTAGAGGCATCATCCCTTACCATCGCAGCGATCAAAAAGGCTAGCCACTTCAAAAACATGCTATTTATTTCGAATTCGAAAAGTATAGTTTCCGTCCTTATCTCAGGTGGATAGCCTCATCCCCCATAAAATTGTTTCTTAAGCTTTTATTTCATCATGCTAGGCAGTAATTTTAAATTTTGCTTATCATCCTTCATTAGATATCCGTATTGATAAAAAATCTGATACACATCATCTACTATCTTTTAAATTAAGATTTATGAAACCAATCGTCCTACTAGATACACAAAAAGTCCACCTGCAGTTAGCCCCACTTACTTTAACAAAACCTGCTAGTAAATTGCGCTGTGGTATTTTGACTATTGAGGAAAAGTACATGCAGCGTGGCCTCAAAGTACAAACCATCACTCAGGTAGGATATCTAAAGGAAAAATTTGAAAATTTTTCAGCTAGTGATGATGCTCATGTTTTTATCTTATCCAATGTTATACCAACAGAAGAGTTTTTAAACCAAGTTCAACATTTGGAGGATGGTCAAGCCATTCATTGTAAGGATAATATTTTTGCTATAAAGACATCCTCAGCGGAGCATGCCTTAGCTGTGCTTACATCTGCGGAAAGAGTAAAAAATAAAATTGTAGAAATTGATCTTATTCAATTATCCACACCCATGGATCTTTTTATGAATAACGGTGATCAGATTAAGGCTGATTTTAAACTTTTATCCACCAAAGATTCAAAAAACTATTTTCCTATTGCCGATCCGCATACAATTGTGTACGGAGATAAAGACGCTATTTTTATTGAAGAGGGTGTCAGTTGTAAAGCGGCCATTATCAATGCTGAAAATGGTCCCGTTTATATCGGTAAGCATGCTAAAATTAATGAAGGTAGTATCATCCAAGGGCCTGTGGCAATCTGTGATCATGCAGAAATAAGAATAGGTGCTAAGATCAGGCCTGATACGACTGTCGGTCCTAACAGTAAAGTTGGCGGCGAGGTGAGCAATAGTATTTTTATGGCCTACTCAAACAAAGCACATGATGGCTTCTTAGGTAATAGTGTCATCGGAGAGTGGTGCAATCTCGGTGCTGACACCAACAGCTCAAATCTTAAAAATAATTATTCTCCAGTAAGCCTTTATTCTTATTTGAATCGTGATTATAGACCCACCCAACAACTATTTTGTGGACTTATCATGGGAGACTATTCTAAGTCAGGTATCAACACCATGTTCAATACAGCAACTGTGGTCGGTGTTTCTGCCAATGTATACGGTGCAGACTTCCCTCCAAAGTTTATACCTTCATTTAGTTGGGGTGGTGCCCAAGGATTTCAAACCTATCTACTCGATAAAGCTACTGAGGCCGCAGATCGTATGATGCAAAGAAGACAGCTTGCACTAGATGAGCAATTACAAAAGATCTTTAAGCAGATTCATATATCAGAACAATAGTGATTCAAACTTATGGCTATGCGCTGCGCATACATTAGTGATTCAATAGACAAGTACTACAGATAATTAGGGCTTGCTTATAAACTATGCAATCAGATAAATAAAGTTTAGACTTTATTTATCAACAATTTAGCTGTTTTTAAGCGGATCCTAATTAGTCTTCTCCGTCCTAACAAAGGTAAGGTCTTGCTTCTGTTGCTGGCAAGCATGCTCATCCCCAATTCATCAAGCCGTTCAATACTTAAGATGTGTTCATGAAAATCAGCCAAGAGATTCCTAATTAAAAACAAATGCTCTTTGGAATTAAAATTATCCCAAACAAATGATTGTTTTTTCGTAAACTAGAAAGAATTAAACAATTATAGACATGAGCAAAGATCCCTATAAGATTAAACAAACCCTCCAGTCGGGTGATAAACAATTAGATTATTATTCACTCAAAAGGCTTAGTGAAAATCATCCTGAAGTAGAGAAGCTCCCTTTTTCTATCAGAATTCTTTTAGAAAATGCACTCCGTAATTTTGATGACTTTGCCATTACCAAGGAGCATATACAAACGCTCTTGAATTGGAAACCTGAAGCATCGGAAAAAGATATTCCCTATAAGCCGGCTCGGGTGCTGATGCAAGACTTTACTGGGGTACCTGCCGTAGTAGACATCGCTTCTTTGCGTGCAGAAGTAGCGCGAAAAGGAAAAAAAAGCAGATAAAATTAACCCCCTCATCCCAGTAGACTTAGTAGTAGATCATTCTGTACAGGTAGATTACTTCGGAACCAAAGACGCCTACAAACTCAATGTAGATGAAGAATATAACCGTAATGGCGAGCGCTATCAGCTGCTCAAGTGGGCACAAAAGGGATTCGACAATTTCTCTGTTGTTCCTCCAGGCATGGGTATCTGCCACCAGGTTAATCTGGAGTACCTCGCACAAGGCGTGATAGAAAGAGATGGCTTGGCATTTCCCGATACCCTCGTGGGTACCGATAGCCATACACCCATGGTCAATGGTATAGGCGTAGTCGGTTGGGGCGTAGGAGGTATAGAAGCAGAGGCCGCACTACTTGGGCAGCCGATTTACTTCATCATGCCGCAAGTGGTTGGACTCAAGCTTACAGGTAAGCTCCCTCTAGCAACCACAGCTACCGACCTAGTACTCACTATCACTCAGTTGCTCAGAAAGCATGGCGTAGTAGGTAAATTTGTAGAGGTCTACGGACCAGGATTAGATCACCTCACCATTCCCGATCGCGCCACCATCTCCAATATGTCGCCAGAGTTCGGCTGTACAGTCACCTACTTCCCCATCGATGATCAGACACTCGACTATATGGAGCGAACCAACCGCTCAGCAGAGCAGATCAAATTGGTAGAAGACTATTGCAAATCAAACCTTCTATGGAGGGAAAATGAAGAAAAAATTAATTATTCCGAAAATCTAGAGTTAGATTTATCCACCGTTCAAGCCACAGTAGCTGGACCAAAGCGACCACAAGATAAAATCGCCGTGGCAGACTTCAAGCCTACTTTCGAAAAACTTATCCACAGTGAGTTTGGTCGCGATTATCTAGCCCTCGATCAAAGAGAAAGCACCCGATGGTCGGGAGAGGGAGGGGGCGGCACTGCTTTCGTGCATCCAGAAAACGATGATTTGCCTATGGATGTAGAAATCGAAAAGCATCCAGAAAATAAATTCCGCTCCGTAGATGTAAAAATTAAGCATGAGGAGTTCACCCTCTCCGATGGATCAGTGGTGATTGGTGCCATCACTTCTTGTACCAATACCTCCAACCCATCGGTGATGATCGGTGCGGGCCTCGTAGCAAAAAAAGCAAGAGCACTCGGTATTGACGTGAAGCCTTGGGTGAAAACCAGTTTGGCTCCTGGCTCTAAAGTGGTAACCGACTATTTGAAATCAGCGGGTCTCCTAGAAGATCTTGAAGCACTGCGCTTTCATCTCGTAGGCTATGGCTGTACCTCCTGTATCGGAAATAGCGGGCCACTGCCTCCACACATCGCTAAGGCGGTAGAAGAAAACGACCTCATTGTGGCATCTGTGCTCTCTGGAAATCGAAATTTTGAGGCGCGAGTCCATCCACAAGTGAAGATGAACTTCCTCATGTCACCACCTTTGGTAGTAATTTACTCCATAGCCGGTAGGGTAGATATTGACCTTGCCAATGAACCCATTGCCTATGACCCTAATATGAGGCCGGTATATTTCAAAGATATTTGGCCAGAACAAGAAGAAATCATGGAGGTGATGCAAAAAGTACTTACTCCAGATGACTATAAGAAAAATTATGGTGAAATCTTCGATGGTAATGAGCAGTGGAAAGCCTTGGATGCTCCCCAGTCTTTACTCTACGATTGGGATGAGCAATCGACCTATATCAAAGAAGCTCCTTTCTTCGAAAATATCTCCGAGGACGCCCCAGCACCAGAAGATGTGAAAGATGCACATGTACTCTTAAAACTTGGAGATAGCATTACTACTGACCACATTTCACCCGCAGGAGCCTTTGCAGAAAACTCTGCAGCCGGAATGTACCTCAAAGAAATGGGGATAGAAAAAGCTGACTTCAACTCTTATGGCTCGCGCAGAGGTAATCATGAAGTGATGATGCGCGGTACTTTCGCCAATGTACGCATCAAAAACCAGTTGGCAGAAAAAGAGGGCGGCTATACCAAGCACATTCCATCAGGAGAGGAGATGAGCGTATATGAGGCCGCTCAAAAATATAAAGAAAATAGCACAACCCTTGTAGTACTTGGTGGTAAAGAGTATGGTAGCGGTTCTTCTCGCGACTGGGCCGCCAAAGGTACTAGCCTCTTGGGTGTGAAGGCTGTAATTGCTGAAAGCTATGAGCGTATTCACCGTTCTAATTTGGTAGGGATGGGTGTGATGCCATTACAGTATAGCGAAGGTGAAAATGCCGAATCGCTAGGACTCGACGGTACAGAGACCTTTAGCATCACGGGTATTGCGGATGGACTGAAGCCATTGAAGAACTTAAAAGTAGTGGCTAAAAAGTCCGACGGTAAAGAAATCGAGTTTGAAGTCGTGGCCCGATTAGATTCTGCTATTGAAATTGAGTATTATAAAAATCAAGGGATCTTACAATACGTCTTAAGACAGTTTTTGAAAGAGGCTTGATAATTAATATTGCTCTAGGTTAAAAGAACCGCAAAGTTGCGAAGTAGACAAGGCTTGTTAAAAGTCGATGTTTGCTCGATAGCTTTGCGGTTTTTTATTCCACCGCAGAGACGCAGAATTCGCAGAGGGTTTTAATCTCAGCCTCCTTAGCGCCTTGGCGGTTTTTTTATTTCACCGCAGAGACGCAGAGATCGCAGAGAGTTCTAGTCTTAGCGTCCTTTGCGCCTTTGCGGTTTTTTTATTCCACCGAAGAGACGCAGAGCTCGCAAAGGATTCTAGTCTTTGCGTCCTTAGCGCCTTTGCGGTTTTTTTATTTCACCGCAGAGACGCAGAATTCGCAGAGGGATTCAAATCTTTGCGTCCTTTGTGCCTTTGCGGTTTTTTTATTTCACCGCAGAGACACAGAATTCGCAGAGGGATTCAAATCTTTGCGTCCTTAGCGCCTTGGCGGTTTTTTTATCTCACCTCAGAGACGAAGAGATCGCAGAGGGTTTTAATCTCAGCCTCCTAAGCGCCTTTGCGGTTTTTTTATTCCACCGAAGAGACGCAGAGCTCGCAAAGGATTCTATTCTTAGCGCTCTTCGCGCCTTTACGGTTTTTTGTCTCACCACAGAGACGCGTAGATCGCAGAGAAATTCTAGTCTTAGCGTCCTTCACGCCTTTGCGGCTTTTTATTTCACCGCAGAGACGCAGAGATCGCAGAGAAATTCTAGTCTTAGCGTCCTTCACGCCTTGGCGGCTATTTATTGTTTTACCGCTGAGACGCAGAGTTCACAAAGGGATTCTATTCTTAGCGCTCTTCGCGCCTTTGCGGTTTTTTTATTCCATCGCAGAGACGCAGAGTTCGCAGAGGGTTTTATCTTGGCGTCCTTGGCGATTTTGAAGTAGTCTTTCGTTTAGTGCCTACTAAAATTATATTTTCTCATATTCATAATTTCTCTGCGTTCTTTGCGCCTTTGCGGTTTATTTAGCTTGCGTCTATTATGATACTTCTTTTTTCTAAGCCTTGATCTATTTGTCGTTTGCGGATCATTTATTTTTGAAGTTGGCTATAAATTATTGACAATCCTTTTGATTCCACTAACTACTTTGGTGGTATTAAAATTTATCAGAAGACCAAGCTTGATATTTTTTAATTTTAGATAGGTTAAAAGTTGAGCTGTATGAATATCTGCAAGTCCATCAACTGCTTTGACTTCAATAATTACTTTGTTTTCGACAAGGATATCGATTCTGTATCCAGCGTCCAGTTTCACATCCTTGTAAATTACGGGTAATGCAACTTGTGTTTGAACGTTAAGCCCCTGTTTTCTTAATTCATAGGCCAAACAGACTTCGTAGCTACTTTCTAATAAGCCCGGCCCCAATTCTTTATGAACTTCTATTGCAGCACCAATTATAAGTTTTGATATTTCATTTTCCGTCATAGCTCTTTTTGAAAAAAACGAAGACTTAAAACTCTTGGTTGATATTTGTACTAATCTTTTCTAGCAGTGCTAAGACGCAGAGATCGCAAAGGGATTCCAATCTTAGCGTCCTTTGCGGCTTTTTATTTCACCGCAGAGACGCAGAGATCGCAGAGAAATTCTAGTCTTAGCGTCCTTTGCGCCTTTGCGGTTTTTTAATCTCACCGCAGAGACGCAGAGATCGCAGAGGGATTCAAATCTTAGCGTCCTTAGCGCCTTTGCGGTTTTTTATTTCACCGCAGAGACGCAGAGTTCGCAGAGGGTTCTATTCTTAGCACCCTTCACGCTTTTACGGAATATCTATTCAAGAGCATTTAACTATTATTCAAAATCGGACTATACATCGCTCAAATATTGTATTTGCGCATTCTTCAAAATCTTAACAGTTTATTCATCTAGTACTTAAAACTTTAATCTGAACTCTTCTGTATATTGTGGGTTATTTAGAGAAATGGGTTAAAACAATCGATCTAAATGCATTTTCAATCAAAATAAAAACAATATGAACAAAATTTACTTAGGATTAATCACCCTATTGTTGCTGTATGCACAATTAGGATGGGCACAGGAAACCATATTTTTAGAAACCTTTGATGCCAGTTCTGCGACTGGAACGCAAACTCTCGAAAATACAACTTTTGATAATCCAGACTTTACTTTCGAGGGGAATACGGATTCTAGAACCTCGTTACAAAGTACTGGTTACCAAGGTGCATCAGGCTTGAGAAACATTTTCTTTGGTACAGCCTCCGGTATTTTAAATCGAAATTTTAGTATTTCTGGAATAAATACTGAGGGATATACAGATATTAAGCTTTCTTTTGGTCAGAATAAAACTCCGACCGATGCCCTTAATGACATGGTTATTGAAGTTAGCATTGATGGTGAGGTATGGAATGAGCTAACTTATACAAGAGAGCCAGATCAAACAGGTTGGATTCTAATTGAAACGGAAGGCATTATACCAGCCACAGAAAATTTGCATATAAGATGGCGTAAAGATAGTGATACGCAATGGAGAATAGATGATATACTTTTAACTGGTACTTCCGTATCTGATCCGAGCTCACCCACGCTCACAGTTAACACCACCGGATTTAACGGTGATTTTGGATTTGTAAATGCTGGGAGCTCATCAGAACCTTCAACATTCGTCGTAAACGGTGCTAATTTAGAGGCAGAATTCGTATTAGTGTCTGTAGACGCTCCATTTGAGGTATCTGCTATAAGCGACGCTGGTTATAATCAAACTATTTCTTTGATGGTCACTGATGGTGATATATCTCAAGATGTCTTCGTTCGGTTTTCGCCTACGGAAGCTACTGGAGATTCTTTTGATACTAATATAACTATATCAGCCGATGGTATTGAAAGAACACTCGCTCTAAGTGGTACTGAAGGCGAAATTCCAATTACAAGTATAGCTGATGCGAGAGCTTTAGCCAATGGTGAAGTTGTGACTGTAGAAGGTCTAGTAATCGGTGGACCTAATAATGATAATACGAACCGTATCATCAATGATGGTACAGGAGGCATCACCATAAGACAAGGATCTGGCGAATTTGCAACTGGATCACTTGCATTAGGTACGAGAGTGCGCGTTAGTGGTACTATGGCCACCTTTAGAAATGCAAGACAAATTGAGACTCTAACTGATCTAGAAATACTAGAGGAAGAGGTAGATTTACCTGTTTTTGAGGTGGCTACAATCTCCCAGATAAGGGAGAATCTCGAAGGTTTCAAAGGCGCTTTAGTGACACTAGAAAACGTGATCGTCACTGATGACCGGACAGAATTCGAAGGTGGTGGGCCAGTTGGAAGTTTCGCAATTGCCCAAGGAGATGATGTATTAACTTTTAGAATCGGAACTAATACTCATCCACTTGTAGGAACTAATGTTCCGAGTGTACCTGTAAACATCAGCGGTTTTATTGGTAGATTTAATGATGACATCAGAATATTCGTAAATGACGAAAACGGGATTGTTGAAATACCTAACCTTACCGTTAATCTCAATGACTTCAATGGTAATTTTGGATCAACCCTTGTCAATGAAGTTAGTCCTACATCGAGCTTCATTTTATCGGCAAATAACTTGGAGGATGATATTACTTTCAATATTCCAGCCGCATTCCAGCTTTCATTAACAGAAGATTTCACAGAAACTTTTGATGACTCAACTCCTCTTGTCATTTCAGATGATATAGAAGATGGCTCTTTAGAAAGTACGACTATATTTGTTCGATTCGCGCCAGATGCGGCTCAAGAATTTTCAGGCAATTTACTTATCGAAAGTGATGGGGCTGCAGTAGTCAATATTGCTCTCAATGGTGGAGGTATCGAACCCGGACAACCAGTGATTACTCCCAATTTAGATAGCTTTTCAGGTGATTTCGGTACTATAGTACAAGATTCTGAATTAGAAATACGATCTTACCTCGTTTCCGGAGTGGATCTAACTGAAAATTTAGTAATCAGTGTATCTGAAGATGATTTTCTTATCTCGCTAACAGGTGGACAAGATTTTGACGGCCAAGCTGAAATTTCACTTCCTGCTGCTGAAGGTATAGTTGAAGAAACAACCATTTTTGTAAGATTAGCGTCTGCGGCTGAGGTAGGTATTTTTGAAGCAGAAATCTCACATACTAGTGCTGGTGCAACTACTCGGATCATTGAGTTATCTGCGATGATAGAAGAACCAACTGAAGTTACTAGTATCGCCGAGGCCCGTCAGTTAGACAATGGTGAAGTAGTGACTGTAGAAGGTTTGGTCATCGGCGGACCACTCAATGAAACAACTAGTAGAACCATCAATGATGGCACTGCTGGAATTCTAATTTTTCAGGGTGGTGCAACGAACCTCAATTTTACTGGTAATCTTGCTTTAGGAACCAGAGTAAGAGTAACAGGTACTACAGCCACTGAACGTTCTGGAAAACGTATTGGTACTATTACTGAATTAGAAATTCTTGAAACAGATGTTGCTCTTCCAGATTTTGAAGTGGCTACTGTAGCACAGCTTACTGAGGATACAGAGTCTTTTACGGGCAAGCTAGTCACTTTAGAAAATGTAATTTTTACTGATGATCGTACTGAATTTGTTGGTGGTGGGCCAGGTGGAAGTTTCGCAATCGCTCAAGGGGAAGATGCCATGATTTTCAGAATTGGAAATGCAGCCCATCCACTTGTAGGTACAGCTGTGCCTGGTGTTGCTGTAAATATTAGTGGGTACATTGGCACATTTGATGACGATATCCAAATCTTTGCGAACGATGAAAATGGCATCGAGCGATTGGAAGTAGAGCCACTTATTTCACTCGATCTAGGTGAACTAGAAAACAATTTTGGAGCCGTAGATTTCGGAGAAAGCTCAGCATCACAATCTTATGTTTTATCAGCTACAGGTCTTAACGAAGCCGTGTCTATCACTGCACCGGTTGGCTTTGAGCTCTCATTATCAGATGATTTTGTCACCGATGTAGTCCGTGATGGAGAACCATTGCTTATTGAACCAACAGCGGATGGTGAAATAGAGGAGACGACTATTTTTATTCGTTTTACTCCAACAGCCTTAGAGCAATCTGCAAGAGGTAGTGTAGAACATGTGAGTGAGGGAGCTGTTACCCAATCTTTCAATGTGCAAGGAAGAGAGACCACTGCAAGTGAGGTAATCACTATTGCTGAAGCTGCAACTCTTGAACCGGGGACTCAAGTGACTGTAGAAGGTTTAGTTATCGGTGGTCCTAACAATGATAATACCAATCGAATCATCAATGATGGTACGGGCGGTATCACCATCAGGCAAACAGGAAGTGACAACCCTAATTTCACAGGAAACTTAGAACTAGGAACAAGCGTGAGAGTAACTGGAACAATCAGTTTATTCGGTGGATCACCACAAATAGAAACCCTTACGCTCTTAGAAGTTCTTGAAGAAGGACTTGATTTGCCTGAATTTACTACATTAACAATTGAGGAGATTAATGCAGATTTAAGTGCATTAGTTGGATCATTGGTTCGTATCGAAGAGGTGCTTATTACTCGTGAGGACGAAGGTACAGTATTCGTTGGCGGAGGTGCACCAGGAAATCACATTATCACTCGTGGCGAATCGAGCATGATTTTCAGAATTGGTAATAGTGCTCACCCACTTGCAGGTGAAAACATTCCATCTGAGGCAGTAACATTAGAGGGTTACATTGGTAGCTTTAATGGAGCGGCTCAAATCTTCGTTAACGACGAAAATGGATTGATTGGTGAAATTCCAGCTCCTCCAAGCTTTGAAGTTTCTGAAGTTCCAGCCGCAGGATTCAACCTAGGTATAGTACAATCTGGCAATGTGTCGAGAGTGGTTTCTTTCCAAATTACCGCTGCAAACCTTGACTTAGACGCTATTACGATCACTGCACCAGCGGGATTTGAATTCTCACTAGAAGAGGAAGGTACTTTCGAAAATGAAATCTCCATATCTCTGACTGATGGTAATGTCGATCGAGCGGTATTCTTGCGTTTCAATGCTGCCAGCATTGCTTCCGGAGCATTTATCGAAAATGTGGTTATTGATGCTGGAGAATTCGGTGCTAGTTTCAGAGTCATAGTGGAAGTAACACCAATATTAAGCATTAGTGATCTTGCGCAGCGAGTAGTAATCTATCCTAACCCTGCAAGAGGTCATTTAAATATCGATACAGACTTAAGCATCCAAAAAGTGAGCATCCTAGATCTAAACGGCCGCATATTGCGCAATATCGACTGGACTAGTGAGCAGTCCAATATTTCACTTGATGGATTTGCAGAGGGTATTTACCATATCATCCTTCAAAACGATCAGAACAAAATCAGTAAAAAGCTGATCATACGTCCTTAAGGATATTGAATAAACAAGAGTATAAAAACCCGATTCATTATGAGTCGGGTTTTTCTTTTTACGGGAAATGAGAAGCCATCCATATTTTGGCTGACTAGATGAAGAGGTTAAGTGATTGCAGATCTTGGTGATAAGATTTTTACCCAATTCCCATTGGGTGATTTTATCATGACTTCGGGTGATGACCTTTGGTTTACTAAAAACTTGGAAGAACTGGAGGTAGAAGATGATTATACTGTTTTTTATCGGGTTGTTTTGCAGGCTGCTCCTGTAAAGTGAGATGATTGAAGGATAAGTCCCCTGCTACGATGAATGGCAAAGGGTTCAATAAAACGTCTTCTTTTCTCATCCCTCAAAAAAATAGATGCTTATCCTCAATATGCTAGATGTCATTTTCTTGAAAGTATCATTGCGACCTAAGACGATTAGAAATTACAATAAGTCATGGTGTATTTTTCATCAGTAAAAGCAGTTCTTAGGGTAAATTCTTTAAAAAACATCCACGGATAAATAGAGCCAAGAAATCACGCTATTGTCTGACCGTATTTTATTCCAATAGCGTTAAATGACATCCATTAATAGATGATAAATCCATATCGCTAAGTTTATGAACCAGTGGTAAGCATTAAATTTTTCTTTTGAGGCGAAATTTTGCTTTACCTCTTTCGCCATTACGTAAATAGCGGATTCGGATTTTTTTTCCGTCTTTGGATCGGAAGAGCCTATGAATGCTTTGAAAATCTAAATCATTGGCGTGAGTAGCATTGATCGATATGATCTGATCGCCATAGCGAAGTCCAGCTTCATCAGCTGGTGATCCTTCTTTAATGTCGATGATGACAAATTCTTGAAGCTGAGGACCCGCCGCACGAACGTAAAGACCACTCATATCATGCTCAAAAGGCTCACGATATCGCCAGTATTGCTTCTTAAAGTAGATTTTTCCACTTTTATAGTCAAAAGTAACTCGAAATCGCTTTAGCACCTCTGACCCTATGCTTCCGCTTCTACCTGAGTCTTTAAAAAGTTTGAGATTTTCTTCACTTGTAGCAGACGATTTAGGAAAGGAAGACAGAACATCTTCAAACGCGAAATCGCCCCACCGGATAGCAGGTACTCTTCCCAATTCGCCCTCCAATATACCAGTTAAGCTTCTTCCCAATTGGGTTTCTATTCTTTCATCGGGTAAGCTGACCCTTGGATCAATGCGAGGGTCCAGGAGAAGTGGATGACCAGCGCCTGTATCGATCAGAAGCTTAGCTGTATAACTGCTATCTGGCTGATCGATCTGCATCTTCATGTAGGGTTTCATTCCATCAATCTCCAAGTCGAAGACTTTTTCATTTCGCTTAGGTCGAAATGTTCTGGTTTTGTATAATCGCATCACCCGATGCCGATAATCGATTTGTACTGTGAAGTTACGAAATAGTTCGTAGCCTATAATTCCGTGTACCTCAATACCTAAGTAGTTGCTTAACTCCAAGAAGTCTTCTTCTAATACAAGCAGGGCTTGTCCTACCCCCTCTACTCCCTTCATGTCAATGCGGACATCATTGGTGAGTAAAGCATTGATGGCAATGCCTCCGGCCGCACCGACAAGGGGTATGCTGCGACTGAATTTAACATCTAAAACATCAGTAATGAATTTCTCTGTAAGAATGGCCGTCGGTACACCAGTATCAACTATAAATTTTAAATCGATAAGTCCGTTGACTTTTACTGGCACCACCACCAGATTGTTCGCAATTTCAATGGGAATCTCGATCTGATTGCCTTTTTCTGTAAATCTAAAGCCAACATCTTGCCCATTGGCTTCCGTTTGAAGCAATATGAAGCACATAGCTATGAAAAGATGTTGTAAATATTTCATATATCGTAGATGACCAGCCGAGGCAAGGGTAATTAATACGCACAAAAGAACCCTAAAAGCTTTAACTCCAAAAGATTGATAGAATTTCACATCAATGCTTTATGATTATCTAAACGCTGACGTACTACCTTCTGTTTGTGTTAGCCAATAGATATTTTACGCAAAGCCAATGTAAAACTGGCCATTTTGTGATGGTCAAAATATCAGAATTATACATTCTCTCTTTATTGATCTTCGAATTTTTAATATTTTGTTAGCTAGCTTCAGAAACTGTTGCATTTCATTAGTCTTGATCGATCTATTAATAAAAAATCTTTATGCATATCCGCATAATTACATCAATGGATACAGGCCTTGAACCCGGAATATGCATTAGATTTTCTATTCCGAGCTAAAAATACTTCATAATCAAACGCTTCGCTGCATTTAACGCCTTCACCATAGCGGTGCTATGCCTTAGTCGTTAAATACTTGATTTTCTTGTATTTTTAGCTCTCATAACGAACCCTAACACATAATCCGGGTTGAAAAGACACAACTTGTTATGTTGTGACGATCTTTCAGGGCTAGTTTCTATTTCTCCCAGGGCTTCCCTCTGTACTTTGTTTTAGAGCGCCTTCAGCGCTATAAAGCCATAATACTTCCTTTGAAAATTAAGGAGCATACAAGCGGATAAGTATAAAAATATTTGAGAAGGTAGGTAACTGTTTTTTAATATCCTTAATAATATGAAGCTAGTGCCAATTATGCTCAACTGTACCACACCAGAGCTTTTATGAAAGCCTAGGAATATATCTCAACCCATCTGCCAGTAATCAGCATGGGCTTTTGTACTAAAAGGAAATCAATGCTGCTTACAGGTATATACTCGCTTAATATGATGTAGATGTCCTAGCGCTTTTTAAGCTAAGGTTAGTTACTCTTTAAAAGGAGGCGGATTATTTAGGGCTTGCTGAAAAAGTCCCAAGTACAACAGACTCAAGGCGACACCTACTGCGCTTGCTCTAATAGATGAGAAAATGATTAACTTCAAGGGCTTATTTTTAGCTTTTACTCTTTTCCATGTCAGTACGATTACCGAATAACAAACTACGATAATGCTTGAGGCTAGGCATCAAAATATCTGTGAAAGAGATTTTGATGAAAAAATTTTACCCCTTTTTCTTTAGTGCTACAGAACAGCTCTTGTTAAAGATAAACTTTATAAACTAGTTATCAACATCTTATATTTTATTAAGCAAGCCCTATCTACATGAGTTAAAATATAAGGTTAGCTTTCTAATAATGATTTAACAACTCTTACACAGGGGCTAAGCCACCGCCAAATGGACAATCGCCAAAAAATGCTTAAATTCGCATCGGGTTCAAGGATTTAGATCCTCATCCCCCATAAAAAAACATGAAAATACTATTCCCGTTAGCTATTTTAGGGTTGAATTTTCCTGTTGGCATTTTCTCTTCACTTGAAGTAAAATCCATCTTTTAGAAATATAAGCAACAAATAATCTTTAATTTACAATGAAAGAAACTCCTAAAATTCTTTACACGCTTACAGACGAGGCTCCTGCCTTGGCTACTTACTCTCTTTTACCAATTATTAAAGCATTCACAGACTCTGCGGGTGTAGTTGTAGAAACTAGAGACATTTCTCTATCGGGTAGAATTATTGCCAACTTTCCTGAATTCCTTACGGAAGATCAGCGCATTAATGACGACTTGAAAGAATTGGGCGAGCTAGCTAAAACTAAGGAGGCGAATATCATCAAGCTCCCAAACATTAGTGCATCTATTCCTCAGTTGAAAGCGGCCATCAAGGAATTGCAAGCGCAAGGTTATGCACTTCCTGACTACCCTGATGAGCCTAAAGACGATAAAGAGGCGGATATAAAAAACCGATATGATAAAATTAAAGGTAGCGCGGTAAATCCAGTCTTGCGAGAGGGTAATTCTGACCGACGTGCTCCAGAGGCTGTGAAAGAATTTGCGAGAAAGCACCCTCATAGCATGGGTAAGTGGTCTTCTGAAAGCCAGTCGCATGTAGCGAGCATGGAAGAAGGCGACTTTTATGGCTCAGAGCAATCTACTACCTTGGATCATGAAGACGAAGTAAACATCGTTTTCGAAGATGAAGGCGGTAATCAGCAAGTATTGAAAAGCGGCATAAAGCTTCAAAATGGAGAAGTGGTAGATGCGGCTCGTCTGAGAGTAGCAGAATTGAGAAAGTTTTTATTGGAGCAAAAAGAAGATGCAAAAACTAAAAATGTCTTATTCTCACTGCACATGAAGGCTACGATGATGAAGGTTTCAGACCCAATCATTTTCGGACATGCAGTAAGTACGTTCTTCGCACCAGTGTTTGAGAAGCATCAGGCCACCTTCGATGAGTTAGGCGTAGACGTTCGCAATGGATTTGGTGATGTGGTAGCTGCTTTGGATAAGTTGTCTGCCGATAAGCGCTCGGAAATCGAGAAAGATATCGACGCATGCATGCAAGAGGGTCCTGATATGGCGATGGTCAATTCACATAAGGGAATTACCAATCTACACGTGCCATCAGACGTAATCATTGATGCTTCCATGCCAGCAATGATTCGCAGCTCGGGACAGATGTGGAATAAAAATGATGAGCTTCAAGATACCAAAGCGATCATTCCAGATAGATCTTATGCTGGTGTATACCAAGAAACAATTATTTTCTGTAAGAAGCATGGTGCCTTCGACCCTACCACTATGGGCTCTGTACCCAATGTCGGATTGATGGCTCAAAAAGCTGAGGAGTATGGCTCGCATGATAAAACCTTCGAATCACCAGGAAAGGGTACTATCAAAGTGATCAACAAAAATGGCGATGAGGTCTTTGCTCACGATGTATCTGAGGGTGATATTTGGAGAATGTGTCAAGTAAAAGACGCACCTATTCAAGATTGGGTGAAGCTTGCGGTAAATCGTGCTCGAGCTACTGGAGATCCAGCTGTTTTTTGGTTAGACGAAAACCGTGCTCATGATGCCCAGTTGATCGCTAAAGTCAATACTTATTTGAAAGATCATGATACGAGTGGGCTCGACATCCGCATTTTATCGCCTGTGGAAGCTACTCGATTAAGCCTTGAAAGAATCAAAGAAGGTAAAAACACTATATCTGTTACAGGTAATGTACTAAGAGATTACCTTACTGATTTATTCCCAATCTTAGAGGTGGGTACGAGTGCGAAAATGCTTTCTATTGTACCATTAATGAATGGTGGAGGTCTTTTTGAAACTGGGGCAGGTGGATCAGCACCAAAGCACGTGCAGCAGTTTGAGCAAGAAAACCACCTTCGTTGGGACTCTTTGGGCGAATTTTTGGCCTTGGCAGTATCGCTTGAGCATCTTTCACAAACTTTCAACAATGATCGGGCGCAACTACTAGCCGATAGCTTAGGTAAAGCAACAGCTAAGTTTTTACAAGAAGGAAAGTCTCCTTCCAGAAAAGTGAAGGAACTCGATAATAGAGGCAGCCATTTTTATCTTGCCTTGTATTGGGCCGAGCAGTTGTCGCTACAAGATAAAGACGCTAAGTTGAAGGAATTATTCACAAGAGCCCATAAGGCGCTATCTGGTAAAGAAGGTGAGATCATTGAAGAACTTAATAAGGTACAAGGTAAATCAATGGATATAGGTGGATATTACAAGCCTAACGAACAATTGGCAGCTGAAGCAATGCGCCCTAGCAAAACCTTCAATGCTATATTGAATGAAATCAAAGCATAATTGATGATTAACCAAATACTTAAAAACCGAGTCCATATAAGTGGGCTCGGTTTTTTTTTGCGTGGAATGAGAAGCTATGACCGTACAGCCCAGTGGAAAATACGAGCCCGTTTATCCACATGGCGCGGTTGAACATATCGAAAGACCATTATTTCCGTATAAAAGTGAACAGGCACAATAATTTAGATAGAATTGGCAGTGTACCAATTCAATGCTTTAGCACACTGCTGAGGCTTTTTTAAAATTTAAAACCCGTACGACAATATGACTACCCTACAGTTTCAATTGAATGATGCTAAGTTAACCAATGAGTTGACAAGCGCATGGACTAATAAAGATTATATAGCACTACTCGAACAGTTCGACTTTCCTGATGCAAATACAATTAAAGCTGAAAATGCACTTGAGTATCTAAAGATGGCCATTGAAGAGGAGGAACCCAATGCCGCTGCTGCCATTGTACTCGAATATCGACTGGGCGAAGAGCTCAACAGCGGTCAGATTGATCAAATTTCAAATGATATGTTAGTCGATAAGGTATGTGAAGAGTATCCAGAAATCAATTTACATGAACAGCTGTTCAATGTGAACCAGCTGCTTTATAAAGCCTATAATGGAAAATTTCCCAATGCTCAAGCCATTATTATCAGTGGTGAAGTTAAAAATGAGGGAGAAATAGATATCAAAGATCCAACTAATTTCCTTAAGGCTTTCGCTCAAGGATTGGATGAGGGTAATTTGATTAAGCGCTTGTTTAGCGATAAATTAAATTTGGAAGCAGATTTCCCAACTGCACCCTATATCGTTTGGCAATTGGATTGGGAGGATGACCACAAATTTCAAATGATCACCTCCGAATATTGGATCAATACTTCCGATCTCAACCAAAGCTCATTTGAGGCATCTCTTTAAGAATCAGAATGCATAAGAAGGCCCTCAGTAATCAAGCCTTTTAAATTATCAGCTGTTTTATATAGGCTTTGATTATTCGACCCTTAATATACATTGGAATTTCTATTCCGAGCTAAAATACTTCAAAATCAAACGCTTCGCTGGATTTAACGCCTTCACTAGAGCGGTGCTATGCCTTAGTCGTTAAATACTTGACTTTCTTGTGTTTTTAGGTCTCATAACGAACCCTAACGCATAATCCGGGTGTCAAAATTGGTAGACAATAAAAAAGCCCATTATAAAAAATGGGCTTTTTTTAAAATGAATATCGATGAAATTATACTTCAATTGTCATTTTGAGTAATTCGCTAGATACTTTTAGATTTCTACTGGCAAGATTTTCACGATTAAGTTCTAGTTTCCATTTACCATCCTTCAAAATAAAGTTGATACCACTTCCTCTTTTTGCTAGTCCAGGCTTTTCTGTAATAATTAAAGTAGGTGTATTTTGAAGTGCAGCCGTAACATTATCAAGTGATCTGCTTTGGTTACTAGGTATGAAGATCATATGACATTTTTTAATCTCAGACACATCGTTATAGGTCACAACGGTGATTTTCTGTGATCCTACCATTTTATTGTTTGCTAATCTATTGAGATCGGGTTCGATAGGAGAATTTCCTAATACAGCAATGACAAATTCTCCAGATTGGTAGTTT
This sequence comes from Cyclobacteriaceae bacterium, assembly GCA_020832375.1. GTDB lineage: Bacteria > Bacteroidota > Bacteroidia > Cytophagales > Cyclobacteriaceae > JAFIEW01. The sequence continues at coordinate 19,106 of JAFIEW010000004.1, forward strand.
GCAGGCCACTGTATGTACTTGGTAAAATTATACATAAACAGGGCATGATATTTATAGTCCTGAGCTTGCGCTATTTTCGCTTGAAAGCTAAAAGCTATGATGAATAAAATCGGTAACCATTTCGTGCTTTTCATAAGCTTAATCATTAGTATGAGTCTGTGAATTAGATTCGGGTTAAACTTTTATCAGGTAAATAGTATCTCTATCTATCTAATTGTCAATTAATAGCACAAAAATACCTGTATATCTCATACATTCGAAAGAAATGTATGATTAATCACGATTTACAATATTTTTCTTGGATAAAAACTTAGTAGTATATTGATTTTATATATTTAATACCATTTTATATTAGAATCATGTTATTAAGCTTTCCTACGAAGCAATAGCATTCTATATGCCAATTTCAAATTTGAATGCTTATCTTTGTAGCATAAAACGTAAATCAATATGCTCGATAAATTAGCCGCAATAAAAGATAGGTTCGAAGACGTAAGTCAATTAATTGTACAGCCCGATGCTATGGCTGACATGAAAAACTATGCAAAGCTCAATAAAGAATATAAAGATCTTGAAAAAATCGTTATAAAATACGAGGAATACTTGGAGGTTTTAGAAAATGTAAAAAACACCAAGCAAATCATCGATCAAGAAAAAGATCAAGACTTTCGAGCTATGGCGAAAGAAGAATTGGAAGATTTTCTTAAGCGCCAATCTGCCTTAGAATCTGATCTAAAACAAATGTTGATTCCTAAGGACCCAAATGACAGCAAAAACAGTATCTTGGAAGTCAGAGCTGGTACAGGTGGAGATGAAGCTGCTATTTTTGCCGGTGATCTATTTAAGATGTACCAACGCTTTATTGATAAGCAAGGGTGGAAAATGACGATACACGACCTTACTATGGGGACATCAGGCGGATATAAAGAAATAATTGCGACCGTTTCTGGTGAGGACGTATATGGCATGTTAAAGTTTGAGTCTGGAGTACACCGAGTGCAGCGAGTACCACAAACTGAGACACAAGGAAGAGTACATACTTCCGCAGCATCTGTAGCCGTTCTTCCAGAGGTTGACGAGGTGGAAGTTGAGCTCAATATGAATGAGATTAGAAAAGACACTTTCTGTTCATCAGGACCTGGTGGTCAGTCGGTAAATACCACCTATTCTGCGGTGAGGTTGACCCACGAACCAACAGGTATAGTTGTTTCATGTCAGGATGAAAAGTCCCAGATTAAAAACTTTGAAAAAGCACTTCGAGTTTTAAGATCTAGAATATATGAAATTGAGCTTGCCAAGCAGAACGAAGAAATTGGCGCTCAGAGAAAATCTATGGTAAAGACGGGTGATAGATCTGAAAAAATTCGTACCTACAATTATCCTCAAGGAAGGGTAACTGATCATAGAATAGGATATTCTGTTCAAAATCTACCACAGGTTATGCAAGGCGATATCGGTGATTTTATTGAGCAACTGCGTATTGCTGAAAATGCAACCAAGCTCAAAGATGGCACAGAGTAAGTAATCTAAGATGAAGCGATCAGATAAACTCAGGCATTGGGCCGTTTTATTATATGCCCTTTTTATGAGCATTTTGATCAGTGCATGTAATCCTGACGATGATCTTGGTCGAATCCAAAACTTAGGCTCTGGATTTGTTTTTTCTGAAGATACTGTCAGTTTTGACACCTTATTTTCGGGATTTCTTTCTGTCACTAAGCGACTAAAGTTATATAATGCTACTAGCGAGGACAGGGTTCTGGATCAGTTTCAGCTTGAAAATGAAGCTTATGACTTATTTGATATTCAGATCAATGGTATCCCTATTCGAGAGTTTACCAATCGCCGAATAAGAGCAGGCGATAGCTTGTTGATGCTTTTACAGGCAAAAATACCAGAAAACGAACGCGATGAAGTTTTTGCCTTTGAGGAAAGGATTGCTGCCATACATGAAGGGGTGATAGAGTCCACAGCTTTACTGCAAGCTTGGTCAGAAAATGTACGATTAATTAGTGGTGGCCGCTTAACTAGCCCCCAAGTTTGGGATTCACTCAGACCATACATCCTACAATCCAGCATTTTGATTGAAGAGGGTGTAAGCCTGCATCTTGAGGCTGGCACACGCATTTATGCGTTTCAAAATGCTGCAGTATTCGTTTCTGGTAGCCTAATAGCCAAGGGAGCGGAAAAAGCATTGGTGAGTTTCAGTAATGTAAGAAGAGATAAACCTTTTAATAGTAGTCCAGGACAATGGGGTGGCATCTACCTCCTTGAGGGAACTACCGGTAATCAGTTGGAGTACACCAACATCCGCAATGCTGAATACGGTATTCGTATGGGCGCCCCGTCAGAAAGTCAAGATCCCGATCTTATTCTCAAAAATACAACAATCGAAAATATGAGCCTTGCCGGAATTCTTGCTTTCAGTTCTAATTTTGAAGCCGAAAACCTGCTCATTACGAATTGTATCATGCAGCCCTTAGCACTTATAGCGGGAGGTAGCTATCGCTTTAACCACCTTAGTGTACTTAACTTTTCATTTGACTTCTTTCCTTCTGGGCCTTCTTTTACCGCCTCCAACTTTATAGCACTTGATGATGGTAATGTGCTCGACATACCACTTAATATCACGATGAAGAATAGCTTAATCTGGGGAAATGTAGAAGAACAAGCAGTATTGTTAGATCAAGGAACATCACCAATCAATATAGAGGTTGCTTCCAACCTGGTAAGGGGGAATAATAACTTTTTGAGTGCTAATGGAGGTATTTCTGCTACTGCATTTAATTTTCAGACTTTTGTTGATGCGAGAGAAGGTAATTTACGCCCACTATTAGGAAGTCCAGCAGATGGACTCGCTCAGTCTACGCTAATGCTTGACCTTAAGGGGCCCACTTTAAATATACGTACTACCGTTGGCGCGCTTGAAGCCGCTGCAGCCTCAGACGATGATAGTTGATTGAGCTAATATCGCGGTAATAGAAGTACACTAGTCTTATAGAAAAAATTCGATGAATAGGATGAAAAGAAAAGGTTGGATTTATTTTTTTGCAATCTTTGTCAGCATTTTACTGCTATTTAGGCTATCGATAGTATCGGTTAAAAAGCATTATGAGCCGATCCATATCAATAAAGATCAACTGCCACCGCTGCCCCCACTTTCAGAAGATAGCCTGAAATTTGCCTATGCTAAATTTAGCTTATTACTCGACGACATCTCTCAAAACCTTGGCGGATACGGCAACAGAGGAGCTTATGAGCAGGTCATTGATACCCCTTATTTTCATTTGTTTTTGTTGGAAACCAAAGACCATCGGCAGCTAATTGCAACGGCTGATTTGTTAATCTATCCTCCTTCTTTATACGATTTACCGCTAGATTTAAAGCAAGGAGGTCATATTGATGCCTTCTACCTTTCTGCCTCACACTCGCATCATTCTATAGGTGGGTGGGCGCCATCACCTGCAGGAAAGTATTTAGCGGGTACTTATAGTAAAAAGCAGATGGAGCGTTGGCGCATTGCTTTTCAAGACGCTTTTGCTCGGGCAAAAAAGGAGCTAAAAAATGCGTGTACTAATATTTACCAGACGAGTGTACCAAATGCAATTCAGAATAGATTGATTCATCAAGGCCCTACTTATGATCCGCTTACCATAGTACATTTTATGACAGAGGACAGCCTCGAGTATGCATGGGCTAGCTACTCGGCTCATCCTACAACAAGGTCAAAAAAAGATCTGCGACTTAGTAATGACTATCCTGGAATTTTAAGAAAAAACTTACTTGACAATCACTCGCAACTGAAAGGCTTTGCTTTTTCTGCTGCTGCTGTTGGCTCTCAAGGGCCTCGCTTTGTGGGAGAGAAATCTTATCGAGCGGGCAAGCAGGTAGCTGACCTTATCATGCATGCCGTGGATTCAATACTAGAAATAAAAAAGACTCCTGACACTTTCATTTCGTTGCGTGGAATGAGCATAGAACTTGACCTTCCTACCCCAGCACCAAGATTATGGGAGAAGTACGCCCTACATCCGCGCTTGTTTAAATGGGCACTCCAACCCGCAAATGCCCCAATGCATATGATGCAGCTCGATGATTATCTTTTTTTTTCACTCCCTTTCGACTTTAACGCACAGCTAGCAAGGGCTGTGAGTGATTATTCTATACAACGCGTGGCCTTTAATAGCTTCAGTGGCGACTATCGAGGTTATATAGTGCCAGACTCCCTGTATATGCTACCAAGAGCGGAGGCGAGGGAAATGAACTGGAGTGGTCCTTATGCTGTAGATTATATTCTTGAAGTGATCAGTCATTATAAGGATGAACATTCTGACTCAAATCCTACACGCTAAAATAAAAGTAAAAAGTTTATTTTTATAGAATTTTTCAATATTATTAGGCAAAATAGCTTAAATTACACCCAGTCTTTGGTCATTATAACTTAGGACGATATTTATTAACTCATAATGAAGTAATACTAAAGAAAAATTTTTTTTGATCGATTTCAAATTTATAACCATTTAAACTAATCCACCATGAAGTTGACTTTTTACACAGCACTTTTTTTAATTTTTGCGCTATATGCATGTGATTCTGATGATGAAATTGGTAATGTAGCATTATCAGAAAGCGCATTGACAGGTGTATGGATAGAAACTGCGAATTTGGTAGATGGTGAGGAAGACGAGCGACGTAGCAACTGTTATAATGAAAACATTGCTCGTATTGAAATCGATAGCGATGGCTTTACGATGTATCGGATAAATTTAGGAGCTACTGACTGTCAGCAGGAAGGAGGGGCACGGCCTTTGCCTTGGAGCCTCACAGATAATGAAATCACAACCACTCAAACAGCATTCGGACAAGAAATACGCCAAACGTATCGAGTAATTAACTTTGAGGGTAATAATATGCAACTCGAATTCAGAGACTCACCGAGTGACTATCTACTCACCTATCGTAAACGATAAAGATTTTTTTTTAAACACCTTTATTTATAAGAGTAACACTAAATCAGATATAATAACGGTAGTTACCTTTAGAATTTGAATTCATGTTCTTCTAGTCCGCATTCATTAAATAGGGCATGCCGCAAAACAGCTAAATTGTTGATAAATAATTCATAGAATCTATACTTTATTTAAGTGCACAGTTTTTATTCAAAAGTTGTAAAAATGCTCGTGCTAAAATGTCTTAAATCGCCATTTTTTAGCTAAGCCCTAAGCAATTTTTTGTTTGGTGACTCGAAACAGGTAATTGGTTTTTGATGAAATTTAAACAAATGCTAAAGCAAATTGAGAGGTCTATAATTCACTGCTTTACAAATCAAGCGAAGCTTGTGCCGCATCGCATCTGCAGTACTTGGGACTTTTTAAGCAAGACCTATTTCTCAATTATGTGGATAAGCATAAAAATTAATTAAGAATATCCCCACGTAACTGCCTAAATCTTTTTCTAGCTTCTGCAACAAAAATACTACCAGGGTAATCACTAAGTAATTGACGATACAGGCTGGCTGCTTGCTCTGTATCCTTCAAATACTTTTGATTGATTTCCGCAATGAGAAATAAAGCATCATCCCCATATATATCATCAGGGAATTTTTGAAGGATTTTGTTTAAATGGGAAACTGCTTGGTCGAATCGAGCAGCTTTCATATCGATTTCAGCCAATTTATAATGGATTTCTTGCACCAAAGAATGCCTAGGGTATTGTTCAAGTAACTTTTCCAGCTGACGGTAAGCTTCTTCGTGTCTGTTTTGAAAAATCAATAAATCTGCAGCGGCAAATGCTTGCATAGGTTTATCATCCGACTCCAAGACACGATTATTTTTTATATGAACGCTGAGCTTAATCGCGTCGTTAGATATCTCTCTTGTAGTAGCTTGTTTTAATATATCTAAGTGAGATTCTGCTAGAGTGAAGTCACCTTTATAATAATTAAGCTTAGCATTTTTCAGCTTAGCTTCATGACCTATATTTTTTTCTTTGTGAGATTTTTCAACTTGTGAATATAACAAAGTCGCTTCCCATGGCTCATTTTTAAGTAAATAGATGTCACCTAAATCAAGCTTCGATAGAGCCGTCAAATCTGTACCCGCCCGATTGCTATCAATTAATGCATTAAGTAAATTTACAGCCGAATCTTTTTCATTAAGGTAAAAAGCAAAAAGTAGGGCTTTAGATCTTAAGGCCTCATAAGCTGTGTTTGAGCCATTGAACTCATCAATAAGTACTGTGTAGTCATTAATCAACTTGCGAATATCTTTATGAGCAACAGGATAGGTGTTTTTAATTTTTTCTTCTACTGTTTGTATACTCATTCTTCTGGCCACGGAATAATTTCTAGATTCGGGATATTGCTTAGCTACATACTCATAGATTTCTAAGGCTACGTCGTAATCCTTATTTTCAAGTGCAATCTCAGCAATGTCCATACTCAAATATCCACTGTTTCTGGTGCGTTTTTCATAGGCTCTTGACTGTATGAAAGCACTATAAAAATCTTTATCTTGTAAGTACACCCATATTAACATTTGTGGATAAATGTCATTACTTGGGTCTCTTTGTGTATTATCCAGTAAAAGCGTTTCTAATTGTTTAAATTCTTCCGGTTCTGTTAAAATATTTTGAAGGGTATTTTGAACATACTTCATATTACTAGGATTATCTTGAATGAACAATAAGTACTCATTGATCATTTTGTCCTTCTCATTCATCATTCGGTATATGCTAGCAAGGTTGAGAGCAAAGCTAGTGGGTTGACCTTGATCCTCTCGAGCTTGTTCTAACGATTTAGCCGCCAAAGCTAACATTTGTTCCTTAATAAAATAATTTGCGACCAGACGTATTTTATATCGATCTGGTGAATAACTGTTGATAACACTTATAAAATGCTTTTGTGCTGCTGCATCATTTCCTTGTCTCTTTTCCAATCTACCCTCGTCTAATTCATAGTTTACATTGGTTGGAAAAGACTTTTGAACTTGTTTTAGATACCTTTTGGCTTCCTTAAATTCTTCTTGATTAAGGAGTAGATCAAAATAACTATTGTGGATATAAGGTATATTTCTTTGATCATTTGCCAATGCCTTATAAATATCTTTAGCTTTCTCTATTTCACCTTGAGAAAGATATTCCTCAGCTAATTGAACCTGATTTGTATTTTCCTGTGCATTTAAAACTCCTACTAGCATGTACTGCAAGACTAGAATAAGGAGAGTTATCAACAGCTTTTTAAAATATAAACTCATCTCTTAAAATTTATTAGTGCTTTTATTAAGACCGTGGATAAGTGGATAAATATTAGCTTTTTCTTACTATCTATCAATTGTGAGTAAATGCATGAGTTATTCACACTACGAATCTGCCTTTTTTGTATGTATTTTCTATTTTTATACATTTTTCCACAAAGTAATGCTTTAGTGTGGATAATTATTTTGTGTATTGTTTACTGTTAATAACTTGAGGAAGATTTACCTATAACCTGTACTTATTCCGCTTTATCCCCAATTGATTTTGATCGTTTTTTAATCGCAAAGGTTTATACAGTTTATCAAATTTTAATCTATAGGTTATCCACATCTGATATTGTTATATCTATACCACCAATTTCCCAGTTAGCTCGAACTTCTATCTCTAGATCGTGAACATAAATAGGCTCGGGATTCTCTCCCTTAGTGATATCTCCAGCATCCCATTTCTGATTGTTATTTTTATCAATGATCACTCTTATTCTATATTTAGTTGGTCTTAACCAGTCGAATGTATAAGTCGACTTATTATAAATTTCATCTACTACCTTAAACTTACTATCTACTAATTGAATAATATAGGGATGTTCTGTATTGATGTTTACCTTACCACTTATCATTCCAAAATCATCCTCATTCTTTAAAGTATATTTAATAACATCTGACTCTGATGTATCTTTTTCTACACTAATAAATGCTCCTTCACCGATGAACAACCGATATCCATCATCAAGTGTTGGCTTTTTTGGTTTTGGATCTATACCTTCTTCTTTAGTTGGTTTGCTGGTATTTCTTTTTTGTGCTTGTTTCGGTAATTGAGTTGCTTCTTCTTCTGCCTCTTCTAATGGTGGATTTCTAACAATCCATGCTGCCGAATCAATACTATATTGAATCATGTTTCTTTCAAACTCCTCTCCTTTTATTTGTGTGAGTTGCTTTTTACTAATTCGATATTGTAGCTTTAATGCTGTTCTATTGTAATTCCATTGTGGATAAAGGCTATCATATCGTATGATGTTTAAGCTATCCACCATGATGTAAATTGAATCTTTAGTAATGGTACGGACAGGTTTATCGAATTGGATGGTGATACCGTTATTTTCATTTACTTTCGCTTTATCCTTAGGTTCTACTTTTATTTGCATGGGTGGTGGATCCCTACGGTACTGACCAAATTTTGCATAATCTTTTAATAAAATTGAATTACCAAGGCTATCTATAGCTTCCATTTCAAAATAGATCGAATCGATTTCTCCAAATATATTGTATAAACGCGCTAAACTATTACTTTCATGTAGGGATGCGAACATGTTGGTAGATTCCAAAAACCTAAACGATTCTAAACCTTTAGAAAAGCTTATCTCATAATAGGGACCTCTAGCTCTTGCTCTCCTTAACTCTATAGGTTTGATATTATTTTGTACCAATGGTATGCGAAAGGTCTTAGTAATGGTGTCTAGTTGTATGACATTTGGTACGAATCCATACTTATCTTTTTCTGGGTTTGCCGTAAGAGAATTGTTATCATCCTCTGTTGCATACAATAAATAGTTACCTGACCTTATGTTTCTTATTACGAAGTCACCTTCCTCTTTTGATTTCGTGAAGTAAAGCGGCTTACCTGTAAATATATCTAAGGTATCAGTTTCTTTATACAGTCCAATTACAGCCTCATCTATCGGCTTACCAGTAAGTGGGTCATAAACATTGCCTTCTATTGACATGGAGTCCAAATCTGGTCCGGTGCTAAAGGCTACCACCAAATTTACAGCGGATGTTTTTTCAGTTATATCTGTAACTCCTTCTCTGAAATTGAAAGTATATGTAGTGCTGTCTTCTAGCTTTTCTTCAAATTCAATAATCAGGGTATTTTTTTTTATTTTTGAATTATAGTTTGCTTCAGTTCTTGGACTGATCAATAGTTGATCCTTTAGTTTATCAGCATTGATATATTCATTGAATTCAAAGGTCATGTCATTTCCCTGAAAGTTCCTGGATTGATCCTTTGGATTGCTTTTTATTAATACTGGTGGGATAGTGTCTTTTGGTCCCCCATCTGGAGGAATTTGTGTAGCACAGGATGCAATAGTAAAAACTGCAATCAAAATAATTGACACAGCGAAGAGGTCTATTAAGTATGTTTTTATTTGCTGTGGCATAAAGATTATAGTATTATTTTTCTGGTTTTCGCGAATCATTATTTCCTCTTGTGCTTACAGTTTTTTAAAGACGTAAATGTTCGAGCTATAATTTTGTGTTTTTTTAGCTTTCCTATTTGATATCCACCCTAAGACGACTGCTCGAATACTGTTGAATATATTCTTATTTTTCAAGTTGTAGGATAGAAATGAAATGTAGTATGCATCAAATGGTAATGGATAAATTGAATCTAGTATAAATCCTTTTTGTTTCATATACTTTTGTATTGAATCCTTATTCCAATGATAAAGATGCCTTGGCACATCCCAAGCTACCCAATATTTTTTAAAATATTGAGAATCATATGAATCATGATTAGGGAGTGCAATGATGAGTCTTCCTTCGCTAGTTAGCATATTAGACAATTGCTCTACTCTATCATTGATTTCGTGTACATGCTCTAAAACATGCCATAAACTTATTGTAGTGTACTGTTTATAAATAAGCTTATTAAAATCAGATGTAATTTTTTTATGATTATTAATTGCTATAGGTTCATAGCCTTCTGCATTCACGTTTTTTATAGATAGATAATCAACCCATTTTCCTATTCCTGCACCATAATCTAAATGTGTCCCACCATTGTTGATATATTTTTTTAATTTATTCCATTTATGTCTTTCATTTCGTCTTTGAATGATTCCATATATATAATCGAATACGGAACGTTTTTTACTTTGGTGTGATGTATATTCGTCATAATGGTAGTGTTTTTTAATTTCCTCTTTTTTTGGTCTTGGGTTGGTGAATATAACTGAACAAGAATCACATGAGTATAAGCTGTATCGATGTGAGCTTTGAAAACGATCTATTATTTGATATTGTTTTTTAATTCCTTGATGATGACATAAAGGACATTTATCAAGTTTTTCCATTTACTTACCCAAGTAGATCATTAAAATACTGATATCAGCGGGCGATACACCAGAAATTCTAGAAGCTTGGCCCAATGTTGCTGGTTTGTGTTTACTTAATTTCTCCCTTCCTTCAGCTGATAATGCTTTGATTCTACTATAGTCCATATCTGATCTTATTTCCATTGTTTCGTATTGTGACATTTTATTAGCCGTTTCTTCTTCTCGTTTTATATAATGGTCGTACTTTATTAAGATTTCTACTTGTTCCAGCTCATCTTCTTTGAAATCTCCGTATTTAGGTATTTGCTTATGTATACTAGGATACTTGATACTTACTTGAGGCCGTTTTATAAGTTTTTCTATACTTGTTTTCTCAGTTATCTCCGCAGTTCCCATTTCTATCAATTTATCATTTATATCCTCAGGCTTAATTTTATGTGATGCTGTAAGGTCATATAGTGTTTCAATTTTTTCCCTGCGGTTGATCATTGTTCGCATTCTTTCCTCATCTGCAAGTCCTATATCATAGCCTTTTTCTGTTAGGCGTAAGTCTGCATTATCTTGTCGTAGTAAAATTCTAAATTCAGCTCTTGATGTGAACATACGGTATGGTTCCTCGGTACCTTTATTGATAAGATCGTCTATCAGTACGCCAATATAGGCTTCGCTTCTTTGAAGTATGAATGGATTTTTTTCCTTGATTTTTCTAGCTGCATTTATACCTGCTATTAGTCCTTGACACGCAGCTTCCTCATAACCCGTAGTACCATTAATTTGGCCTGCAAAGTATAAATTTTCTATTGCTTTAGTTTCTAAGGTTTGCTTTAATTGGGTAGGTGGAAAAAAGTCATATTCTATAGCGTAACCTGGTCTAAAAAGTTTAACTTTTTCAAAACCGGGTATATGTCTTATTGCCTTTTGTTGAACATCTTCCGGGAGTGAGGTTGAAAATCCATTCACATATACTTCGACTGTTCTCCATCCTTCTGGTTCTGCAAAAATTTGATGGCGATCTCGTTCAGAAAACCTATTTATTTTATCTTCTATACTTGGACAATATCTTGGGCCCAAGCCTTGAATACGTCCATTAAACATAGGCGATCTATCAAAGCCTTCTTCCAAGATTTCGTGGACCGTAGGATTTGTATAGGTTATCCAACATGATCTCTGTTTATGAGTCGGTGTTGTGGATGTAGAAAATGAAAACTTGCTTGGGTGTTCATCTCCTGCTTGTTCTTCCATTTTAGAATAATCTAAAGATCTCCCATCTACGCGTGGAGGTGTTCCCGTTTTCATTCTACCGCTCTCTAAGCCCAATGATACTAATTGTTCAGTGATTCCTTTTGCTGATCGTTCACCTGTTCGTCCTCCTCCAAATTGTTTCTCGCCGATATGAATAATTCCATTTAGGAATGTACCGTTTGTAAGTACAACGGCTTCAGACCTAAATTCTATACCCATTTGTGTTCTTACTCCTTTCACCACATCCTTTTCGACTATTAATTCACTAACCATTTCTTGCCACATATCCACCATTGGGTTTGCTTCTATGGCATAACGCCATTCTTCCGCAAATTGCATTCTATCATTTTGCGTTCGTGGAGACCACATTGCAGGACCTTTCGATCTATTCAGCATTCTAAATTGTATGGTTGATTTATCTGATATAATTCCAGACATACCGCCTAAAGCATCGATTTCTCTTACGATCTGGCCTTTCGCTACTCCTCCCATGGCCGGATTACAAGACATTTGCGCTATGGTATTCATGTTCATTGTTACTAATAAAGTCTTCAGCCCCATTTTACCTGCTGCATATGCAGCTTCACATCCTGCATGACCTCCGCCAACAACGATTATTTCATAATGTTCTCTCATCTTCCGTTATATCTTGTAATTTTAAACTTAGTCTTTTTTGTATTTCGTTTTTTAACCCCTGATGTATAAACTTTTTTCAAATTTACTGTGCTTCCAAAATGTATTACAGCAATTAACTTCTAGTGCCGTTTGATTAATTATCTTAAAACAAGAAAAGTGTTCCACGTGGAACACCTTGTTAATTATGTTTAGATATTTTTTTAACAAATTTTTTAGTTTTAAGTTCCTGTTCCACGTGGAACATTTTTGCTAATCATAGTTAGTTTTTCTCTAGTATGCTTTTTAATGTTAAATCTATGTTCCACGTGGAACATTTGGGTGCATAGCGTGAAATAATCTTATGGAGTTATTTTCTAGGGTTCGCATTTGTGTCTCTTCTTCTTCGGTTTTATCGCCTTGTCCTTTTAAGTGGTGTATACCGTGAATCATAACGCGAAGGTATTCTTCTAGTAATTCTACTTGTGCAATCTTGGCATTTTCCTCCACCCTGTCGGTACTTATGAATATATCTGATTCTATTGATGTCTTGGTTTCGCTATTGTCAAAAGTGATGATGTCTGTGTAATAGTCGTGGTTCAAATACTTTCTATTCATTTCTAATAGGTATTCGTCTGAGCAAAATATGTAAGTGATTTCAATGTTAACTTTTCCAGAGAAGTGATTTGACACCCATTCTTCTATCTCATTTGAAAGTGATTCAAATGGAAAAATCTTATCTTCATTCTGTATGAAAATCATAGGTTAACTAGTCAATATAAAAAGTTAGTTTTACTGTTTTGCCTTCTTGGTCGTAACTTAATTCATCGCAAAGGTTTTTCATAAGAAACACTCCTCTGCCACTTGGTTTCTCTAGATTTTCTGGTGATGTTGGGTCTGGTAGTGTGTGATGGTCAAAACCTTCGCCTTCGTCAGTGATATAAAAAATAATCGACTCCTCTTGTAATTGTAAGACCAACTTAACATTTTTGTTTTCATCTTTCTTGTTTCCGTGTAAAATAGCATTGTTCACCCCTTCTGTTACGGCAATCATGATGTTGCCATAAATATCATCGTTAAGTTGATATTTGTCCTTCGCATTATCAATGAAGCTCTCTACAATCCTTATGTTTTCACTGAGCGAAGGGATTTCAATTTTAATTTCTTTCATTTCTATTAGTGGTCAATTGTTGCTTTAAAAATATCTGTTTATTTTTTATGAATTCTTTTTTTGGTTTATGGCAAGCATTTATTCCTTGCGTTCCAGTCTGTCGAAGTATTTATTCACTTCCCTCTTATAGTATGGGTTAAGTGCGGGTGGTACTGACCTTAATTGTTCTATTTGTTGTTCTTTAGCTTTTATGTACTCTTCAAACTTCTTTGGTCTTAAACGATCGTATTCTTTTGCTTGTTCGCCTTTTCTTTCTTCATCCTCCTCTTGCTCTCTCATGGATTTTTCTGCCTCTAGCATTCTCGTTAATATTTCCTTTTGCCTTCTTATCAACTGCTCGGTTAGGCGTTTATTGACCAAATCTGTCTCGGTTTGCTCCATGCTTTCCATTAATTTTTGCTGATTTCCATTTCCCTCGTCTTCGGTTGACCTGCCTTGTTTATCCATTAGGTCTTGTAGTCGTCTTCTGATGGATTCTTGTTCCGCAGCCATTCTTGCTAGCTCTTCAGAGAGTTCTCTTCCTTCTGTTCCGCTATCTTTTATTTCTTGCATTTGCTCATTTAATTGGCGTTGTTGATTAAGCAAATCCTCCATCTCTCCTTGTTGACTGTCGTCTGGCATGCTTGGTTGCCCCATGCTTTGTGCCATCGACATCTGCATATTTTTTAACACATCATCTAGTAAAAGTGCCAAGTTATTCATAGCGGTCATGCTAAATTGCATCTTTCCGGTGGCTTTAGCTTTATTTCGTTCTCTTAGCTCATAAATTGTGTCATCAAGGTGGTTATTCAAGTCATTCATTTCGCGGGTAATGAAACTCTGAAGTTGAAATACGCGCTCTGCCAATGCTAATAGACTATCTTCTACAATTTTGGTGTTGTCTTGTATTTTCAATTGATCTTGGGATAATTCTACAAATCGCGGGTCTGTTTGACGGACATTTCTGAATTCTTTCATCAAGTCTTCTTGGTCGAATGATAGTTTTATTAAATTGTCAAGTATCATTCTTAGATCATCTATATTCTCGTTGAGCGCTTCTAATTCTAGGTCAAATTGCATTCCTTGCATTTTTTCCAGCATTTGTTCCATTTTTTCCCCTGCGTCTTGCTGGTTTTTTTGTGCGTCTTGCTTCTTTTGTTCCTTTAGTTCATTAATGCTTTTTTCTTGTTTGTCTTTTATTTGTTCTTGATCGCCTTTAGTATCTTCCATTTTCTTCGGACGTTTGAGGTCTTCGTTGAGCTTCTTTAATTCTTCCATTTCTTTTTCTAGCTCTTCAAATCGCTCATTCAGCTCTTCTTGTTTCTGTATGGATTCGTCGTTGTTTAGTTCTTCTTCCTTGGCTAAGGATTTCTGTTCTTCTTTAATGTCTTCTAGTTCTCGAATGTTGTCGTCAAGTTTTCTGTCAAACTTCATCTCCTTGAACATTTCTATTGCTCTTTCCAGCTCTCTTTCAAGATTGCGTTCTCTGTTTTTTATCTTGTCTAGCTTTTCATTTACATCTTCTACCCTAGTTTTTTCATCCTCCATTAACTTTTTTAGCTCCTCATATAATTCGCGGGTTTCTTCATCCATTAAGTCTTCTAAGTGTTGTTCAAAAGCCTCAGATTTTTCCTTTATCTTCTCATTATCCTCTTGGAATCGTTCTCGTTGCGCTTCCTGCTCACGATTAAGTTCCTGAAGTTTTTCTATTTCTTTTTCCAGTCTTTGTCTTTCTTGGATAAGGTTTTCTACATCTTTCCTGTCTTGAAAGCGTAATTCTTTTTGTCCTTTTAGTTTCTGGCTAATTTCCTCTATCCTATTCTTTAGCTCCTCCGCATTTTTTTGAGTGCTGCTTGAGCTCTCTTCGGTTCTCTTCTGCTTTTCTTGGATTTCTTCTTTTATTTTTTTTGAGTCTGGCATTTTCAATGTGTACAATCCACTCCTGCTAGATTTGTATCCATTGACTGCGTCATTATCTCTCACCTCTACATAATAGTTGATCTGTTCTCCAGACTTTAGATTTAATGTGTCAATTTCCCAGTTTAGGAAAAATCGCTCATTTTGGCTATTAGCACGAATATCTATAGCTATGCTTTTATTTTTTTCTTTTTCCTCCTGTTTTCTTTTAATACTATAGTGCAAAGTTAAATCTCGTATGCCATAATCATCAGAGGCTTTGCCACTCAACATCACGAAATTATACAGCACTGAATCTTCAACTACTGTAAGTTCTAATTCTGGAAATTGGTCTTCTATTACCTCGACACGATATCGGATAGGTTCCTTGTTTTCAATCTTGTTGTTTATGAGTTGTATTTCATAATTACCTGATTTTTGAAAAGCTTTCTTTATGGTGAAAATATCTTCTGATTTGGTTTGGGCCGAAATTATTTCATCAGCAAAGATCATACTTGCCGCATCTGTATATTTTGTTTGTAGATTCCAATTCACTGTTGTACCCTGTGGTATGATCAAATTACCGCCGTTTACTTGCCTTTTATTTTCAAGTCCAAGATATTCGGGGAAATGTAAAGAGACCACAAACTCCCTTAGAACGGGACGATTAGCTACTTTTATTTCATAGGTTGGTGATTGGTAACCAGCACCTTCAAATGCAAAACGTTGATTGTTTCTGATTTTGCTGAAAGTAAACTCATAAGTGCTATTATCTACTTGTTTAAGACGATTTTTGCGGCCACGATTAATTAAAAAAAGGTCTGAAGGTATTGCGCTGCCTTCCAATCTAACTTTCACAGTGTAATCTTCATTAGCAAAAGCTTGTAGGTCATTGTTTTCCAAAATGAATTTAAAAGGTGCCTCTGCTTCAAAACTTTGATCATATTGGATAATTCGGTTGGTACTTTCTAAAATTAATTGTGGAATAAAAAGCAAGATGAATGCAATCAATAATATGAGGGGTGCTAATATTTTTGCGTAAGGTATATTTGTTTTGAAAGAAATGGCCTCAGTAAATTGAAAAAACTTTAATCGATCTGCTTTTTGGGTGATACTAGCTGCGATCAGGTCATTAGCTTGGTCGAGTTTACTTAATTGTAAAAGATTCAGTAATTTATCCTCAATTTCGGGAAAGTGTTTTCCTATTTCTTTTGCTGCTTGTTCGTCATCGATCTGTTTGTTAGAACTGAGGATAAGATATAGCGGGTAAAATATAAATCTGCTAAAAATTCCTATTGATAAGAAGACCCCACTAAAAAATAGAAAGCTACGCAATCCAGTACCGAAGCGGTAGAAATGCTCTAATGAGGAACCTACTAAAATGATAATAGCGATACTTGCCAAGCTAATAAGAACTCCCTTAATGAATTCGTTTAGATACTTTTTTTTCTTGTAAGAATTCAGTTCTCTCTTAAATTGATCATGTGCTTTCATATTGTATCGCTTTTTAAAAAAAGAATTAATAGGAGGTGTTAATTCAATTTTTTACTTTTTTTAAAATATACTTCTGAGAAATCACGATACTGCATTGGATTGTTTGGAAAATCCATAATGTAGTTTTGAACCAATCGGTATCCCTCATCATACCATAATACCGCCACAGGATGATCTCTCATGAGTTCTTTTTCTGCCTCAAGAAAATAGAGGTTGGCTTCATTGATTGTCGAGGCATTCAACGCCATTTCGTACAAACGATCAAAATTGGGGTTTACATAACGTGCCACATTAGGATAACTTATCTCCTCTTTGCTTTTTGGTACATCTTTGCCATAATAAAGCCATAAGAAGTTTTCCGGGCTAGGAAAGTCTGCAAACCACGCTACTTTCATCATGCTATAATTACCTTTATAGGCTTGCTCTAAAACTTGTGAAAATGGTAAAATGTTAATTTCTAAGTCTATATCAATTGCATCTTTCACTTGTTTTTGTATTTCTACTGCAACTTGTGTGTTTCTTTCTCCTTCTGCGTTGAGTAGAAATTCTATTTTCGGAAGCGCTTTCTTGCCTGTACCATAAGCTGAGCGCTGTAGGTAATACTGAGCTGAATCTACATTATGGGATACGCCCTGAATTTCACTGATATCATAATTTGAGAATACTGGTGGTGTTATTCCATGATGGCCAGGTGCATATCCTTCGCCATTCAGTACAAAATTTAATATCTTTTCTCTATCTATGGCAAAACTGATAGCTTTCCTTAGGTTTTTATCCGCGAAAATACTTGAGCTAGTGTTGAAATTGATCATTTGCGTGACCATTTCAGGTGATCGCTGTAATTCATAATTCCTATATTCTCCGTTTGTGTCTGATAGTGTGCCTTCCAATATTTCTATAATGAACTCTGTTGGAAGTCGATAAATCATATCGAGATTACCTTTTTTGAATTCAAAAAGCTCAGATTTTTTGTCACCGATAAACGAAATACTTAATGCATCTAGAAAGGGGAGTTCATTGTCAAACTCATCAGTATCGTGATAATTATCGTTCCTTTTTAAAATCATTCGAGTATTTTCTTCCACATCACTGAGGTAGAAGGGCCCTGTACCAACGGTATTGATTCTCATATCAGTGCCATACATGTCAAAAGCTTCTTTCGGATAAATGAATCCAGCCGCACCAGCTAATGTCACAGGGAAAATTGAATTGGGTTTTTTGAGTTGAATTTGGACCCTATATTTGTCCACTATCTTTATTCCCTTTACATCAAAATCAGGTTTTTTCCCCCCTCTAGCAGCTTCATAGTATTCGTCAGCTCCTACTACTAAGCCTTGAAAAGTACTGAAGTTTTGATTCATATTTCCAGGGGTACATAATTGTGTGAAGCTGAACTTAACATCCTCACTCGTCAGTTCTCTGCCCTTTCCCTCAGGAAAGCATTTGTCATCATGGAAATATACCCCTTCCTTTAGTTTGAAGGTATAAACTGTATTACTGCTATCGATTCTGTAGCTTTCAGCTAGGGATAAACTAACTGATAAATCTTGGTCATTGAATTTAAAGAGGCCTTCATATATCTGTGAGGCAATTCGATAAGAATATACATCGCCTATTGCATGTGGATAAAGGCTCCTAATGTATTCCGATTCATTCATTCTAAATACACCACCATAATATTTGCCTCCCGATGCTTCTCGATATTCTGTGGTGTCTTCATTCTCACCTCCACATGCAGCAAAAAATATGGTCAAAAAAAGGTATCCCAATAACTTTACTCGCTTCATAAGCTCAAAATATTTTAGTCGTCAGTAATTCTGTTCTTTGTTTTACAATAAACCTGGAAAAAGTATCAACCTAGATAGATCAATAAGCATAGATATTTGCTTATCAATGTATTATTTCTACTAATAGTAAATCTAACTGTTACTTAAGGTAAAAAGGATCATTCTCGTGTAAACTCCTTCAAACCTTTCTTGAACGTCAACATGTTTTTAATACAATAAAAATGGATCCTTAACCCTTATTTACAATATTTCTATCAGCCAAGCGCTATAACCAAATTCGCAGTGAATGTTACCATTCCCTTTCAACTAATTATAATTCAGAGGATTAAAACCTTCTGCACAGTTAAATATTAAGTTTCAGAGAAATAGGGCAATGATCCGAATGCTTTACCTGATCTAATATATCAGCATCAATGATTCGATCTTTCATTGCCTCACTTACCATTTGATAGTCAATGCGCCATCCTTTATTGTTGTTACGAGCATTGGCTCGGTATGACCACCAACTGTAGCGATCACCCTCAGGATGAAACATTCTGAAGGTGTCTGTAAAACCTATTTCTAAAAATCGATCTACCCACTCCCTTTCTTCGGGTAAAAATCCCGACGAGTTTTTATTGCGTATAGGATCATGAATGTCAATCGGCCGGTGACAGATATTATAATCACCGGCGATTATCAAAGATTTTCTGCTAGTAAGAAGCTCTTTGACATATGCCTCAAACCAAGCTAACCACTCCATTTTATATTCCTGACGTTCTTCTTTCGAAGAGCCACTAGGAATGTATACGCTCATAAAACTAAAGTTGTCGTAGTCGGCTAAAATAATTCTACCCTCCCGATCTATATCAGCATTTCCACTTCCAAACGTGACCTTTTTTGGCTCTACTTTTGATAAAATACCGACACCACTATAACCTTTTTTTTCAGCAGGATGCAAATAAACATTATATCCTAAGGCTTCTAAATCTACACGATCAATTTGATCTTCTTGAGCTTTTAACTCTTGCAATCCTATGATATCTGGCTTTTCATCTGCTAGCCACGCTGCAAAACCTTTTTTTACTGCTGCACGAATGCCATTTACATTATAGCTTATGCACTTAATTTCACTCATTTCCTTTTATCGCTTCTACATCTTCAATTATTGCCAATGCTCACCTTAATTACCTATATAAATCGATTATTCCTCCCAAGGGTTTTTACTACCATTTTCAGCTTCAGGTGGATAATAGGCATCTGGTGTTTTCATATCGTATTCTAACTCGAAATACTCTATTACATGCATTTTGAGCATTTTTTCTTGTTCTCCAAGACTTATGCGAGGTAGTTTTTTCACCAAGTTCCAGTGAGGCCACCCATCTTGGTCGTGGCCCTCTAGCTCATAAAATCCACTTAAACTCAATACCTTGCATATCGCCAGGTGCATTAGATCTTGCTTTTCTTCTTTGCTGTAGTTTTTTGGACCCGCACCTAATTCTTGCACTCCAATCAGAAATAGCACGGAGTTTAAATCTTTAGGTCGCTTACCTAGATTCTCTCCCAGTGTTTTCGTTAGGAAGCTCCACTTTCGCTGTAAATCAAGGTCTTTTTTAAACATCTCTATTTTTCATTCAACTCATCCCAATATTCTACTGCCCGTCGCAAGTGAGGTATTACAATCGTACCACCTATCAATGTACCAATACTTAAAATCTCAAATATTTCCTTTTCGGTAACGCCAGCCTCATGACATTTTCCGAGATGGTAGCGTACGCAATCGTCACAGCGTAATACTAAGCTGCTACTTAAGCCAATCATCTCTTTCACCTTTACCGAAAGCTCACCTTCGCTAAAAGTATTTGTGTCTAAATTAAAAATCCGCTTCAAAATCTTATTGTCGGCAGATAAAATTCGATCATTCATGCGTGATCGATAGTCGTCAAACTGTGAAACTAGGTTTTCCATAAATTGCCTCGGTATTACCGATTTCGATGTGTTTTTTAAGTGTTTTAAATCAATGGTAGCTTTAATCTCTATCAAAACGAAAGTCTAAAAAAGACAGAAGATACCAACTCACAAATTAAACTATATTTTACCACTTTTCAGTCAAAATAAGCATGAAATCAAGACATTAACTGCTAAGTGGAAATCTTTTATGATCGGTGGTTTTTGTTTTTATTTTTTAGCGTGAAATGAGGATGTAACCGATACTTAAACCACATATAATTTTGATTGGTTTCTTTGAGATTGTATTGCTTTTTAATCAACCATTTGCTTTCAATGCCTAGCGTCATTTAAGATATAATGCATTTCGTCTTAAACATCAATTATCTTTCTTACTTTGCTTTAATAGCATTTCTTTACATCTTAGGCTAATGTTAAGGTTTTTTCAATATTACATTTTTCTACAATCTTCATCCTTATCAGGATTACCGATATCTCCATATCTAAAATCAATCACAAGTTCATAGTCTGTCGATGGTATATGCATTGCATGTCTATAACCAGTCGATCGCATTGTTTTTAACCCACTTTTTACTTCACTTATCCCTCATTTCATTATTCTCTAATAAGCATTGCATCTTTTGAGGCAGTCGATCGCATTCAATTTCCTTATGGTTTTCTCATTTCTATTCCATTTTTCCGGTACATTGAGGCGCTATCTCTATTTCCCTCATCTCACGTAAAAAACGATTTTTTTAATCGGCCGTAAAAATAAGAGATATATTTCATAGGTCCGGTCACAAACTCAGTGATCGTTTTGTAGGCCTTCAAGATTACTTTTATCACATTCAATCAACAACACATCATGAAAGCATCTGATCTTTTTGTAAAAGCACTCGAAAATGAGGGAGTAAAGTATATCTTTGCTGTGCCTGGCGAAGAAAATATTGATTTTTTAGAATCCATCCGTAAGTCCACAATCGAACTTGTGCTCACTCGCCACGAGCAAGGAGCTGGTTTCATGGCTGCTACCTACGGTAGACTTACCGAACAACCGGGTGTATGTATGGCTACCTTAGGTCCTGGTGCTACCAACTTAATTACGCCAGCGGCTTATGCACAATTGGGAGCTATGCCTATGATGATGATTACGGGTCAAAAACCCATCAAAAAATCCAAGCAGGGCCGATTTCAAATCATTGATGTGGTGGACCTTATGCGACCTGTTTCTAAATTTACACGCCAAATCGTAAATGGTAATACCATTGCACCCCTGACTAGAGAATCCTTCCGTTTAGCACAAGAAGAAAGACCAGGCACTGTGCACTTAGAATTTCCTGAAGACATAGCCCGAGAGGACACTGACGGTCAGTTACTAGATCCTGTAGGTAGTCGAAGGCCAGATGCTACCGACGAAGATATTAGAGATGCGGTACGCCTAATTGAAGCAGCTAATCATCCACTATTACTTATCGGTGCAGGTGCCAACCGTAAAAATACCAGTCGTGTGCTGACAGAATTTGTGGATAAAACGGGTATGATGTTTTTCAATACCCAAATGGGTAAAGGCGTTATTGATGAGCGCTCGCCGCATTATCTCGGTACAGCTGCACTTTCTGATCACGACTTCTTGCATGATGCCATTGATCAGGCTGACCTTATCATCAATGTAGGCCACGATGTAATTGAAAAGCCACCTTTCTTTATGAAACATGGAGGCACCAAAGTTATCCACATCAATTTTCAGCCAGCCGAGGTTGATGAAGTATATTTTCCGCAGCTTAATGTGGTGGGAGATATCGATTCAACGATTAGCAGATTGGGTGACGCCATTCAAAATACAGACAACTGGAATTTTGACCAATTTAAAGCAGTGAAAAAGAAGGTAGAAAGCCACTTAGGAAAATATTTTGAAGATGATCGCTTTCCTATCTTACCACAACGATTGGTGAACCTTTTAAGAAATAGAATGGCCGAAGAGGATATGGTAACCCTGGATAATGGTATTTATAAAATATGGTTCGCCAGAAACTACAAGGCTTACCGTCGCAATACGCTTCTATTGGATAATGCGCTTGCTTCTATGGGTGCAGGACTACCTTCCGCTATGATGGCAAAAATGATCTACCCCGATCGAAAAGTAGTTACCGTATGTGGCGATGGCGGATTTATGATGAATTCACAAGAACTCGAAACTGCCGTAAGATTAAACTTGGACCTTACAGTGATCATTCTCAATGACAATGCTTATGGTATGATCAAGTGGAAGCAGAAAGATCTAGGCTTCGATGATTACGGTTTGGACTATCGTAATCCTGACTTTGTAAAATATGCTGAGAGTTACGGTGCTAAAGGCTTTCGACCAGAAAGTGATGCCGACTTTCAAGAAATTTTGGATCGATGCCTCTCTGAAAAGGGCGTGAAGGTGATTGACCTTCCTGTAGACTATTCTCTCAACCATCCGATTCTTAATGAATTGCTTAAAAAGAAAAGAGACTGAGCCTTTTATGTGCAGAATTGTGGATAACTCATCTCATCTCAACAAAATACAAATATATAATGGATCAATTGGAAATAAATTCCCCGTATGATGGGGCACTAATAAAAAAAATCAATTTTCACCAATTTGCTGATGTGGATAAGGCACTCGATCGTGCTTACAAGCTCTTTCAAGATCGTACGCTATGGCTGGCTGTGGATAAGCGAAAGCAAATTCTCAAAAAGTTGCAACAATTAATGGCGGAGTCGGCCGAAGAGCTGATTATTACGGCTGCCAAAGAAGGTGGTAAGCCTTATCAAGATTCGAAAGTCGAATTGGAACGCGCCATCAATGGTATTGAAATCGCAGCTGAGAATATCGGTCAGCTAACTGGTGCGGAGATTGCTATGAATCAAAATGCGGCAAGTGCAGGCAAGATGGCTTTTACACAGCGCGAACCTATTGGGGTAGTGGCGGCAGTAAGTGCATTCAATCATCCCATTAATTTGGCAGTACATCAAATTATCACCGCCTTCGCTGCTGGCTGTCCTGTTATTTTTAAACCTGACTTGCGTACACCCCTTTCGGGTTTGCACTTAGAACGTCTCATAAAAAAGGCTGGTTGTCCTGATGATTGGGTTCAAGTGATGATTTTGAATAATGAAGATGCAGAAAAGCTGGTGACTGATAGCAGGGTGAATTTTTTCACCTTTATAGGCTCTCATAAGGTGGGCTGGTATTTGCGATCTAAATTAGCCGCGGGTACTCGCTGTGCACTTGAACATGGTGGTGCAGCACCGGTCATAGTAGAAAGAGATGCCGATGTGGATAAACTTATTCCTGCGATTGCGAAAGGAGGTTTTTATCATGCAGGTCAGGTTTGTGTATCGGTTCAGAGGGTATTTGTGCATGAAGAGATCGCAGAAGAGTTAGCAGAGCGCCTCGCAAAGGACGCTACGAACATGAAGGTGGGTGACCCTACAAAAGCGGATACCGAAGTGGGGCCGATGATAGGTGAGGCCGAGGTCGAACGGATGAAAATGTGGATAAGTGAAGCTGAAAAAGCTGGGGCTAAGATACTTTGTGGCGGAGAAGCGATAGGCAAAACATGCTTCGAGCCGACTGTTTTATATAATCCACCGCATGATGTGAAAGTAAGTCAGCAAGAAATTTTTGGACCTATCGTTTGTGTTTATCCTTATAAAGATAGAGAAAAAGCGATTCACCAGGCCAATGCATTGGATATGCACTTTCAAGCCGCTGTATTTACCAAGGATATCAATATTGCAATGGATACTGTGGATAAGCTCAACGCCAATGCGGTGATGGTCAATGAACACACCGCTTTCCGTGTGGATTGGATGCCTTTTGGGGGTCGTGATGCGAGTGGCATTGGTATGGGTGGCATTCCCTATAGCATGCATGAGATGACAAGAACCAAATTGATGGTAATCAATAAATCATAATGAGCACTTGGTGTAGTGCGTAAACTTATGGTTTAGGGTATCAGTATAAGGCACAGATCTAAATATGTGCATTATTCCGGCCATTAGTCACTTCAAAACCTCACAAATATTTGTATATTTGAAGGATTGAAAAATGAAAATTATGGAAAGTCAAGCGATACAGCAGCTGAATGCTGCACAAGAAAAGTTTTTAAAACGCATGCGCAACCCCTTCATCTTTTGGTGGGCCATGTTAGTACAATTACCATCGGTTATCTTTTGGGGCGTTCGCTTAAAAAGCATTAGCACTGAAAAGTGTGAGATTACTATTCCCTACAAATGGCGGTCGCAAAATCCATTTCGCAGCATTTATTTTGCAGCATTAGCTGGAGCGGCAGAGTTATCCACTGGAGCCTTAGCCCTTCTGGCTCTAGAAGGAAAAGGAAAACACTCGATGCTTGTGGTCGACTTCAAGTCGGAATTTTATAAAAAAGCTGATCAGAAAATTACCTTTACTTGCCATCAGGCGCAAGAAGTATTAGATACTATCGATAATTTGGATGCCAAAGGGGGAGCTGACACCTTAATGATGATTTCCGAAGGAAAAAATCCGAAAGGCGAAACTGTAGCAAAGTTTTTTATCACTTGGTCATTCAAGAAGAAATAATCAAAACCTATCAATCGTTATTAACAACAGAAAAGCCGAATCACTCGGCTTTTTGTATGTCAACCCAATTCTTATCAATTATATCATGCAAAAACAAACACTTTTTTTAAGTTTCAATCTCTTCTTTGTCACCCTATTTGCCTTTTTTTCCACAAGCTGTTCTACTCCTTGTGGTGAAGATATCGATACTTCTGATATTAAAATTGACATCAATTTCTCACTTTTCCACAAAGATATGTTGAGCGCAGCTTCACCTTCCGAGCTTCGTGAGCTGATTATGTCAGATAGTCTACTGGCACATGCTTACTTCGGGGTACACGAATATCCTGACGACAGCATGCTCTTCAAAGGGATGCATAGTGTATTGCAAAATGAGGAGTTTCAAGTGGTAGTCAATGAAGCCGAAAGGGTGTTTGGCGAAATGGCAGATATCAAAATAGAATTTGAGGATGCTTTCCGTAGAATAAAATACTTTTATCCTGACTTTGAAGCACCCCGCATTGTCACTACAATTACGGGATTTGGCGAAGGTTTTGATTTTTATGTATCAGATAAACTGATTGTGATAGGCTTAGATTACTTCATTGGCGAGACTGCAAGTTTCCGTCCTCGGCACATTCCCATGTATATTTTGGAGCGCTACGAAAAAGAAAATATTGTTCCGCTCACGGTAAAGTTCATTTCTGGTGCCTACAATTACAATGATCCCAATGAGGCAAGCATGCTCCACGATATGATTTATTATGGAAAGGCGCTTTATTTTACATCACAGGTTTTACCATGCGCCGACGAACATCTTTTGGTAGGCTATAAGGAAGAAGTGGTGGAAGAGACGCGTGAAAATGAAATCGTGATTTGGGCACATTTTCTTGAAAACGATTTGGTTTATGAAACATCAGAGATGAAGAAACGCAAGTATTTGGAAGAGCGTCCCAACATCCCTGAAATTGGGGATAAGTGTCCCGGTAGAGTGGGTCGATGGCTTGGTTATCGTATGGTAAAACTATATGCTGAGCGTGAAAAGGTAAGTTTACAAGAGGTAATGCGAGAAGCGGATTTTGAAAAAATATATACCAAGAGCCGCTACCGTCCTGATAGATGATAGTGTTTATCCACACTCTTTCTTTTTGTGGATAAGTTGGAATGAGAATGCTGCATAGATTGGTTGTAAGCACTTAAAATTGGCAGATAATAGATGCCGCCTCTCACATTGACTAAATTTTATCCATTGGAAGGTTGTAAACCATTTGTTAAAATTTGCTTTGGACAGTGTTTTTTAGTTTCTTAACTACAGCGCCTAGATACAACAAAATGTAAAATATAAATTGAAAGTAAGTTTCTTTGATCCATTCCATTCGTAAATTTTTTTCCAACCTAGGGCCAGGCGCCATGGTGGCTGCAGCCTTTATTGGACCTGGTACGCTGACGGTGTGTGCTGCGGCAGGAGCTGAATTCGGATATGCTTTATTATGGATTATACCGATTACCCTTTTGATAACTTTTTTTCTCCAAGATCTTGCTGTTCGTATAGCTTTAGCTCAGGGAATTGATCTTGCGCCAGCTATTAGAGAAAGCTTTCAACATCCATTAATTAAGCGCTCAGTAGTGCTGTCGGTTGTTATGGTAATTGCCTTTGGCAATGCAGCCTATCAGTCAGGTAATATTAGTGGTGCATCCTTAGCTTTAGATAGTTTTGACCTTTCAGTGAAATTTGCAGTTGGGAAGATCACAATTAATTTCATTCCGATAGTACTTGCCTTAATGGCCATACCGCTTTTATACTTCAAAGAAAATATCCGGCTTGATCGCCTCTTTGTAGGCTTGATCTTTCTAATGAGCCTATCATTTATTCTGTCTTTATTTTTCATTTCTATTGAGTTTGGCGAGTTGCTGAGGGGTCTATTTATTCCAAAGGTACCTAGTGGAAGCATCTTGGCTATATTATCCCTGGTAGGTACGACGATAGTTCCTTACAATTTTTTTTTACACAGCTCAACAGTCAGGCGCAAATGGAATAATGCATCAGGTTTAAAAATGAGCCGCTTTGACAGTGCTTTTTCTTTATTTCTTGGCGGCTTGGTCACCGCTTCTATTCTTATTGGCTTGGCAGCATCTAAGGTCACCACTGTGGATAACTTTGCCGATTTATCAGCGGGCATGGAAAATGCTTTTGGCAGTAGGGCAACTTATTTTTTAGCCTTTGGTATGTTTATAGCGGGCCTTAGCTCAGCCGTTACTGCACCTCTCGCTGCTGCTTATGTGGTAGCATCAGCTTATGGTCAGTCAGATGAAAGTAACACTTTTCGATTGACATGGGTGTCTGTGCTTTTGGTTGGAGCATTTTTTGCCGCCACATCCCAACAACCCATTGAGTTGATTCGCATCGCTCAAGGTGCTAATGCGATTTTACTCCCACTCTTACTATTTGTTCTGTTGCGGATTGCTTCTTCTGCCAAGATGGGTAAATTGAAAAATCATCTCACGCAAAATGTTATAGGGTGGGGAATATTTATGGTTACAATTTTACTTTCTGCACTCGTTTTGATACGGCTACTTACTTGAATAAATCTTTTCATTTTCAAGGTGTATATGTATTGCTTTTGAGATTGAAAAATGATTGATAATCGACTTGCATAAGTCATATTGCCTTAGACTTCAAGGTAGAAATTTTTATAAATTATAAGTTTTACTTGCTAATTATTTTTCGCGTTCAATCAATAAACACCTTGATTCGTCATGGTCTTGCTGGCCTTCATTAGAAAAGTCAAACAAATAATTTTGTAGTAACTATCTTTCTGATTTTACATCAATCTACTCTGCTGTTTATGAAATTCAAGCTACTAACCATTTGTTTATTCTTGCTTATTGGTTTTTTAACTTCTTGCGGAAGCGCTCGCTACTCTAAGCTGATTGAGAAAGGAAAATACAATAAAGCTGCGACTAAGATCAATAAAAAATTAGAAAAAGACCCTGATGATGTTGAGCTTAATTTAATGAAGTCCGAGCTATTGGCTATTAGGGACTATAGAAAATACGATATTCAGTCCTCTTATGAATATTATCTTCATGCTTATGAGCAATATAAATCTCTTAAGGATGAGAAGTCTTACGATAAGCTAGCCAAGAAAGAGATTACTGCCACTACTTTTGAGGTTTGGAATGATAGTATCACTGGCTTGGCCTTAGAAGATGCAAAGGCGATTCATCAAGTCAAGGCCTATCAGGATTACTTAGATACTTATCAAACTGCACCTGCTTCTTTTAGGAGTGAAGCGATAAGATTGCGAAATCAAGTTGCATTTGAATCGGCTAAAAAGGAAAATACAATAGCTGCCTATCAGCGATTTGTTGACACCTATCCTAATGCAACGGAAGTTCCCGAAGCCAAACAACTGAGAAATGCACTAGCTTTTGATCAAGCTAAGCAAAAAGATACGATTGCTGCCTATGAGGCATTCATTAAAAAATATCCTGAAGCGAAAGAGCTTACTCAAGCACAAAGTAGAATTCACGAAATCGCTTTTGATGATGCTAAGAAAGCTGGCACGGCTGACGCCTATAAAGCATTTATTAAAAAATATCCAAATAGTGCGCAGTATCAACAGGCTTTTAGTTTAATGGAAAGAGCTCGATTTTTAGAAAATACCACAGCTGGAGAATGGATATCATATAAAAACTTTCGCCTTCAATATCCAAATAATAGTTATGTGAGCGTCGCTGAAGACAGCATAATAGCCTTAGGGCGACAAAGTATGGATTTTGAGATCATTGATTATGCAATAATGAATTTTAGTGGTAATCGACAAGAGGAAGCTGTTTCTATCGCATTCAATTATTATCATCAAGATGGTGAAATGAAGACTTTGGATCTTTTAGCTGAAAAATATGATCAATATTTTTCTGATATGTTTAAGTTGCGCTTTGTTTCAGCTTTAGCAATGGCGCTAGAAGCCGATAAATTATCGCTTGAAAGTGGTTATACACCTGAGAAGAATGCCGCTTATATAAAATATGTGAAAAGTGCGGCTCCGAGAGATCGCGCATTTTTAGCTTTGCAACAGATGGCGTCCTATGTTTACAAAAATGAAAG
This sequence comes from Cyclobacteriaceae bacterium, assembly GCA_020832375.1. Classification (GTDB taxonomy): domain Bacteria; phylum Bacteroidota; class Bacteroidia; order Cytophagales; family Cyclobacteriaceae; genus JAFIEW01. The sequence continues at coordinate 48,203 of JAFIEW010000004.1, forward strand.
TAGTGTAGCAGCGGCTGAATTTTTAGAAAATTATGAAGACTACTTTGAGGACAATCCCAAAAAACTAAAAAACCTCATCGCCATTTACCAAGCCGATGAAGAAAAGGTTCAATTGACCAAATTACCAGTAACCGTTAATTCAAAATCAGGATCGGAATATGTACCTGTGGTTTCTGCAAAAGAGGATTTACTATATTTTTGTGGACAAGATAGGGTCGACAATATTGGAGGCGAAGATATTTTTGTATCGCGCAATATAAGAGGTAGATGGCAAAAAGCTGGTATAGTTGAAGATTTAAGTGAGCGCTTTGGGAATGAAGCTCCCGAGCATTTATCTGTAGACGGTACTACCATGATACTGTTTAAGTCAGGAACCACGCATATTAGTGAGAAAACTGCGAGAGGATGGTCAACACCAGAGCTACTACCTCAAACTATCAACTCGGGCGACTGGCAAGCCGATGCGATGATTAGTTCTGACGGAAAGGCATTACTTTTTGCCTCCGTAAGACCTGATAACTACAACTTTCATATCAGATTGTCTCCCTATCACGGTTCATTCAATCATCAGTCTGATATTTATGTTAGTTTACTCAATGAAGATGGGGAGTGGGGTGAACCAATGAATTTGGGGCCTACGATCAACACCATTTATGCAGATCGCTCACCATTTTTACATCCGGATATGAAAACGCTTTATTTCAGTTCAAATGGACATGGCGGTATGGGAAACTTAGACGTGTTTATGTCGGTTCGCGAGGCTGACGACTGCTGGGACTGCTGGTCTGAACCAGTAAACTTAGGTAAATCAATCAATAGTGCTGGCCCTGATTGGGGATACCGAATTACAACCGATGGTAAAAAGGCCTATTTTTCTAAGAGAGATGAAGTTGGAAATAAAATCCATACCATAGAATTACCCGATCATTTAAGACCCGATTATGTTGCTTCTCTTACTGGTACACTTACTGATCAAAGTGGACAAATCGTCAGTGCGGCCATTCAATGGGAAGATTTGAATACTGGAGAGTTAATAGGTCAAGCTAAAAGTGACCCTACCACAGGAGGATACCATATTATTTTACCTATGGGAAAAATTTATGGTTACTATGTGGATCATCCGGATTACTTTCCTTTATCGGGAAATTTAGACCTAAGAGGGAAAGACGAGGCGGTAATGGTAGAACAGCCTATTCAATTGACCTCTTTCGATGAGATGATAGAGAATAAAATGCCCGTGCCAATTAACAATCTATTCTTTAAGTTTGCAGAGAGCGACCTACTGCCAGAATCACTACCTGAATTACGAAGGGTAGCTAAGATCATTCAAGACTTAGATGTGGCAGTAGAAATCGGTGGACACACCGATAATATAGGAAGTAAAGAGAAAAATAAAGTATTAAGTCTAGAGCGTGCGGAGTCTGTAAAAAATTACTTGATAGAGCAGGGATGTGATGAAGATTTCTTGCAAATAGAGGCTTACGGCATGGATAAACCCATCGCTGATAATCGCACTGAAGCTGGCAGAGCTAAAAATAGAAGAGTAGAACTCAAGCTTTTGAAAGATTAAAAGCTTGAGTCCTAAATGGCTTTTGAAGAGGAGAAAGGAACTATAAAAGCTGACCTTCGACTGAAATCAAAGGGTTTGAGCTTCCTTTACTCGGTTGGGGTAGTCTGTGATGATACCATCTACACCCCAGCTCAATACTTTTGCAATGGATTTGGGTTTATTGACCGTCCAAGGTATTACGCGCATACCTTTGGCTTGCAGTTGAGTTACATCCTCAGCGGTAATTTGCTCATAATATGGACTGTAAATTTCTGGCTGAAAGCTCAATTTCTTAAGGTTCTCTTCTACCGTATCCTTCCCATAGAAAAGGGCAGCAAGCTCATATTCAGGATGTTTCTTACGGATTTCTTCAAGTATGCGCATATCAAAAGACTGAAAGTTGAGATCATCGGCTTTCAGATATTCTTGAACTACAGCCACCACTAGCTGCACATACTCTTGCGGCTCAGGATGATAGATATTATCATATTCGGGTAGGGATTTTAATTCAATATTATACTTGATGTCCGGACAATCATGCTTAGCGCAGTAAGCAGCTACAGCTTCAAATACCTCTGAAAGTAAAGGTTTATGTACTTTTTGCAGAATTTGCTCAGGAAAACCATCATGAGGCTTGCTGCCGCAGTCATATTGTTGTACTTCTTCTAGCGTCATTTCAAAAATATTGATCTTCAGCTCATCCTCTTTGGCTATTTCATTATTCTGTGGATCGAGGCAAAAAGTAGCATTCATATAGGGATCGTGAGATACAAGCACTTTGCGATCTTTGGTGATGACCAAATCCAGTTCAAGCACATCAGCACCAAGTTCTATGGCTTTGATAAATCCTGGAATGCTATTTTCAGGCATCAAGCCACGTGCTCCTCGATGTCCGTGGAGCTCTACTTTTGTCAATTCACTTTCCATTGTTTCAGGGGTGCTTTCAGTACTTTCTTGATTTTTGCTCGGTTCGCAAGCCCAAAGAATTAGTCCTAACCCAAGACTAAAAAGACTAAGTTTTTTCATGTTGCGGTTTTTAGATGTTTATGTTTTGCGTGCGATGAGCAACTATCGACAGCCTACTGCCAAATGTGAGCATCGCTAATTTTTAATATGGAACTCTTACCCTTAAGAACTCGTGGCTTTTTTCTAAAACGGATTCCCAATCGTTGGATCTAAATTCTGAACCGATCACATGATTGCCTGTTTCAGGGAGTGCGTACTTTTCTTTATCACTACTAGCCAGCAAAGGAAACATCTGTAGCATAGCGGCCACAGAAACTACTTTATCTTGCTCTTCTTCATTTTTGTAATAATAAAGCAAGAGTACTGGGCAGTCTATTTTTTTGTATACTTCTTCTCGCGCTAGTGCATTGACCACCGTTTTGAGTGCTGGTAATCCATTGATGTGATATTTAGTATACCAAAACTGTTCATGCTCGTCACTTTCTGAAGGAAATTCGATGTAGTCAGAGCCTACTACGGATCTGATTATGTTTGTTGACCATGGGTAATCAAAAAGTACACTTTCTGACACTGCAAAATCAATCAAAGGAGAGTAAAGCAATAAGTGACTGATCAATGGATCTTGGGCTGCAAGTCCCATTCCTAGTAAGCCTCCAGTTGATGTGCCAATTACAATAACACTATCACCCAGTTGCTTGGCTATCTCTAATGCCTCTTTGGTCGATTGCCACAATCCTGTGGAAGTTAGGCTTTCAAAGGCATTTACATCATCTCTACCATGGGCTCTTAGCCGGCTTAGATAAAGGTTTGCTCCAAGAGAATCAGCTAAAGCGCGGTGAACAGGCTCGCCTTCACCCCATGAAGAGGAGAATCCATGAAGATATAAAATGCTATAGGGTGTTTTTGTTCGAAGTGTATCGTCTTGCCAGATGATTCTACTTTCGTTGTCGTTTTTTATCGGAGCTTCATTTTCATTGAGCTGCTGATTAAAATCTTCGAGGGCATCAGTATCGTCAAACTGAAGTGATAAGGGCTCCCCTAGATTCAAAGGCTCTGGCCGAGGCCCCATCAAAAAGACAATAAAAAATACGGTTAACAATAAGATGAGTGCGCCTAATATTTTCTTGATCATGTTTAGTAAGTGGTTTGTTCTTTTTTATGGACATTTATCAATGTAAATCTAAAATATATTTTGCGAAAGTACTCCCAACTTAACGAAAGATTAACAGTAGGTCCATTCTTCCTCATTCCACGTAAAGAATAGTAACTATTCGATGATTTTCACTTTGGAAGAGCTGATATATAAGCCTTTAGCAGTTTTGTTTGGCCAAATTTAATTTTGGTATATATGAAAAGTGTTAATAATAAGCCTCCGTAGTAATGGTGTTTATGTTTTTATGCTCTTATGTGACAAAAGTCATAAAGGAAAATTAAAATTTGATGTAACTTTTTAAATATTATTACCAAGGAACTCTAATCACACATCTAACTTATGAACAATTATCAAGTAGTTATTATTGGGGCTGGTACGGGCGGTATTACCGTAGCGGCGCAATTGAAGAAAAAAGATAAAAATTTATCAATCGCAATAGTAGATCCAGCGGAGTATCATTATTATCAGCCTGCTTGGACTTTAGTAGGTGCTGGTACTTTTAAATATGAAGATACTATGCGACCAATGAAGGATTATATCCCTAAAGGCGTAGATTGGATTCAAGATAAGGCTTCAGGAGTTGATCCTGAAAATAATGAATTAAAGACTGAAAAGAGCGGCTCATTGCATTATGAGTATTTAGTAGTGGCGCCAGGTTTGGTTTATGATCTGGATTTATTGCCAGGACTTAAGGAGTCTTTAGGTAAAGGGGTAGTTTGTAGTAACTATACCGATCCTGAGCACACTTGGGAAGTTATAAAAAATTTCAAAGGAGGTAATGCTATCTTTACTCAGCCTACCACGCCCATCAAATGCGGTGGAGCACCTCAAAAAATCATGTATCTTGCAGAAGAGCATTTCAGAAAAAGTAAGGTGAGAGACAATACCAACGTAGTATTTGCCACCCCTGGATCGGTGATTTTTGGGGTAAAAGAATTCGCTCGTACCTTGACTAAAATTGTCAACGAGCGCGATATCCTACTAAAGCTTTACTACGCACCTACTCGCATAGACCACGAAAAGCAGGTGATTTATTTTCACTACTCCAAACCAGGAGAAAATGCCTGCATCGTAACTGAAGACAATAAAATCAATGAGAATATCGTCGGCGAATCGGAAATTGCAGTGCCTTATGATATGTTGCACTTAGCACCGCCGCAGACTGCACCACAGTTTATTAAAGATTCAGTGCTTTGTCTCGACGAAGGGCCTTCAAAGGGTTGGGTTGATGTAGATATTAATACTTTAAGACACCTTCGCTTTGACAATATCTTTGCACTTGGAGATGTGGCAGCTTTGCCTACCGCCAAAACGGGTGCTGCCATACGTAAACAAGCACCAGTAGTCACAGATAACATCTTGCATCTAATCAAAGAAAAGCAAATGGGTAAAAAGGAGTACAATGGCTATTCTTCTTGTCCTTTAGTAACAGGCTACAGTAAAATGATACTTGCAGAGTTCAAGTATGATAATGTAAGAGATAGTGATCCTTTAATTTCTACCTTTATAGACACAACAAAAGAGCAACGAAGCATGTTTTTGCTGAAGAAATACGGATTACCTTATATGTATTGGAATCTGATGCTGAGAGGCAATGCCTAATTTCTACCTTCAAGCCTATCTTTAAATGCTTGAAAACACTGGGAGCAAGTCGATATCGGCTTGCTTTTTTTGTGTTTCTTATAATTTATTATGCTTATCCTCATAACTACATCAATAGATATTTGCATTGAAAAGAAACAGCTTGATACTTTGATCCGCCCTTTCAAGGCTCAGTCATACTGTCTATTTCTCACAGGGCTTCACCCTGTGCTTTGCTTTATAGCGCCTTCAGCGCTTTTAAAACACAGTACTTCCTTTGAAATTTAAGATGCAAACAAGCGGTTATGCATATAATTTATAGTCAGAAACTTCCATTTAGACCCTCATTCCAACTTAAAAAGCATATAGATCTAGTCTTTTATGTAGAAAGGGGGTCTTTTTTTGAATTCGCGGAGCTCAACAATTTGATCTTCCCAACCTTTAATCAAGCCTTCTGCATCATAAATAAGGTCGATGTCGGCACGCGTAATTTCGTGATGCAGCCAAAGCTTGCTCTCAAAGTCATTTTTTCTATTCATATGGCCTTTGATGATGCGTTGGTGCATGTAAGCGGGTGCTAAAAGGCCATGCCTCATTTCAGGAAGAATTTCTACAGTAGAAAGAATGGTTTTTCCTTGAAAGGAGCTTTCGCCATATTTTTTATTTTTAAGGTGGGATGAGGTATTCATCCAATTTGACTCATTGAAGGAAGTGGCTTGATAGAAGATAACTGTTGCCAAAAGCAACAAAAAGTATATTTCTGCCCATAGCGATTTGCGCATTAACAAAAATGCATGAGTGCCTAAATAGGCCGCAACAGGTAGGAAAACCAGTAAATTACTATAAGTACGATCAGGTATAGCCACAATAACGATCAAAGCCACCAAGCCATACATAAGGCTGAGACGGGTATGATTATTTTGATAATTTTTAAATCTTAAAAAGCCATTATACTTAAGGAAGCCAAAAATGGCTAGTATAGCCATAGGGATAGACAGGTAAATGATTTTTTGATAAGGGATAGCTTGCATGCTTTCTATCCACAAATTTTTGAAAATGAAATAATAGAAAAATTCATTGATGTTGCCCTTGTAAAGGAAGATCATGATTCCCAAAAAGAAAGGTAGAAGCATACCGATGATGAGTAGTATATATTTTCGTCCCGAAATGCTTCCAAATATCAGGTAGTAAATGATGGTGGGTATGATAAAAAAAGCATAGTATACATGCGCCAAGCTGGCGATTCCTAAAAATAAACCGCCATATAAAAGGGTGTCCTCGCCAGACTTTTGAAATTGTATACGCTTAAAGTTTTGCTGCCAATGCAATAGAAAAAAAGGCATACCGATAAGAAGTGGATGCAAAGAGTAAAAATCAAAGTGCATGCTTCCTAAAACTATAAAGATTAAACCGGGTATATAAGTTACTTCTGAAAAGCTTTTATACTCTTGGGTGATGCGGACAAATAGGAAGGTACTAATGGCAAAAAGAATAAACGATAGGATGTGATGGCCTACATAGGTGTTCATTCCAAGCCAATCTAATGCATAAAAGTAGCTGCCACTAAGAGGGCCCAAGGTAGTATGGATATCACCATAGAGATCAAAGGACTGATTCATCTGATAACCAACCGACTTATGCTGAAGTTGTAGTACAGAACTGTGTTGATCTACACCGCCCCAATAAAAGGGTAAGCGCATCAGCAGTAGCAACACAAGAAGTGCTAAAAAGCGTAGTGGATCGTTGATTTTAAAAAAAGTCAGCAAAACGGTATATTTTGATTAGTTTTGTAGCTAATCAACAAAAATAGAGAATGCCTTTGAGATTAACGAGATTGATAGCAAAAATAAAAGGCCGAAAATACGAACTTAAGCATAGCTGATTAATCTTATTTCAGCATGCGAGATTAGTTTTGGTATTTTTAACAAAAGGCTCCTAATGATGAGGATTAAAGAAGCCAGAATCGAAAGAGCTGAACTTTTTAGAGAATAAATGAGAACTCAACAAAAACGGTTGATTTCTTTTGGTGTGGAGGATGATGATTTTAAAAATTGTGAATAAGTAATATGCAAAGTACAAGACAACTGAAAGTAGCGGGATTAATTCAACAAGATTTAGCTGACATTTTTCAAAAGGATTCAGCTGATTGGGTAGGGAGTAATGTATTAGTTACGGTGACACGAGTGGAGGTATCACCTGATTTAGGTGTTGCTAAGGTGCATCTAAGCTTCTTGCTGCAGAAAAACGGTGAAGAATTACTCGAGCGCATAGAGGAGAAAAATGGATTGATCAGAAAAAAGCTAGGAAATAAAATCGGAAAGCAAGTACGAATCATTCCTGAACTAAGGTTTTTTCTTGACGAGACAGCGGAGTACGCTCAGCGAATGGATAAGATCATATCCGATCTAAACATTCCAAAGGAAGACGATGACAAAAAAGACGATTAAAAAGGCTTAGGTGATCTAATAATTTTAGTCTTCTCAGTTTTAGGTCATTTATCAAGTATAATAATTTTAGAACAACCACCTATCACCTTTTATAAGCAGTGAATTTTTCTTTTTTTATTGCTCGCCGTTATTTTAAAACTCGTAAGAAAAAGGGTTTTATCAATCTGATTTCCAACATTAGCATGATTGGAGTGGCGGTAGGTACTATGGCTTTGGTGGTAGTGCTTTCTGTTTTTAATGGTCTAGAAGACCTCATCAGATCGCTATTTTCATCTTTCGATGCTGATCTCAAAATCGAACTGGTAGAGGGTAAGTCTTTCGACAGAGATCAACTTGACCTTACTAACCTTGCCGAACTCGAAGAAGTTGCTTTCCTTACTGAAGTAATTGAAGACGATGCTTTCGTAAAGTATAAAGATGCCTTCATGTTTGTAAAGATGAAAGGGGTATCTGACAATTTCGTGGATCAGAAGCGACTCAATCAGGCCAATATAAGGGGTGACTTTAAGCTAAAGGATGGTAAAAATAGTTACGCGATCATTGGCCGAGGGGTACAGTATACTTTGTCTATCAATCCCGACAATGATTTTTATGCCCTTCAGTTTTACTATCCGCGACAGCTTAGAGCTGGGGTGACCAACCCCGATCGGATTGCAAACCGAAGAGCCATCATGCCATCGGCTGTATTTTCTATCGAAAAGCAATACGATGAGAGCTACGTATTCGTGCCTATAGATTTTGCTGAGGACATCATGAACTATGAAGGCAAACGAACTTCTGTAGAAATTATGCTACACGAAGGTGTGAAAATGAAGTCGGCTCAATCTAAGCTTGCCGAAATTGTAGGGCCTGAATTTAAAGTGCTTAATAGCGATGAACAGCACAGTGGTTTGCTAAAGGCTATCAAGATTGAAAAAATTTTCGTATATATCACTTTTACTTTCATTTTAGCCATCGCTTCTTTTAATATATTTTTCTCGCTGAGCATGCTTGCCATCGATAAAAAGAAAGATATTCAGCTACTTTATGCTTTGGGTGCTACAAAAAACATGGTCAAAAAGATTTTTCTGATCGAAGGTATGTTGATCGCATTTTCAGGCGCTTTGGTAGGGCTTATTTTAGGTCTTAGTATTTGTATCCTTCAGCAAGAGTATGGTTTGGTGGGCATGGGAATGCAGACCTCAGTGATGGACGCCTACCCAATCAAAATTGTATGGCAAGACTTCGCCTTTACTGCCATAAGCATTATTAGTATCACGTTAATAGCTTCTTTAAGACCCGCAATCATCGCATCACGGTTCGCGCGTATGCACAAAACAGAATAAATAGTGAGCACCGTTTTTATCCGCTTAGCCCCGATTTGTGAGCTTCCACACAAGAGATCATTTTTTTAAGTCTTACTTTTGTTAACTTTAACAGTTTATTAATGAGTAACGGTCAATTTATTTTCCCCCAAATTGTTATTTTGGAGTAAGTATAAAGATGTTTACTCGTTTGTCAATACTGCTCAATCAATCATCAGTATGAATCTTGATGTCGTTAGAGGTAAGTATTAGAGAGAAACAAAATACATCAACTTAGGTTAAAAGCTTAAGACTACAAATACACCTTTGCTTTTTCCTTTGGAAAGGCGAAAACCAAAAACTAATAAAATGAATATAGGAATAGTATGTTATCCTACTTTCGGGGGTAGTGGCGTCGTGGCAACGGAGTTAGGAAAAGCTTTAGCTAATAAAGGTCATCAGATCCATTTCATCACGTATTCTCGCCCCTCAAGACTTGATTTTTTCAGTGAAAATTTATTCTATCACGAGGTAGATATGCGCTCCTACCCTCTTTTTGATTATGCGCCTTATGAACTAGCTCTTACTTCTAAGATGGTCAACGTGGCAAAATTTGAAAAGGTAGACCTTTTTCACGTTCACTATGCTATTCCTCATGCCTCTGCAGCTGTTATGGCGCGATCTATCTTGGCGAGTAATGGCATTCATGTACCTGTCATCACTACCTTACACGGCACCGATATTACTTTGGTGGGTAAGGACCCTTCTTATGAGCCAGTGGTTACTTTCAGCATTAATCAGTCTGATGCCGTTACCGCAGTTTCAGAGGATCTCAAGAAAGAAACCTATAAGCACTTTGCTATAAAGAATGGTATTGAGGTGATTCCCAATTTTATTGACCTTGATCGCTTTCAGCGCCAGAAAAAGGATCATTTTAGGCGTGCGATTTGTCCTGATGGGGAGAAGCTTATTGTACATACTTCCAATTTTAGAAAAGTAAAGCGGATTCAAGATGTGCTCACTGTATTTATGGGAATCCGCGAAAAAATGGATGCCAAATTACTTCTTGTAGGCGATGGTCCTGAGCGAACACACTTCGAGCGCCACTGCCGTGATATTGGGGGTTGCAACGACATCCGCTTTTTGGGTAAACTAGAGGCCGTTGAGGAAGTACTTTCTGTAGCGGATCTCTTCCTCATGCCATCAGAAAAGGAGAGTTTTGGTCTTGCTGCTCTCGAGGCGATGGCTTGTCAAGTGCCTGTCGTTTCTTCCAATGCAGGCGGTATACCTGAGCTCAATCTTGATGGTTTCAGTGGCTATGTATGCCCGATAGGCGATACCCAAATGATGACGGAAAAAGCGCTTCATATTTTAAAAGACCAAAACTTGGAGCTTTTCAAGAAGAATGCCCTCGCAAGAGCAAAGGAATATGACTTATCGCAGGTAGTCCCTCAATATGAAGCGCTTTATGAAAAAGTAGTCAGTAAGCCGATCAAAGAGATGATCTAAGTTTTATAGTTGGAATGAGAACGCAGTCGATATTTCACTGCATCATTTTACTCATCTTCCGATCCAAGTAGCGGATAACCTTTCTCTCTAAGTTGATCGTTGATATCCGAACGCTTACGTTTCTCAACGATAATCTTTTGTATTTTTACGTCTTCTATAGGCTTATCCATCCTAGCAGTTTCAACGGTAGCGATAGCGTCTATGGTTTCAAAGCCATTGATTACTTGACCAAATACGGAATAGTCGCCATCCAAATGGGGTGAGCCTGCCTCCTGTGAATATACTGTCTTTTGAAGTTCGTTCATGGACTTAATATTCACATCGCCCACTTCTTTTTCTATCAGTTCTTTACTTGCTATCACCAAGTCATTGATACCCTCTCTGTCTCCTGCACTTTGAAGTGCTCTGAGTTGTTCTTTTATATCATCATTACCTTCCTTTCGAAGCAATTGCTGAAACCCACGACTCAAAGCGCTGATCATTTGGTTGCGATCCATTCTTTCGATCTCATTGGCAGTGTACTTCTGACCATGTATGATATAAAATTGACATCCTGAAGATTCTTTTTTAGGGTTTACCTGGTCCCCCATTCTCGCAGCGGCAAGTGCCCCTTTACGGTGAATCAAGCGTTCGTTGATTTCCGCAGGCACTGTATATTCGATTTTTTCGGTATCCTCTTTTAGATTAACATCCCCACCTTGAATCATGAAATCTTCGATTACACGATGAAATATGGTATTATCATAGGCTCCTGATTCTGCCAGTTTAATAAAATTGGCTTTATGCTCGGGTGCATCATCGTAAAGAATGAGTTCTAAATCGCCCTTATCGGTTTGCATGGTGATCCACACATCCTTTTCCGCGGTGCAAGAGGTCCATAGGAGGCTCATCCCAAGAAAAAATAAAAAAGAATATTTCATAGCTGTCCGTTGCTTAATTGTTATTTAGATATTTATGAAGATGATTGTTTTGCTTTAATAGTAGCGAGTAAGTCTAGTGCGCCTCTTTGGCTGATGGCGCTTGCCAATGCCTGTCCTAAAGCCACAGCATCTCCATCGGTACTTAGGTTATCTTCGATACACTCAGTACCATCAAGACTAATTACTCCCCCTTTCATATGTAGCTGATTACCCTCAAAGTGGGCATAGCCGTATACAGGAACGCTACATCCGCCATTGAGCTGTTTAAGAAATGCGCGTTCGGCAAGAAGACATTTTTCTGTTTCTTTGCAGTTTACGGCGCTTCTTATGACCTCATATAAGCTTGGATTCATATCTTTTGCAGCCTCTATGGCCACGCTACCCTGTCCCACGGCAGGCGTGAAAGTATCGAGGGGTAGTTTGAGCACGATCTTATCGGTGTAGCCCATCCGCTCTACTCCTGCATAGGCAAGTAGCATAGCTTCACAATGACCTTCCTCTAGTTTTCGAAAGCGCGTTTGTAAGTTGCCTCGCATTTCTACTCTTACTATTTCCGGGTAGAGTCGCTTAAGTAGTGCAGCTCTTCTTGTGCTACTTGTACCGATGATGCTTCCTTTTTTGATCTTAAAGTCAGGATTATGGCTTACAATAACATCATTGGCAATCTCACGAGGACCAAATGCAATGAGGTGCAAGTCTTCGGGTAAACTACCTGGCATGTCTTTGGCGCTATGTACTGCAATATCAATATCTTTGTTGCGAAGAGAGTCTTCTAGCTCTTCGGTAAATACCCCTTTACTACCGATTTTTGAGATGGCTACATTCTGGATTTTATCACCTTTAGTTTCAAAAGGGACAATTTCAACCTGAAGTCCTTTTTCTTTTAGTCTATCGGCTACGTAGTAGGCTTGCCATAAAGCTAGCTTAGAAGATCGTGTACCTATTTTAATGGGTTTTTGCATGCGAGGCTTATCTTTTTGTTTGTGCAAATTTCGGAAATTGATGCGACAAGCTAAAACTTTATTTACAGTGGATTATTCTCACTCCTATCTATTCGCATTACTAATACATCATCGATTTGTTCTTGATCACCTTTCCAATCATGAAAATTATTAACTAGCTGCTTACTCGCTTCCTTAGGATCTTCGGAGAGGTTCAAAAGCATCTTTTTAAAACGCTTCATCATATATTTTTTATTTTCTCTACCCCCAAATTGATCCGAATACCCATCGGTATAAAGGTAAATATGGTCAAAATCATCGAAGCTTATTTTGGTGTTTTTTAATTGTTGGATATCTCTTTTTTCCACACCGCTTAACTCATAGTTTGTTTTACGATAGTAGGTGCCATTATTCGACTTTACGGTAAATATTGATGTTCCTGCGTGAGCAAACTGTACAAGACGATTAGCTTTATCCATTAAGATAATGCTAATGTCCATGCCGTCATTATTGGCACTTCTAGACTTTAATTTCCAGTCTTTGAGACTTTTGTTCACTAGTTGTATTAATTCGGCTGGATTACTGTCGGGGTGGTTAGACACACACTGATTTAGTAAGTCATAAGCTACTATACTCATGATAGCACCTGGTACGCCATGTCCTGTGCAGTCGATTACTGCAAAAAATGCTTTGTCTTTATTAAGCCGATGAAACCAATAAAAATCACCTGAAACCACTTCTTTCGGCAGAAAAAATTGGCAGATAGGTCCAAAAAAGGCTTCTAAATCCTCTTCCAGCGGTAGGATAGACTTTTGAATGTTGGCAGCATATCTGATACTCTCACTAATTTCAGTATTCTTGCGACGTATAAGCCGTGTGCTTTTTTCAAGTAAATTTTTCTGACGAACGATCTCTTGATTAGTTTTTACCAATTGAGTGTTTTGTTGTTCTATTTCATGGTTTTTTTCTTCTAAGTCTTTCGTTCTCTGTCTTACAAGATCATTAAGCTTTTGATTGGATCGAATTAGACGACGACCATTCCAGTAGATGATCAAATAAACAATTCCTATCAGCCCCAAAAAATAGATGATGATAAACTCAGTGCGCAGATAAATTGGTTTGCTAATTTGAAAATGTATTCTTCCAATCTCGCTTATGCCATGAGGCCCTTTTGCTCGTACTTCAAAGCTATATTCACCCGGCATGAGGTTCATATATTCTCTCGTATTATCTGTACTATATTCGGACCATTTATCATTGTAGCCGATTAAACGGTAAGCATACTTCCAGTCTTTGTTAAAGTCTATATCGTTTACAGCATATTTAAATATGATGCGATTGTTATAAAAATCGATGTCTTTTAATTGATAGGTTGTGTCTGGAAAGTAGTAAGTGGTATCATTACTTACTTCTAAAGCGTAAATGTAAGCTTTAAGGAGTGGTTTTATATGCTTTTTGTTGAGGTCTAATTTTAGTAGCTGGTTACCTGAAAGCCAGAGCTGATTTTCATTATCAATCAGTATATTATTGAAGCTAAAACCTTTATAATGGGCGTATTGAATCATGTCATCGATACTTTCATCAAAGGAAGTCTCCGTGATAGGATCATAAAGCTTAAAACCTTCGGCTGATTGTAAAAATAGCAAGTCTTTCCCCTGATAAAATACATTTTGCCTAATGTAGGAATTAAATAAAACCGGGTCTTCAACATTTTCAAATTCTTGCCTTTTGAAGTTAAACTCTTGCACTACTCTCTCAATAGAGGAACTTCGGAAAATACGATCCTTCGCCTGATACAATCGGTTAAAACCTGCTGAATCGGTGCCAGCACTACCTTGGACTATATGTGAAGTAGTCTCTAATTTTCCGTTTTTTTCGGTTAAGAAGTATACACCATTGTAGTATGTACCAACCATGAGTTTATTTTCCAGTGGTATGATTTTGTGTGGTCTTCCATCTAATTCGATAAAGTCATTGTTTGAGGTGATCGTGTCATTAACAAGTCTTACCGACTCAAGTCCATATTGATGGAGTATGAGCCATTCGTTGTTTTTGTTTTTACGTGGAATGATGTCATAAATATATTTTATTTTCTTGTGCCATTCTTTCCATTGTTCATGGTCACCTTGGCTTATCATTAGGCCATCGCCTGAGCCAACAAGTAATTGCTTTTTCCCTTTGCTATCTTGTAGACTTTGGATAGCATTGACTTGGGAGAATTGCTTTTTTTGTTGAAATTTATTTCCATTCCAAGTGAAAAGAGATAGAATATTGCCAGCATAAATGTTATTATCAATTTCATCAAAAAAGGTAATGTTACTTTGAAATGGGCTTTGTTCTTTTTGCCAATACTGTAAATCTGGGCTTAAATTTACCCTAGCTAAGCCTTTGTTTAAGCTTATGATCGCCTCTTGCCGATTGGATTCAAAAAGTTCGAGCACCGTTTCACTTTCAAGACCGTTGGATTGATGATAATGGTGGATCAGTTCTCCTTCGGAATTGATAAGATAGGCTCCATTTGCCAGTGTACCTATGAGATAATTATTATTTTTGAGCTTAATAGCTCGGTAGATATTAGCTTCTTTTAGCTCTTCATTGATTTCATTGTACCAAGGGCGTAATTTTAATGGTACCTGATTGGCATGTGTAATAAAAATACCTTTATCTATGCTGAAAAAAAGTAAACTATCTTTTGAATGAGGCAGAATAGAAAAATAAGTGTATTTGAATTCCTCATCCTCCGAAGAAAGAGAGATAAAGTTGCCTTCTTTTGTGTACTCCTTCAGTCCTGATTTGTTGTGATCAATGAAAAGTCGATCATTAACTGAGTATATTGCATAAAAGGAATCGTCATCTCGCTCTGGCCTTATGCTAAAGTTATCTTTTCCTGAGTAGAAAAAGATTTTTTGATCAGTAAAAAAAGCCACGCTTCCGTTGAAGGGTTTAATGTAAAAAACCTCTTTAAAAGAACTACTATCATTAGAAAAGTGGTGCTTTAAACTTTGGTATTCAAAGTTGCGGTTTGGTTGTCTGGTGATTTTTCCAAATTCGTTGACTCCACCTACGAAAATTTCATTGTTTAATTGTAAAATGGATCGAGCGGGACTACTATTAGGAAGGGGTATTAGCTGTTGAAATTTACCATCGGTAATTATAACTCCGTTACCATTTGCGATGTAAAGAAGCCCTGAGCTATCTTCAGTGGCTCCAAAGGATTGCTTGTGCCCTCCAAAGCTTTCTTCAGAAAAATATTCTACTAATGGTATTTGGGCGCTTAGCTTCAAGCAAAAGCAGATTAAAATACAGCTTAGTAGTAATCGCATAGAGGGTAATTTGCAAGAGATATATAAAATTAAAATAAAAGTCCGAATTATAAGAGTTATACCTGCAAATTTCCACCAATGGTCATTGGAAGAAACAAATTTGAACTGATAAATACATAAATTGGTTTTTGATGGATATAATGAATAAAAATACCTGTATATTTATATTTCAAAATTGGGGTATATGATTGAAGGATTTTTTTGTTAAAGCTTTCTCGTTTAGTGAGCGTTGTTAGAATAGATATTTATAAAGTCTTTTGATTGATATAAACACTAATTAAGTATAACCATAAAGTGATGATGATTCAAAATTACTCTTTACGTTTTCCTATCTTATTTTTAGTATTCGGTTTTTCTTTTATTGCTTGTAGTCCGACCCCACAGGTTGATAGAGCCATTGCATCTTTACCTGATTTCGAACAACATGCAGGAGACTGGTCTGGAAAAATACCATGCGATGGTTGTGAGCATATCCTTTATGATCTTAGCCTGAAAGGTGATGGCACTTTTAGTTTAGAGCAGGAATTCGTTGGTGGAATGTCGAATAGATCGATTATGCAAAAGGGAAATTGGTCATTTGATGGTCAAAATAGAATCATACTGAAAAATGAAGATGACCGTGAAGTTGGTATTTTCTTGAACGAAAGAGACGGAAGCATAAGAAAGCTGAGCCGTTCGGGTTTAGAAATAAAAGGTGATGATGCTGACCAATACTTATTGACGCCTAAAAACCCA
Source organism: Cyclobacteriaceae bacterium (assembly GCA_020832375.1). GTDB lineage: Bacteria > Bacteroidota > Bacteroidia > Cytophagales > Cyclobacteriaceae > JAFIEW01. The sequence continues at coordinate 64,610 of JAFIEW010000004.1, forward strand.
ACTAATAGTGATACAGGTAGGGATGATAAGCACGAATTAAATGGAAGGTGGTCATTGACCATGTTTGAAAATCAATCCGTTCAAGAAATGAATTATTCTGCTAAAATTCCTCATTTATTAATTCAAGTTGAGTCCAATCGGCTAAGTGGTAGTACGGGATGTAATAGCATGTCGGGTGAAATTGAAGTATACGATGATCGATCGATCAGTCTCCGACCCGGCCCTACCACTCGCATGATGTGCGAAGGTGTGAATGAACAAGCGTTTTTAGACTTACTTTCTTCCGTAGATAGTTATAAACTCGAAAAAGACCGACTAGACCTGCAGTCAGATGGTAGAGTAATTGCGGTTTTTGAAAGATCTTTTTAGAAAATCTGTTAATTATAGATTTTTTCCCCGCAGAAAAGCCATCGTCTAAATCTCATATCCATTATTACCATATGTTAGTGATGGCTGTAACAGATTTAAACTCTATAGAAAGGTGTCTGATGGACGGTTTAATCGCTTATTTATCTTTTGATGGTAAATATACGATTGACATTAAATCCAATTCTAAATTGATCCCATTGGTTGCCATTGCCTCCAGCTAAAAGATAGGTTTCATTGAGCATAGGGCTTGTGACAAAATAAAGTTGAAAAACGTGACCACCCGCTTCTATGTCCATTCCCAAGCCAAAGTTTGAGTTCAAATCTGTATTTAAATTTGGAATATACTGCGCAGTCAACGAAAACCTTGGTGCCAGCCGAATTCTACTTGAGAAACCCAAGGCCAGATATAGATCCTCATCCCCTTCAACTCTGAATACATTTTGCATATTATTGAAATAGGCAAACATCGGACTCACCTGAAGACTAAAAGTTTCAGAAAATTTTCGGGCAATCATAATTTGACCCATGTAAGCGCTTCGATCACCTAAAGTGATTTCGGGGCCGGCTAAAAAGGAATAATCAGCGGAATTGACAGTATAACCTCCCATAAAAGATAGAGAAATGGGCATAGAGTTGTTTTGTGTCTGTTGTAGGAAGTGATAGCGCGCATGGAAATCAAAAACTTTGTCGATGCTACTCCTAGCAAAACCAACAGAAAAACGTTCACTAAACCCATATTCGAAACTGAGTCTTACATTTGCTCCATTGTCTATTCCGAAAAGATTTCTTACTCCATTGTCTAGTGTGCTGAAGGTGTGCATGATCGCCCAGTGCAATTCACCCGTCGCAACAGGCTCTACTGTCAGTAGGTTGATGTGTCGTGGTGCATGAAAGGTCATTTCTTCGACTGTATTTTCTTCTACTACCTTTCTCTCAAGTTGACCAAATGAAGGAAAGCTACACCACAAGCTTAGAATGGTGGAAATAAACGAGTAAAAAAGTATTTTTTGTAAGTAGAGTAGTTTCATTGAGACATGCTTTATTTCCTTAATTTGAAGACACCTTCTAGTTCTACTTCTTGTTCGTCGGCAAGATCGTATCCCATTACTGAAGGTTTTTTGATTTTGTGGTCTTTGAGAAGCACGATGAAAGATGCTTTAAGGTGAAGCTCTTCACCATTAGGGCTTAATTTTAGGTTACCCTCTATCGAGCGCTCCTTACTTACCCCATGAATTTTAAATTCCCCTACAGCAACTACCTTGACACCTTCCTTAAGTTGGCTTTCGCTGAATTCGCTTAATTTTTTGATTTTACCCTTAAAATCAGCAAAGCGATGTTCTTTTGTGTGGAGATAATTGTCTCTCATGTGTTTATCTCGAAGCCTAATTCCTGTTTTGAGAGTATTCAAATCTAAATAGAAATCAAGGTCATTTTTTTTGATTTGAATTAGGCCTGTAAGATGTTCCGACACACCATCGAATTCATTCATTGGGGCTTTTGAAATGAATCTCACCTTAGCTGATTCACTATAGTATTCTTGGGCTTTGAGTGAAATATCGAAAATTAATAATACAGCAAAAATCACTATTAAGCTTCTCATGAAGTGGTAATCGTTAAAATGTTTTCATCTTGAGAAGTTTCAAACATTTCCAAAGGTCGACTCGCCGGCCCTTGTAATACATTTCCTTCTGTATCGAATCTAGAACCATGACATCCACAAACTAATTGTCGTTGGTTATTAAAACTCCAACTAGTATTGCAACCTGCATGAGTACATACAGCAGTAAGCGCCACAAAACCACCATCGTTGATTACAATTACATTTGCCTGTGATATTAACAGCCAGCTACCAGCTTCATCAAGACGGTTTTCTAGGTCTAAATTGATTCTTACCGTATTACCTTGAATGCTAATCGCGGCCTCACCGTTATCATCGTTTTCGTTGACGTCATTATTATCTACTACAGGAACAGGGTCATCATCCGATGAGCAAGAGGTAAAAAATCCAATTCCCATCATGCTCAAAACCGCAAAGCTACCTGCGTCTTTCAAAAACTTCCTTCTGTCTTCTGATAGTTTTCCACTTTTAACTTTCATAATATCCTGTTTTGTAGGTTTTTAATAAGGTGATTAACTTGGTATTTAATGGAAGTGTTTGTGTACTTAAGAGATTGAGTATAATCACTCAAAAAATCGTTAATCACCTTATCTTGTCAGAGCCGATGTTCGTTTTTACGCAGAAATCATAGAGTCTTAGTGGACTTAACATACAAAAGCTCAAATAACTTCCGCTTAGACATTCTATTTACCAAATGATGGAAATTATTATCTAAGAATTAGTTTAACTTTGTCCCGAATAAATTTCAATGCTTGATTATTATGAATGCTGAAATATATTCATTGATGCCTGCGGCGCTTATTCACGAATGATTTTTGGCAAAAGGAATATCCTCAAATAGTCCGAATAACGAGGAAGTCAAGTGGAAGCCTTTAACAGATCGTAGACATTTTCGTTTCTTTACATTTATACCTTATTAAATCAAAGTGATTAGCATGAAGAACTACATTGATCTTATTGAACAAACCTTTTATTTTCCAACAGAAGATTTGAAATACGAAAAAGGCTCGCTGCATTTTTATGATGTCAATCTAATGGATATTATCAATCAGTATGGCACACCCTTAAAAATCACCTATTTACCTAAGATCAAAAGTAATATTCATAAAGCACAGGGTCTTTTTGCTGATGCAATCAAGAAGCACGACTATCAAGCCGAATACACCTATTGCTACTGTACAAAATCTTCGCATTTCAATTTCGTTGTGGAGGAGGCTGTTAAGTCAGGTGCTCATATAGAAACCTCATCATCGTATGATGTACCTATAGTGAGAAAACTACATGAAAAGGGTCTGATTACCAAAGACCACTTCGTAATCGCTAATGGATTTAAGCGTCCATTGTATCTACAGTATCTCAGTGAGTTAATCAACGAAGATTTTAACTGTATTCCAGTGCTCGATAATATGAATGAACTTTCTTACTATAAAGAACACGTAAAGAAAGAGCAATTTAATGTGGGTATTCGAATTGCAGCCGATGAAGAACCTAATTTTGAGTTTTACACCTCACGATTAGGTATTCGATACAATGAGATCATTAATTTTTATAAGGACAACATACAGCATGACAAGAAAGTAAACCTCAAGATGTTGCACTTCTTTATCAACACAGGTATAAAAGATACTGCCTACTACTGGAGTGAGCTGTCTAGGTTTGTTTATTTATATTGTGAACTAAAAAAGATATGTCCAGAGCTTGACACTATTGATATCGGCGGCGGCTTCCCTATAAAAACTCAGTTACACTTTACCTACGATTATGCCTATATGGTGGATCAGATCGTAGAAAAAATCAAGTGGATATGCCGCAAGAACAATGTACAAGAGCCACATATTATGACCGAATTTGGTAGCTATACTGTTGGAGAAAGTGGTGCTACTATTTATTCTGTTTTAGATCAAAAATTACAAAATGATAAGGAGCTCTGGTACATGGTAGACGGTTCTTTTATCACTCAACTGCCAGATACTTGGGGACTTAGCCAAAAATATGTGATGCTTGCCATTAACAATTGGGAAGAAGAACATCATAAAGTAAGCTTAGGAGGTCTCACTTGCGATAGCATGGATTATTATAATTCTGAAGCACATAATTATGGTGTTTTTATGCCAAAGCTTAAGGAAAAAGAAAATCAGTATCTTGGCTTCTTTTATACAGGAGCTTATCAAGAGTCACTAGGCGGTTATGGCGGCATACAGCATTGCCTCGTACCTGCACCAAAGCATGTTATTATCGATAAGGATGAGGAGGGAAATATCAGTAGCCGTTTATTTGCACCTGACCAAGAAGCTGAGCAAATGCTCAAGATATTAGGTTATTAATCCCACTTAGCTATAAGACCTTAAATGAATGATATTAAGTCATTTTTACATTTAAGGTCTTTTTTTTATCTTAATTGGGTGAAAAGGCATCTTTTTAGTCTTAGCCTAAAAATAATTCAAATACGGTATATAGTGTTTAAACATTAATTTTTAAAATGTTGAAATACAACGCTTTACATTCGGTGTTGTCAATAAACTGTTTAAAGAAGGCTATCCATTTTCTTAGATTAAATTAGATTTTTTCAATTTCAATTTTTTTGTGTATCTGACTAAATAAAGCAAAATATTACATGAATGCTGTAAAATCATTCATAGTCAATTTCCGAATAGCTTATCCTCAGCTTGACACGTATTTTTGTATAAACAATAAACATATGTGTTATGCCTAAAATATTGTACGCAAAAAATCGATTGAACAAAAACCTTAGGTTTGGATTGTTCTTCCTGTTCTTGGTAGTGGGATTTGCTCTTAAGAATATCCCTCAAAATATTTCTAATGATGTTGAATATTCTCAGTCTAGCAAAGACGAAAAGATTGAGCTTGACTCTATGAATAAGAAAAATAAAAAAGAAATGGCAGCCTCATTTTTTTGGTAGTTGAAGCATCTATGAGTGAGCTTGTTTTGAATGGCTTTATGTTTAAATCACACCCGTTGCTACCCGTGAGTTATCTTTTGAGAAATTTTATGTAACCATCCATCTTAAAAGTGATCTATTTACCTTTATTCTTTTTTTCTTCTTTCTTTAATCGCATTTTTTCTTTGTCGAAAGCGGCATTGATCTCGAAGCCCACCAATAAAATAATTGCCAGCATATAAAACCAAATCATCACCGCTATTAGTGCGCCAATAGATCCGTAGAGCTTATTGTATGTGGCAAAACTATTGATATAATAAGAAAAGCCAAATGATATAATTACCGACAAAAAGGTCGCCAACAAGCTACCGTAAGAAAAAAAGTGCCACCTTCTCTGCACTGCAGGTGCGATAGAATAGATCGAACTAATCGCCACTTGAAACATCATCGAAATCAACAGTACCTTTCCTAAGCGAATAAAAAAGACCGTTTGCCCCTTTTCGAGTAAGCCAAAGTCAATTGCTTGAGCCAAGGCAAACTGACCCACAATGAGCAAGAAGATAGAAAACAACACTACTGAAGAGAGTAAAAAGGTGAGCAAAGTGGCTACCCATCGCATCTTTACAAATCCTCGCTTATCATTGGTTTTATAAATGCTGTTGAAAGATTCCATTAGCGATACCATGCCATTGGTTGCTAGAAACAGTGAAAAGATAAATCCGAAAGTAAGTAGGCCGCCCCGCTGCCTACCTAATATATCTTCAATAGTTTCCGAGGTAAAGCTGTAAATAGAGGTAGGCATCACCTCATATAGAAACTCCATAATCAGATCTTTCATGTCAGGAATGAAAATCTGAAAATAAGGAATCAAGGTGAAGAAAAAGATGATCGCAGGAAATATAGAAAGGGTAAAATTAAAAGCAACGGATGCTGCCCTCAGCGTTATTTCATCATTTTTAACTTTCTTAAAGAAAATCTTTCCAACCTTGTAGAAGTAGCTATCATGATACCTAATCACCCAAAATCGCAAGGTCAATGCCAGTTGTCGCAGCCGAGGAAACTGATATAGCCAATGAATGAAGCGATTTTCAAACTCGTTCATAATCCATCTAATCTAAAAAGTAGGGAGATAATGCGTCGTACAAATGCTGCGGACAGCGAATCGGTCGATTTCTTTGCATATCCACAAAGGCCAGTGTGGTAGTACCCACATGAATTAATTCACCAGCTGTATTGTAAAGCTCGCATTTGAAGGTGATTTTAACTTTTGGTGCCTCAGGTATGCTGACTTTAATGGTGATTTCGTCATCATATCTAGCTGCCTGCATATACTTCGAATGGTTTTCAAGCACAGGCATCATCACCCCCGATTCTTCAATTTCGCGATAAGTAATCCCCACCGCTCGCAGTGCCTCTACCCTACCCACTTCATAATACATCGCATAGTTGCCGTAGTACACATAGCTCATCTGATCGGTTTCTGCGTAGCGTACCCTCACTTTGGTCTCATGTATTTTCATTAGGCTAGGTATTTTGGTTCGAACCTTCAAAGTAAATGATATTCCTTTACATTTCCACAGCTCAGTCCGCTTTGGTAAAGGTTTTTGTTGGAATGAGAACGCTCGACGTATACCCGTCATAAGCCGAGCGTTTCTCAAGGTCTCAACACCCTGTACTTTCCCTCACACTAGTGTACGAAGCTATATAGGGTCTGCTTAAAAACAGCTAAATTGTTGTTAAATAAATCATAAAGTCTAAACTTTATTTATCTGAGTGCATAGTTTTTAAGCAAAAATAGTGAAAATGCTTGCACCAAAATGTCTGAGATCGACATTTTGTAGCTTAGCCCCAAGCACGACATCTTCTTCGTTGGCTTCAGCTCGAGGTATATTTATACATCTTCGCTTTGCCGCCTTGAATCTGCAGCACTTGGGACTTTTTAAGCAAGCCCTACATAGCTTAGTTTTAGTGATCTTGCTGGTATTACCAAGCTTTTCAATTTTTTTAAATCATTATCTTAAGCTCAAACACCTCAAGTGTCTATTGAAATAGTGAAGGTCACTTTTCAAGCATTCCATCCCAAACCACCAAACAAACCACTAGCTGTTCTTCATCTAGCTTATAGTGAGCTTTGGCTGCGTTCTCATTCCACCCCAAAAAAAGACTAGCGAATATTGGCCTGATTCAATGCGCGCTGATACAATCGAGCATTGCGCTGATGATCGGCAAAATTGCTAGCAAAAGCATGGTAGCCAGAGAAGTCGTCTTTGGCGCAGAAGTATAAATATTTATGCTCTTCTGGCGATAAGGTCGCCTCGATATAGGGGATCGCCGCATAACGGATGGCACCAGGAGGTAAACCAGGGTACATATAAGTATTATATGGCGTATCGATGGCTGTATGCTTACTTCTTACCCGCGTTATTTCGAAATCACCCAGTCCGTAAATTACGGTTGGGTCGGCTTGTAAGGCCATGCCGATGCGGAGTCGGTTGAGGTAGACCCCAGCTATGGTCGACGCTTCGTCGATTTTGGTAGTTTCGGCTTCTACAATTGAGGCCAGTACCATCACCTCATCAGGAGTGAGGCCAATCGCTTCGGCTTGAGCCCTTCTTTTCTCATTCCAAAAACTCTCATACTCTCGGTTCATACGCGCAATTAGCTCGCTAGCGGACACATCCCAAAACACCTCATAGGTATTGGGTATAAATATATGTCGCATATTGGCGCTATCTCTGCCGTACTTTTCATGTGTGCTACTAGCATGCATTTCTTCCAATAGCTCGTCTGCCGTGATGGCTAAGTTTCTTGTGAGTCGGCGTGCCATGTCTTCATCAGAGCGCACATTATTAAAGGTGACTCGCACAGGTTCTTGAGTGCCGTTGCGAAGGATTCTGATCACATCCAAATTACTACTGTTGGTGGCTATTTTATATCGGCCAGGCCTAATGCGCTTGTCAGTATTGGTGATTTTAGCCATCACACTAAAGGCCACTAAGTCATGCACGAGCCGTCCGTCGTATAGGCTGTCTTGCACTTGCTTAAAAGTCGCTTCCTCGGGAATCAATAAGTGACTGTCAAAATCTTGACCAACTAGAAAATTGGGGGTATAGATCATCTGATACACATAAAAGGTAAAAGAGATCAAGAAAATGGTGACCACCAAAAAGACGATTACCATAATACGTTTACGCTGCATAATATCTATTCTTAATGTTTCGCAAAGATAACAAGAAAACTTGAGTTCGGTTTACTTACGGTTTTGTCGGAATGAGGGTCTTGCATTTTCCTATCAAATGCAAATAAATATGGGGATTTATTCAATCAATCATGGATTTGTTCATTCAAAATGATAATTTTGAATCTTATTTAGTGCCTAATAGGCAAAGGCTGTTTCAAAAATCATAAAATAGATATTGCTCATGTTGAGAACACATACTTGCGGAGAATTACGAATTGAAAATAAAGACGCTCAAGTTAGCCTCTGTGGATGGGTGCAACGCATCCGTGATAAGGGGGGGATGATCTGGCTTGACTTGCGTGATCGCTATGGCATCACTCAGCTGAGCTTCGACGAGAGTCGCGATGATGCCGCTTTGATTGAGCAAGTCCGGCAGTTGGGTCGCGAATTTGTGATTCAGGTGCAAGGCGTGGTCATGGAGCGATACGCTAAAAATGATAAAATCCCTACAGGCGCTATCGAGATCAAAGTCGATCAGCTTACTGTGCTCAATAGTGCAAAGCTGCCGCCATTCCTCATTGAAGACGAAACCGATGGTGGGGATGAGCTTCGCATGAAGTATCGCTACCTCGATTTGAGGCGTGCACCCGTACGCAACAACCTGATGTTGCGCCACCGCCTGATGCAAGCCACCCGCAGATACATGGATCATCAAGGCTTCCTCGAGGTAGAAACTCCTGTTTTGATCAAGTCTACCCCAGAGGGTGCGCGTGACTTCGTAGTTCCTTCTCGGGTGCACGAAGGTGAGTTTTATGCCTTGCCACAGTCGCCTCAGACCTTCAAGCAACTTTTGATGGTTTCAGGCTTTGACAAATATTTCCAAATCGTCAAGTGCTTCCGCGATGAAGATTTACGTGCCGACAGACAGCCTGAGTTCACCCAGATTGACTGCGAGATGTCTTTCGTAGAGCAAGAGGACATCTTAAACACTTTCGAAGGTCTTGTCAAATACCTCTTCAAAGAGATCAAAGGCATCGAGCTACCCGACTTTCCTCGCATGACCTATGCCGATGCCATGAAAAATTATGGCTGCGACAAGCCTGACACCCGCTTTGGCATGGCATTTAAAGAGCTCAACCACTTGGCGCAAAACAAAGGATTTCAAGTTTTTGATGATGCAGCGCTTGTAGTGGGTATTGTCGCGGAAGGATGTGCGGAATATACCCGTAAGCAAATCGACGCGCTCACTGATTATGTGCGTAGACCGCAGGTGGGTGCTAAAGGCTTAGTTTGGGTGAAGTACAATGCCGACGGCAGCTTCAAGTCAGGTGTGGATAAGTTCTTCAGCCAAGACGATCTCAAAGCTTTTGCTGATCACATGGGAGCTAAGCCAGGCGACTTAATGTTGATTTTAGCGGGGGATGAGAACAAAACACGATCCGCCCTCAATGAATTGCGCCTCAAAATGGGGACAGATCTCGGTCTTCGCAATAAAGACGACTATCAAGCTTTGTGGGTAATTGACTTCCCGCTTTTGGAGTGGGATGAGGATACCCAGCGCTATTACGCCATGCATCACCCTTTCACAGCGCCCAAGCCTGAGCATGTTTCCTATCTCAAAGAAAACCCAGGAAGTGTCAATGCCAACGCCTACGACATGGTCATCAATGGTGTGGAGGTAGGTGGAGGATCCATCCGTATTCACGATAGAGAAATGCAGCGCCGCATGTTTGAGATATTAGGCTTCTCAGACGAAGAGGCAAAAGAGCAATTTGGCTTCTTGATGGATGCCTTCGAGTATGGTGCACCACCACACGGCGGGGTGGCATTTGGCTTCGATCGACTTTGCAGCCTTTTCGGTGGATCCGACTCGATTCGCGACTTCATCGCCTTCCCTAAAAATAATGCAGGCCGCGATGTCATGATCGATTCTCCATCAGCCATAGCCGATGAACAATTGAAAGAATTGCACATTAAAATCGCACCAACAACTAAAAGCTAGTTAATCCTCATTATAAAATTTGACTTATCCCCAAATGCTGCATTTGGGGATATTTTTTTATCCACTAATCAATAGATTGTGGATAACTTTTAGCTATACGCCCTATGCAGACAATATTTTACGATTAATTTTTCCGGTATCATTTTTCGGTAACTCAGTGACCCACTCAAAATACTTAGGAACTTTAAATTTTGCCAAGTGCCCCATAGCATGTGCCTTGATGGCTTCAGTGTCACCATTGCCCACCAGATAGGCCTTGCCTACTTCCCCCCACTTTTCATCCGCTACGCCCACCACGCAAGCTTCACTCACGCCCTCATGTGCCAGTAAAACCTTTTCTACCTGTGCAGGATATACATTTTCACCACCCGAAATGAACATGTTTTTGATGCGATCTACCACATACAAATAGCCTTCAGTATCCCGATAAATGATGTCGCCAGTGCGAAACCAACCCTCATTGATCGATTTGGCCGTTTCAATGGGGTTTTTCCAGTAGCCTGTTGTTACAATCGCTCCTTTTATCCACAATTCACCGCGCCCTTCGCCCACCAGCTCTGAGCCGTGCTCATCCATCAGCTTGGTACTCACATAAAAGTTGGGAAAACCAATTGAGCCACGCTTTCGAATGGCATCTTCCGCTGCCAATGAGGTAATATTCGGTCCACACTCCGTCAGGCCATAGCCCTGTCTGATGAGCACATCTCGATCTTTCCACTTTTCTATGAGGTCTACAGGCAGCGCTTCCCCACCCACAATCATATAGCGCAAAGGCGAAAAGTCTTTGGTTGAAAAAGATGTACATTCGCCCATCATGCGCACCATGGTAGGTACGGCCATGAAGATGCTGATCGACTTATCCACAAGCAAGTCCAGCACCTGCGCCGCCTCAAACTTTGGCAGTAAAGTCACCGTGCCACCAAAATGCAAAATGGGTGTTGTCAGCACATTCCATCCCCCTGTATGAAAGGGAGGCATTACATTAAGTGTACGGTCGTGTGCTGTCAGTTCCAGCCGCATTGCTGTGCTGATGCTATTCCACATCATCATCCCATGCGTATAAATCGCACCCTTCGGATTGCCCGTCGTGCCCGATGTGTATAAAATAAATGCAGGATGACTTTCCTCTAGCGCCACACTTGAGTAGCTAATCGACTTATCCACATTGGCCAATTCCTTCCACTGCACCTGATAGGCTTCAAAGCTGATCAATGTTTTATTTTTTGCGTGGAATGAGGACACTAGATGCATCAATTCATCAGCAATGATCAGAAGCTCAGGCTCAGCATCTCGTATGAGAAAGTCAATTTCCGTTTGGGATAAGCGATAGTTGATCGGTACTAGGATGACCCCCATTTTTTGTGCCAGCGCCAAAAGTCCGATATATTCCTGATGAAATGTGGATAACACTAATATCCTATCGCCTTTTTTGAGTCGGTAGTCCTCTGACCATGCTGCGGCCAAATGCGCCGATGCTCGATGAATCTGTGCATATGTATAATGGTGTTCACATCCCACCTCTTCTACCGCTATTTTATCGGGGGTATAGGTAGCCCACTTTTCAAACCAATCGAAGGGTGCATTCATGGTGTTACTTTTTTAGTTCTTGGAAGAAGAAAATAAAGTGCATATCCCACAGCCGTTGCACTCAAGATCGCCATTGCCGTAGGTATCGCAGGGTTGCGTACACTCTCTTGCATATAAGGCCCGATGCCGCCATAGTAGATTCCGAAGTGTACGATCAAGGCCGTAACTGCCGCTGCAAATACTGCCCTTCGGTCGCTGTCGGTATGGAACATGCCAAATAATACGGGTACAAATGCACAGGAGAAGTAGGCATATACCCCATTTTGTGCAAAGATAGCCACGCTCACATTGGGTCGTATCAATTGCTCATAAGATAGTGCAAAGGCCGCAAAGCCTAAGGCCACAATGACCCAGCGATTGAAGGCCATCGCGAAAGCATGGTTTTTCAGCTTTTCACGAAAGCTTTCAGGTGCCACCTTTTTCACAATGTCTTCGGTGATCGTGGTGGATAAACTTTGGATCAAACCTTCTAGTGTACTCATCCCCGCCGACATCAAGCCAAAAATAATCAAGATGCCCAAGGCCACGGGAAAGTAAGTGACCACATAGGTGGAAATCAGCTCATCGGGTGCAATGGGTACGCCATTTTGTTGCATATCGGGGAAAACCAAGCGAGCATATAAGCCTGCAATCACCACCAAGAAAAACAAAAACTGCACGATCGCACCCACAGTCAGGTATTGATTTACATCTTCTTCCTTTTTGAGCAAAAGAGACTTGGTCAAAATATGCGGCTGACAAACCACCGCAATCCCAACAATCACCTGACAGAAAATGATCTCGAAGAAATCACGGAAAATCGGAGAGGCAGGATTGGTCGCGCTCACCAAAAGCGGATCGATAGCGCGCAACTTATCCACAAAGCCTTGAATGCCCGCTTCAAAATGTTGATAACCCGAGGCGATTAATATAACTGCCACAATGAGCATTGATATCGCCTGAATGGCGTTGGTGTAGACCATGCTATTGGCACCACCGAACATCATATAGCCGAAGACAAAGCTAATGACACCAATCAGGATCCATAGCGGCTCAAGTCCCAGTCCTTTGGCTAGTACTTGAGTAATGCCCACACATATTAATACCACAAAAGCTAATAGTAGCAGGGAAAGAAAGGCGAAAAACAAAGCAAATCTAGGACTCTCATATCGTTTGCCCATCCACTGAGCGAGGGTAAGCGCTGCCACTTTGCTGCCGTATTTACGAAAGCCCTTGGTCAACAATACCAGTGAAAAAACTGCCGCTATGGGTAATGCTAAACCATAAGAAATGAATCCTGCAATTCCATAAGTACCTATCAGGCCAGGATTGATGATGAAGGTGGCCGCACTCGTCATAGAGGCTGCCAACGACAAGCCCACAAATGATGGCGAAAAGTGAACACTTCCTACCGCATAGTCGTCCATACTTTTGGTTTGTCGGTAGCCTCTGATTACCAATAACAGGACTGCCGCCATATACACCAGAAGTAGCACTGCTGTGGCTTGTTGTATCGATACGAAGGCGAGTGTAGTCAGCATAAGCTTACAATTTAAAGGCTGCACCTGCAAAGGACAAGCCCCCGCCGCTACCTATCATGAAGAATGTGTCGCCTTTTTGTAACTCACCCGATCGTATTGCCTCATCTAGCGCAATCGGAATGGCCGAAGAGCCCGTATAGCCATAATGGCTCATGATATACGGAGCTCGGTCATGGGGAAGCTGCAAAATGTCCAGCATACCCTTGATCGCATTGATATTGATTTGCGTCATAAGAAAGGACTTAACATCCGAGAGCTCAATATTAGCATCTTTTGCGAGTCTTTTTGCCATTGCTGCCCATGTGCTTGGGTTGAGTTCTGATGGAAAGCGCTTTACAAATTGTAATTGATGTCTTCCCGACTGAAGTACTTCTTGCGTCACAGGTTCTTTCACACCCCCTGCATAAATGCCCATCCACTCGTTGTACTGACCCTGTGTAAACTGATGAGCGGTTAAATATCCTTTGCGATCTTTAGAAGCACTGAATATGGCTGCCCCAGCGCCGTCGGCAAAAAGAGTGACGGTCTTTTTATCCCTTGGGTTGAGGTGGCGGCTCATCCCATAAGCCCCAATGACGAGGATGTGTTCATACTGATCATCAGCTTTGATGTATTTCGCTGCGGTGTCGGCTGCGCTGACAAATCCGGCACAGGCACTGTTTAAGTCGAAGCTTCCTGCCTTGCTTGCACGGAGCCTATGCTGTAAGATCGATGAGGTGGAGGGAGACAGATATTCCGGCGTATCGGTAGCCACAATGATCAGGTCAAGCTTATCAGCTTGGATATTAGCTGCCTCTAAAGCTTTTTTTGCCGCTGTTTCGCATAGGTCTGCTACCGATTCGCCTTCAGAAAGCCATCGCCTCTCGACGATCGTTAAGTTTTCTTCCAGCCATGTGCCGACATCCTCACCTAGCTTTTCATTAAAATATGCATTGGACAGCTTGCGGCTTGGCAGTGCCGACCCTGTGCCGCTGATGATTACCTCATTCATAGTTTGTTTGTTTTTGGTTCGTAATAGGTGAATCGTAATTGGTTTGCTGACAGCCTATCACTGTACACATCCACCTATGCTTTTTTAATCACGAATCTTTTTTGTCTATTGACTTAAACCCAGAATATGCATTAGAATTTCTATTCCGAGCTAAAAATACTTCAAAAT
>JAFIEW010000093.1 GCA_020832375.1 Cyclobacteriaceae bacterium
TTTCTTTCTTTCATAACTTTACTTTTTGTGTAACGCTATTTTAGGACGGGACATTCTTTATTCATAAAAAAAGCTTTCCGATTTGGAAAGCTTTTTTTTATATCCAAGAGAGAACAATCAATTCTTCTCTTCTACTAATTCTGACTCTTTCTCTGCCAAAAATCGCTCGGCATCAAGCGCAGCCATACAACCTGTACCTGCAGCAGTAACTGCCTGCCGATAGATACTATCTTGCGCATCACCACAAGCAAAAACTCCCTCTACATTGGTACGCGTACTACCTGGTATCGTATTGATATAGCCAGTTTCATCCATATCAAGATAGTTTTTGAAGATATCTGTATTAGGCTTATGGCCAATTGCGATGAAAAATGCTTTTACATCTAAAACAGACTCTTCATTGCTCTGATTGTTGATAATCTTCACTCCTTCCACCTCCTTATCCCCAAGTACTTCAGTGGCCTCAGTATTCCATAAAATCTCGATATTTTTCGCCTTGCGTACTCTATTTTCCATGATTTTAGAAGCTCTCATTTCATCACGGCGCACAAGCATATATACTTTTTTACAAATGTTGGACAGGTAAGAAGCCTCCTCACAAGCTGAATCTCCACCACCCACTATTGCTACCTCTTGGCCTCTAAAGAAAAAACCATCACAAACGGCACATGCCGATACACCCATACCATTGAGTCGTTCTTCACCAGGAAGACCGAGCCACTTAGCTGATGCACCTGTAGAAATAATAACTGTTTGAGCTTTCACTTCCTCTTTTTCATCGATAGTAAGCGTATGCGGATACGTACTAAAATCTACTGCTGTCACCATACCATTGATAATTCTAGTCCCGAAACGCTCAGCTTGCTTTTGAAAGTCAATCATCATTTGAGGCCCTTGTACACCTTCAGGATATCCTGGATAATTCTCTACATCTGTAGTAATGGTCAATTGACCTCCAGGCTGATCCCCTTGATACAATACCGGCTCCATACCCGCTCTAGCTGCATATACCGCGGCTGTGTAACCAGCTGGTCCACTACCAATTATGACGACTTTCTCTACTTTACTCATATTGCTAACTAATTATTTTTACTTAATGCTATTCTTACAACTTATTTTACAAGCTTTAGTTGTGCTTGGTTTCATTAGTTGTACAAATTTAAGACCAATGTAACTCTCATCACAATATTTATAGGTAAAAAGCCCTGATTTTGAATTGGTTTTTTGCGTGGAATGAAGACAGAAGCGTGCATGTGCGCACTTCATCAAGCGGCTCTCAGAGCATCAATACAAACACTTCAGCTTGATGAAAGCTAATTACCCTTGGAGGCAAAAAACATGAATCAGGTGTTTAATGCATAGAAAATTTGCTTAACCCATAGCTTTACGAAAAATTAGTGGAGTCCTAAATGGCAAGAAGGGGAAGAAGGAAAGGAAAAGAACATAAAAAAAGAGGTTAAATTAACCTCTATAAGTACTCCGTAGGGGATTCGAACCCCTGCTACCAGGATGAAAACCTGGCGTCCTAACCCCTAGACGAACGGAGCAGTATGCTGTTTTGCGTTGCAAAGGTAAGAAAAGAGAGGCTATATATCCAAAGAAGAATTTACTTTTTTTTGTACAGTTAGAGGAAAGCTTGTCTTCTCAACATTAAGGAAAAAAGATAAAAAAGGCTTACCTTTGCAGCTTAATTCCAATAAAATCAGGAGCATACATGTTATCAGTAAGTAATCTTTCCTTGCGATTTGGCAAGCGAGTGTTGTTTGACGATGTCAACATTAAATTCACAGAAGGCAATTGTTATGGTGTAATCGGCGCCAATGGTGCGGGTAAATCCACTTTTTTAAAAATCTTATCAGGTGAGCAAGATGCCAACAGCGGTCAAATCAGCCTTGATAAAGGAAAAAGAATGGCTGTGCTTTCTCAAAATCACTTTGCCTACGATGACGAAGTGGTGCTCAATACTGTTTTAATGGGACACAAGCCACTTTACGACATTATGCAAGAAAAAGATGCCATTTACATGAAAGAAGACTTTAGTGAGGAGGACGGTATGCGCGCTTCCGAACTTGAAGAACAATTTGCAGAGATGGACGGTTGGAATGCTGAATCTGACGCTGCATCTCTGCTCAGTGGTCTTGGTATCTCCGAATCAGAACATGGGAAGTATATGCGTGACCTTAGTGGTAATCAAAAAATCAGAGTATTGCTCGCTCAAGCTATTTTTGGCAACCCTGACGTACTTATACTCGATGAGCCTACCAACGATCTAGATATCAAAACCATCGCTTGGCTAGAGGACTTCTTACTTGACTTTAAAAATACGGTGATTGTAGTATCTCACGACCGTCACTTCTTAGATACAGTTTGTACGCACATTGTTGATATTGACTTCAGCCAAGTGCGTTTGTTTACTGGTAACTATAGCTTTTGGTATGAAAGCAGTCAAATTGCTCTCGCACAGAGAAATGCTGCCAACAAAAAAGCTGAAGACAAAAAGAAAGAATTGCAGGAATTTGTTGCTAGGTTTAGCGCCAATGCTTCTAAATCGAAACAGGCTACTAGCCGTAAAAAACTTTTAGAAAAAATCAATTTGGAAGACATCCAGCCCTCTAGCCGAAAGTATCCTGCCATCATCTTCAACCAATCTCGTCCTGCTGGTGATCAAATACTCAATGTAGAAGGTCTCAGCTACAGTAATGAGCACGGAAAAATCTTTGATAATTTAAGCTTCCGAGTTAATAAAGGTGATAAAATAGCATTCTTAGGACCTGACTCAATCACTACTACTACGCTTTTCAGGATCTTAGCAGGTGAAATCAAGCCTGATTCGGGAGAATTTACATTTGGCCAGACAATCACTACCGCTTACCTGCCTAATGAAAATAGTGAATACTTCGAGTCTGACCTCAATCTTATTGACTGGTTGCGACAGTTTGCTCCTGGAGAAAAGGATGAAGTCTATATTCGTGGCTTTTTAGGCAAGATGCTATTTACCGGTGAAGAGACGCTGAAACAGTGTAATGTACTTAGCGGTGGTGAAAAGGTACGTTGTATGACCTCACGTATGATGCTACAAGAAGCTAACGTACTCATGCTTGATGAGCCTACCAACCACTTAGACTTGGAGTCGATCACAGCGTTTAACAATGCTTTAATCAACTTTCCAGGTACGGTACTCTTTACATCTCACGACCACGCATTCACACAGTCAGTCGCGAATAGAATCATTGACATCCACCCTTCCGGACACTTAGACAAGCTGATGAGTTATGACGACTTCTTGGCAAGTGAGGACGTAGAAAGGCAAAAGGCTGAGTTGGCAATATAAACCCCTGTTTACGAAATTTATACAAAGATAAAATAAGAAGACAGGCTTATGATGAGCCTGTCTTCTTATTTCCGCTGAAATGCCTTCAATATACAAGCCAATGACAGGCATAAAAAAAGCTCTAATTTCTTAGAGCTTTTTTTATATATAATAATATGATATGCTTATTCTACAGTAACAGATTTAGCAAGATTTCTCGGCTGATCTACGTTGCAACCTCTCATTACCGCAATATGATAAGAGAGTAATTGCAATGGAATTACAGAAACCATAGGCATAAAAGCCTCATGAGTAGCCGGTACTTCTATGGTATATTCCGACATTGTCGGTAATAAATCATCACCTTCGGTTACAATGGAAATCACCTTACCATGTCTTGCTTTCACTTCTTGTACATTTGACACAATCTTATCATAGGAGCTATCTTTAGTAGCGATAAATACTACCGGCATATCTTTGTCGATCAATGCAATAGGGCCATGCTTCATCTCCGCCGCAGGATAACCCTCCGCATGAATATAAGAGATCTCTTTAAGCTTCAATGCACCTTCCAAAGCCACAGGGAAATTATAACCTCTACCCAGGTAAAGGAAATTTCTTGCATCCTTATAGACAGCCGCAATTTCTTCAATCTTTTCATTCTGCTTCAAGACTCGCTCAACCTTAGCAGGTATCTGCTCAAGCTCAACAAGCAATTCACGGTACTTACTCTCAGATATCGTTCCCTTACGATGCGCCACACGAATAGCAATCATATTAAGCACTGTCAATTGTGCTGTAAATGCTTTTGTAGAAGCTACACCGATTTCAGGGCCTGCGTGGGTGTAGGCACCTTCGTGTGATATTCTACTGATAGTAGAACCAACAACATTACAAACACCAAAGACTATAGCACCTTTGGATTTCGCCAACTCGATAGCTGCAATAGTATCTGCAGTCTCCCCAGATTGAGAAATAGCGATAACAACATCACCTTCCTTGATCACTGGATTTCGGTATCTAAACTCAGAAGCATATTCTACCTCTACAGGTATACGGCAAAATTCTTCAAATACATATTCAGCGACAAGGCCTGCATGCCAGCTAGTACCACAAGCTAAAATGATAATTCGATCGGCATGAATTAATCGATTACTATATTCTCTTATACCACCCAACTTCAACCAACCATCTTGAGCATTTAGTCTACCACGCATACAGTCGTGTATGGATTTTGGCTGCTCATAGATCTCTTTTAACATGAAGTGATCAAACCCCGCTTTCTCAATAGATTCCAACTCCATTTCCAAAGTTTGGATATAGGGAGTCATCGTGGTATTCTTTGTATCCTTAATGGTCAATTCATTATCTCGAATAATCGCAATCTCATAGTCATTGAGGTAAACTACCTCATTGGTGAATTCAATAATTGGAGTTGCGTCACTGGCAAGGAAAAATTCATCTTTACCTAAGCCAACTACCAAAGGACTACCTTTTCGTGCAGCAATCAATGTATTAGGATCATCAGCCGACATGATTACGATAGCATATGCTCCTACGACCTTATTTAAAGCCATGCGAACAGCTTCCTCAAGCGAAACATTATTGTTTTTAAAAATATCTTCGATGAAATAGATAAAAACTTCTGAATCTGTTTCACTTCTGAATTCATAACCTTTGGAAATGAGGTCTTTTTTTAGAACACCATAATTTTCGATGATACCATTATGGATGATAGCTAGTTTACCAGACTGCGAATAATGCGGGTGAGCATTAGCATCATTTGGCTCTCCGTGCGTCGCCCATCGGGTATGGCCCATACCTACTTTAGAAGTCAAGTCTTTACCTCCTAATATCGACTCTAAATCTGCGACCTTTCCTTGTTTTTTATGTATTGTTAAAGTATGGTCTATTACTGCAACTCCAGCACTATCATACCCTCTGTACTCTAATCTTTTAAGCCCTTTCAGCACTACTGAAGTCGCTTCACGATGGCCTATATATCCTACTATTCCACACATAATATGCTTCTTTTAATTAATTTCAGTGTAATACAATTGCAGCTTGACATTATCAATATCCATGCCATAAGCTCGGCTAGAACTATTATTATCTACAGGAACTGCCTTCATCCTGCGATGAGGAATTGCTCCATCTACAAGAGATTGTAACATGAAAGTAATATCGCTATTTGCATTACCAGTAATTCCGAGTAATATATTTCTCGTACTACCAGCTCCATTCTGACGAGCATTTTCCGATTGCATACCAAAAAACTCACGCCCTATTCTAATTCGCCTATTCTCATCATTCAAATAAAGAAAGTTGACAGCTTGAGGTGGCAATACACTTGCATCATTACGACTCTCGACGGGGCCAAAAATTAATTGAGCTTGATTAACAGCAAACCGTGGTACATCCTCGATGAATTCGAATAACTGTTGAAAATCTAAATGCACATATAATCCTGTACCTGCTTGACTATATATTTTCCCATCAATAGGCTCGTACAAACCATTCCCTTGAGTCAAATTTGACAATGGGGTGCTTGTTCTGTCTACCTTTACTTGATTGAAATTAATTACGTCTGTGAAGAAAAACTCCAAATTAGCAGAAATGGTATCTCCCGGAGAACTGTAATAAATTTTCATAAAGGAATCAGGTAGCGCTCGACTAAACTTTACGATTCCGCTATTATTTTGACTGGGGGATATTTCCAAACCTGGAAGAATAGATGTGAATCCACTCTCCGAGAAAAAATCTTCTCTCATGGAAGCAGCTTGACTTACCAGGTTTTGCGCAAATTCAATAGGTACGTTAATCTGAACAGTAGAGTCAACTTGAGGCCCAATAAGCGCTCCCCCTTGGAAAAGTATAGACTCATCAACATCTACCTCTGAGAGGTTATAATATTGACGACTAGCATCCAAAACGGAAGATATCGATCTAAACTGATAGATTTGCGGAGTATTAAAACCTCCACTTTCAAATTGACTTACTTTAAGCTGAAAGGTTACACTATCTACAGTAGCATCAGTACCGGGAAAGACCTCTCTGAAGGAAGGTCTGAGCTGGGTAATATGATTTGCTGTAGTTTCGCCAAAGATAGGGTCGTTCAGCTTTCCTACCATCATGAAATTAGGGCTGGTTGTATTAACACTATCCCTCAATATCATTCGTGGCGAAAGATCTATTTCTACAAATTTGACATTTACATTTGGAGATTCGGTTAGAGTGATGGCTTCGTTTATAGTCTCATCATCGCAAGAAGAGATAAAAAAGGCTGCTACTAAAAGAAGTAGCAGCTGAATGGATTTACCCAACAAGTTCATTGTATATGTTATAGTGTGTTTCCAAAAAGTTTTCGTCATCCTGTATTTTGTTTACCTCTTTTTCTCCTTCTACTTCGGAAATTAATTTCTCTAAGGCAGCACTGTTTTCGCCATCCTCACCAGAGGTGTGAATGACCGCATCAGCATACTGAGCACCTACCTTGATAAAGCCATCGAAATCCCCTGACTCCAATGAAGTTAACATCGTATCATCGATATCCATCATTTTGACTTTGTCGATTAGGTCTCCATTAAACTTATGCTCAAAGGAATTATTGTATACAGAAAAGACTGATTTTGCAGATTTAAAAATCGGGTCGTTTTTATACGTTGTTTTCAAATATAGAGGCACTAGGGAAGTCATCCAATCATTGCAATGTACAATATCTGGGGCCCAACCTAATTTCTTTACTGTTTCTAATACACCTTTACAAAAGAAAATGGCTCTCTCATCATTATCTTCGAAGAAGTTATTTTGCTTATCGGTAAAAACATACTTACGATGGAAGTAATCTTCATTGTCGATAAAATATACTTGTAGTCGAGCATTAGGAATAGAGGCTACCTTGATAACCAAAGGTTTCTCTTCATCACCAACAGAAATATTGATACCCGATAAGCGAACGACCTCGTGCAGCCTATTTTTTCTTTCATTGATCAATCCGAAACGGGGAACCAATATACGAATCTCCATTCCTCTTTCTTGCATGGCTTGTGGTAACTTCCTTACGAAGTCGGCCACTTGTGTAGTTTGTAAAAAAGGATTGATTTCTGAGGCAACATAAAGTATGCGTAGGTTGGACATAATTGTGAAGATTAGTTAGTAAATCTAAATGACCGTGCAAATTTACAAAAAAAATCGCTATTTTCCATAGATGTTTCAAATAAACCATTACTTTTGCCTCCAATTTACTCCTACTAAAACAAGCAAATGCGCATCTTCCACGAGCCGGAATCACTAAAAAAACACCTTTCATCAGTTAAAACAGACCAAAAGAGCATTGGCTTCGTACCCACCATGGGTGCGCTCCACGAAGGCCATCTTTCTCTAATCGATGCTGCGAAAAACACCACTGATAAGGTGGTGGCTAGCATTTATATCAATCCAACCCAGTTTGATAATCAATCAGACCTTGACGCTTACCCAAGAGTAGCCGAACAAGACCTGGAAATGCTTAAAAATAGAGGCTGTGATATCGTGTTCTTACCTACAGACACCATTATGTATCCGAAGCCTTCTCAACTCAATATTAGCTTCGGATCACTTGAAAACACCCTCGAGGGAAAAGAAAGACCTGGTCACTTTAATGGTGTAGGACTCATAGTATCTAAATTATTTCATCTTATTCTGCCCGATCACGCCTTCTTCGGACAAAAAGACTATCAACAATTTCTAATCATTGATCAACTGTGCCAAGAGCTTTTTTTTCCCTTACGCTTACATTGTATGCCTATAGTAAGAGAAGCCAACGGACTAGCTATGTCTTCTCGCAATGGCAGGTTGAGTAAACTGGCCTTTAAAGAGGCAGGCCTCATATACGATTCATTGCTAAGAGCAAAAGCGGCACTGCTCGATGGCATTCACATTCCAATGATAAAAGAAGAGATAAAAAACTTTTATGCTGGTCAAAAAAACTTCGATTTGGCATACTTCGAATTTAGAAATAAATACAATCTACAAGCGGTTGACGAACAGATGGAACCAAAAGACATGATCATTTGTATTGCCGTGTATTGCGAAAACGTGAGATTGATAGACAACTTGATCATAAATTCTTAACTTTGCGAGCCAAAACAAAACAACAACAAAAGCGCTAATATTTCATGATGATAGAAGTAATGAAGTCGAAGATCCATCGAGTGAAAGTGACTCAGGCAGAGTTGCACTATGTGGGTAGCATCACCATCGATGAGGATCTTTTGGACGCCGCCAATATGATTGAAAATGAAAAGGTCCAAATCGTGAACATCAACAATGGTGAGCGATTGGAAACCTACATCATCAAGGGCGAGCGGGGCAGTGGAATGGTGTGCCTCAACGGGCCCGCTGCCAGAAAAGTACAGGTAGGTGACACAGTCATTGTAATCAGCTACGGTCTTATGGACTTTGAAAAAGCAAAAAGCTTTCAACCAACGGTTATTTTCCCAAATGATCGCAACGAGCTAGCTAACTAAGCGCTTAGCTTCCTTAACGCTAAAAAAATCCCATAAAAAAACTCTCTCATCGATTGATAAGAGAGTTTTTTTTTTGCGGGATGAAGGTCTAAGGATATTACACTAAAATGCATATGATCTTCACCTCATATCTATCATGAATTTAATTTTATCAACCTTTGTCGATAGAACCCATGACTCGCTTCATGAAGCTATTGAGTGCTTCTTTTTCTGAAGTTCCAGACTTGATCTCTTTATGCACATCTAATGCTCCATAAAAGTTTGAAAGGAATTCACCGATCACATCTAGCTCTTCATCTTTTATGCCTTTGGCGTCAGCCATATGCTCTAGGAGCTCAATTGCCTCTATAACAAAATCTTCATCTTTGTCTTTGATGAACTCTAGCGTATGTTTAATGATTGGTAACCTCATCGATAACTTCTTTTATAACCTCCACTTTATTTCCTGTCTTTTGTGCCACCAATTTACCATCTACAAATCCGGCAAAGGTTGGTAAATTAGCCACGTCCGCTAGTGAACGAGAGTTAGGTAGCTTCTCAGCATCTACATAAAAGAATTCTACACCCTCTGTCTCTTCTCCTAACTTTCTAAATTTTGGCTTTGTAATTTTACAGTTGCCGCACCATCCGGCACCATATTGTACCATCACCTTCTTGTTTGCACTTACTAACTCCTGCAGATTGTCTTCGCTTAATTCTTTCATCTTCTTGTGTTTTACTTTATATTTTAATTTTGATTGCTTTTTAACTTGCTACAAATTAAACTCTATTTTCAATCATTGTTTACGTCTATCCGATCAAATGTTTAAATAGACTGATAGCTTTTATTGATAACATTATTAAATCCATTAAGAAAAAAACAATAAACAAGTTATTTCATATGCTTTACAGCCTGTTCTCTGTATTTTTGGCCAAGCATTTTGTTGCAACATCAAATTTCTACGGAATCCATTATTTATTCTGTTTGGACTATTGCTTGGTGTAAACCACTAAAAAAAACATGAGCCTTCTAGCTGATCTCCACAATGCAGCGTTGATCCTCTAACTTTACTAATTCTCTTTCCAGTTGAAAGCCTTCTTTCATTTCCTGCAGCCTAGCCTTGTACTTGGCATTCATGCGCCTGCGCTTTACGGCTTCAATAAATCTCCTTACCTCCGTTTCGCTTTGTAGCTTCAGCATAGGCACTGATGCCGGTCGATCATCATCATCTTTAGCAACCATGGTAAAATAGCTCGTATTGGTATGCTTTACAATACCTTGCTTTACATTTTCGGCAATCACCTTAATTCCAATGACCATAGAGGAATTACCAACATAGTTGACAGAAGCCAAAAGACTCACCAAATCTCCAACCTCCACAGGCTTTAGAAAGTCAACAGTATCTACCGAAACAGTAACACAATAAGCACCACAATGCTTGGTAGCACAAGCATAGGCTACCTTATCCATGAGTGAAAGCAAAATGCCCCCATGTATTTTTCCTCCAAAATTAGCATAAGAAGGTATCATGAGTTCAGTAATGGTAGTTTGCGAATAGGCGACAGGCCTAGCTTTGTAACTTTCCATATCGGGGTAATGATTATTTGTTAATTGTTAGTTATTAATTTTATGTTGCTTCTGTACTAAGGCAATTATTCGTCATTTTCAGAACTCGCATGAATGCCTTTTAAACTATTTTTATGCTTATCCGCATAATTTCATAAATAGATATAAGCTTTAAAAGCTGAATGCATGCTTTCTACTTTTCACAGGGCTTCACCCTGTGTTATGCTATATTGCGCCTTCAGCGCTTTTAAGGAATAATAGTTCCTTTAAAACTTAAGGTGCAAACAAGCTGATATGCATAAATATTTTTTAGTATATTGATTCTTTCAGTAAGCCTTTGAAAAATATTTTTAAAATATAGCGAAGGCATCAATAAGCAATCCTGAAATTGTTAAGCCTTCTTTCTGCAATACAGGCAATTATTTCAAAAAGGAGCAAATCTGGCTAGGAGCTTCATTCTGTGCCTTGCGTTATATCAATGGCAATGGCATTGGGCTGACTAATCTCAGATTGGCAATTTCAACGCCTACTTATTCACAGAAAGTAAGGCTACATGGAAAAATCTATCCCTACATGACACAGTTCTATGACCAAAACATGAATACTTTAAAGCCTCCTCATAACCGATACATGAAAATTGTTTCACAAGCTCAATCCTAGTCTATCATTCCTAGCTCCTCACCCCTATTTTATGACTTCCTTCTCCAATTACTAATGCATTGACTTACGCTCAATTGGCATGGTCATGCAGCGAGGTCCGCCCAAACCCCGAGAAAGCTCCGAACTCGGTATTTCTAAAACCTCTACTCCTGCATCCTTTAGTGCGCGATTGGTATGCTTGTTTCTGTTGTAAGAAATTACTCTTCTGGGACCGATAGCAAAGACATTAGCCCCATCAAACCACTGCTCCTTAGAACTATAATCGGGATTGCCGTCTGCAGTGTGAATGAGCTCTAAGTGCTCAATCTCATCTTTAAGCACATCCAAGAATCCCTTTTGTACGTCACGTGCTACCACCTCATCTTTACCATCTATCTGCTTTCCACTACGCTCATAAATGGTTGTTTTTACTACTGCGCTTACCGCATCAGGATAGGTCAATACTAGATTTTGATCAATAATAGTAAATACCGTATCAAGGTGCATGAAATTTCGCTTTTCTGGAAGGTGCACCTCATATAGGCGATCGATAGCTCCACTTTGCAGCATCTTTTCTGCGATAGCTGCAATGGCAGAATGGTCAGTTCGTTCAGAGTTGCCGATAGCTAGACTACGCTCTGAAAGCACGATCACATCCCCACCTTCAACTGCCCCCTCTGTCTCTAGATCTCCTCGATAAATAATGTCATGTTGACCCGCAAAGTAGGGATGGTTTTCATATACCTGACGTAACAAATTTGCTTCGCGCCTTCTGCCCGGCTTTTTCATTTGACTGTAGATTACGCCAGCCTGAGTCACTGCGGCAGGGTCGCGCATGAAGTATAGGTTAGGACATGGCACAACAGCAAAGGCACTCTGCCCCAAATCAGTTTTAAAATGCTTGCCAAGCTTTTGCTGAAGTTCCCAAACCCTCGCACCCGCTACTAAGATACTGACTACCTCAGCATTACTTAGCCTTGGAAAAAGATCTTCTATCAGGAAGTCAAAACCACGCTCAGATAGTGCTCCCGACAGCATGCTATATCTTAGCTTCTCATCCCTCAAAATATCTAAAAGCACCTCTCGAAGCCGTATCACCTGTGCTCCGCTAGCGTGTTGTATCATCTGTGTGAAAACATCATGCTCCTTTTGCATGACTTCGAGATAGGGTACATCATCGAAAAGTAATTCCTCTTTATTGTAAGGCGTAAGACGGTCTATTTCCTTGCCCGGACGATGCATCAATACCTTTTTTAAAATACCGTATTCAGATCTTAGTTGTATGCTCATAATAGTCTAATCTTCAAGTTCAATCACTAAATCATTTTGTTCTACCATGCTGCCTGCTTCCAACACTATGCGCTTCACCTTGCCTCCTCTATCAGCACTTACCGTGCTTTCCATTTTCATAGCTTCAAGCACGAAAAGGGTATCGTCAGGAGCTACCTCCTGCCCCATCTGCACCTTAATCTCACTGATGCGCCCTTGTAGCGGTGCTCCTACCTGAAGCTCTCCGCTAGCCTTTTGATTTACGGCCTTATCAACCGCAAAGCTACGATCTTGCACATAAACTTTCCTAGTCTGTCCGTTGAGCTCAAAGCTCACCATGCATCGCCCGTTTTCATTGGGCTCAGACTGAAAGAGCTTCTTAATGATGATGGCCTTACCTCTATCGATCTCCACGAGCATCTCCTCCTCATTTTTCATCGGGTAAAAGAAAAAGCGAGTTGGGATATGTCTCACTTCACCAAATTCTTCCTTAAAGTGGTAAAATTCGCGAAATACCTTTGGATACAACTTATAGCTCAAAAAGTCTAGCTCCGTGAGGTATTCGTCAAATTCCTCATGAAACTCCTTCATCTCTACCTCAAAGTCAATAGGCTCAAGATGAGCATTCGGCCGATCGGTGAAGGGCTTGATATTACGCAATACCCGCTTCGAGAGCTCCTGCGGAAAGCCACCAGGCGACTGTCCAAGCTCTCCTTTGAAAAGGCTGATCACCGACTCAGGTAGTGCCAAACTCTTATCGCCCTGCATCACATCTTCTTCAGTAAGGCCATGACTCGTCATAAATATTGCCATATCACCTACTACCTTCGAAGAAGGCGTCACCTTGATGATATCACCGAACATCCGATTGACGATTGCATAATTTTTCTTTACCTCTTGAAATTTCTCGCCCATGCCTAAAGCCTCGGCCTGCGGTCGCAGATTAGAATACTGCCCACCAGGAATCTCATGATCATATACCTCGGCAGTACCGGCTTTCAAACCCGACTCGAAAGGATAGTAATACTCACGCACATCCTCCCAATAGGTACTATATTCATTGAGCTTCTTAAGGTCAATTTTAGGCGCGCGATCATGTCCCTCGATCATGGCTACAAGGGAGTTAAAATTGGGTTGAGATGTGAGTCCTGACATGCTGGCTATGGCCACATCGACCACATCCACTCCGGCATTGATCGCCTCCTGATAGGTGGTAGACTGTATCGAACTCGTGTCGTGCGTATGTAAGTGTATCGGTATATTGACCGCTTCTTTTAGGGCGGGAATGAGGACACGAGCGGCTGCAGGTTTTAATAGACCCGCCATGTCTTTGATGGCCAACATATGGGCCCCCTCAGCCTCTAACTCTTTGGCAAGCTTCACGTAATAGTCAAGAGTATACTTATCGCTTGTCAGCACGTCTCCGGTGTAGCAAATGCAAGCCTGAGCAATAGCGTTCGTTCGTTCCCTCACTGCGCGTATGCTCACCTTCATAGCTTCTACCCAGTTAAGGCTATCAAAAATGCGGAAAATATCAATACCTGTTTCTGCTGCTTTTTCTATGAACCGCTCAATAAGATTGTCAGGATAAGCCTTATAGCCTACCGCATTAGATCCTCTGATCAACATTTGAAGTAGCATATTGGGCATTGCCTCACGGAAATGGCGTAGGCGTATCCAAGGGTCTTCATGTAAAAAGCGCATGCACACATCGAAGGTGGCTCCACCCCACACCTCCATGCTGAACACTTGGGGGTGATTTTTCGCAAATCCCTCAGCTACTTTGAAGAGATCATAGCCCCTCATACGGGTAGCTAGCAGTGACTGATGAGCATCGCGAAAGGTAGTATCGGTAAATAAAACTTCTTTCTTTTTGAGAATATCTGCTGTAAACTGCTCTGGTCCTAGCTGTGCAAGTAGCTGCTTGTATCCACGAGGATAGCCTGCATTGGAGTCAAAAGAAGGAACAATAGGTTCTCTAAACTTCTTACTAGGATCGACAAACTTCACATCAGGATGCCCATTTACAGCCACATCGGCAAGATACTTGAGCGACTTGGTACCCCGATCTTTTTTCTTTGGGATGCGGAATAAATCAGGATTCTCACCAATAAAACCTACTGTCGCCTCTCCTTTATATAGGGAGGGATGAGCAATTACATTTTCCAAAAAGCCAATATTGGTCTTCACCCCGCGAATTCTGAACTCCCGCAATGCCCTACCCAGCCTCTCAGTTGCTCCTTTGAGCGTACGACCCGAAGAACTAACTTTTACGAGCATAGAATCGAAGAACGGTGAAATCATCGCCCCTGCGTAACAGCTACCCTCATCGAGACGGATACCAAAACCACCTGCATTGCGATAGGCTAGAAT
This sequence comes from Cyclobacteriaceae bacterium, assembly GCA_020832375.1. Lineage (GTDB taxonomy): Bacteria > Bacteroidota > Bacteroidia > Cytophagales > Cyclobacteriaceae > JAFIEW01. Next base: position 14,645 of record JAFIEW010000093.1, read on the forward strand.
AGTACCATAGTCAGGGCGGAAATCATTGGCTGGATCTTCTGTGGTGATGCGGCATTGGATGGCAAAACCTTTACACTTAAGCTCTTCTTGCGATCGGATGTAAATGCTTTTATGATCAAGCCTTAGGCCGCTTGCAATCAGAATCTGAGAACGCACAATATCGATGCCCGTCACCTCCTCAGTAATGGTGTGTTCTACTTGTATACGTGGATTTACCTCTATAAAATAGATGTTCTCTTGAGCATCTACTAGAAACTCTACCGTACCAGCATTATTATAATTGACATGCTTACCAATCTTGATGGCATAGTCATAGAGCTTTTGACGGGTTTCTTTTTTGAGTCCTAAACTTGGTGCGATCTCCACTACTTTCTGAAAACGCCTTTGAACAGAGCAGTCTCTTTCAAAGAGATGAACCAAATTACCATAATTATCTCCTAAAAGCTGCACTTCAATATGCTTGGGGTTTTCAATAAACTTTTCCAAAAACACTGTGCCGTCGCCAAATGCTTTCAGCGCTTCGGATCCGGCCTCTACTACCGCTTTTTTAAGCTCTTTGGAGGTTCTTACTACCCTCATTCCACGTCCACCACCTCCTGCAGCAGCCTTCACCATAATCGGATAGCCAATCTTTTCAGCCTCAGCCTCAGCAGTGCTTAGCTCATCGGGATCTACTGCACAGTCACGAATTATAGGCACTTGAGCCTCGATAGCAATTTTTTTCGCCGCTACCTTATCGCCAAGCTTGCCCATCACCTCTGGCGCAGGCCCCACAAACACTATTCCCTCCTCCCTACATCGACGGGCAAAGGTGACATTCTCAGACAAAAAACCATAACCCGGATGAATAGCATCTACCCCTTGCTTTTTCGCCAAACTGATGATGCCCTCTATATCAAGATATGGCTTAAGTGGATCATCGGCAGCACCAATTTGATAAGCCTCATCCGCCTTGTATCTATGGAGCGAGTACCGGTCTTCATAGGTAAAAATGGCTGTGGTACGAATTTTCAACTCAGAGGCCGCACGCAAAATTCGAATGGCTATTTCTCCGCGATTGGCAACGAGCAGCTTAGTGATAGATAAATCGGTCATATAAGAAACGGGGTTAATATTATTGTTAAATGCCTCTGATTTAAATATTTAAGTAAAAAACATGAAAAATCAGCTTCATAAAGGCAATTGTGTGATGGGAAATTACAAAAAATAGGGCAAAAAATAGGGAGGAAAGTTTATATTCTTAATGTTTCGATGGGATGAGGAAATAGGGAACGGGAGCCAGGAATTAAAGAATGGGAACCATAAATTGGATTATAATACAAAAATTGATAGCAAAAAAATCATCATCTGGGTGTGATGAGACTGTTTTGCATTTATCATTTTTTTATTAAGGTTAGAGGTATAAAGATAATTTCTTATATTTGAGTACAAAATATATCGCTATGGAAA
>JAFIEW010000094.1 GCA_020832375.1 Cyclobacteriaceae bacterium
GTGACACTTCATCATTTAAGAAATCAAGCATTACACACAAAACTGGACACTACCGAAAGTCAATAAAGTGGGTACATCTCGGATTGGCGCTGTTGAGTTAAGCATCACAAACAGAGCGCCGAAGGTACAATGATAAAACAGAGGAGATGCAGTCCTCGCCTGACTTTATACAAGCCTCTTAGCGAAAACTGAGAGTTTTTTTTTGTGGCTGAATCTTTTCTATTCTTTCACTCAGCTACTGCTCATCAGCACCACTTCATTTTCTTTATGCCTTCATGGTTTTAATTTCAACCATTAAGGAATTAAGGAGCATTAAGGATTAGTGTAGTAGAAAACAGCTCACTTGATGGCCCTGCCTAGGTCATTATGTTATAAGTGATGTTAAGATATGGCTATCATAAAACAACGGTGATATAATCTTCCTACAACTTTACACAAATCTCTTAGAGAAAAAATAAAAAGCTTTTATGAAATTAGTTTTTTCCCCCTTTCTGACTACTCACTGCTGTAAGATTGTATTACTTATTTAAAACAAGCGAGTAGCTAGAGCTTTCTATCTCATCCCCACAAAAAAAAGACCCCTTTCAATGAAAGAGGTCTTAGTTAAATAAGTTTAGCGTTTTTGTTATCTGATCACTTCCATTTCTTCAATGAGGTGTCTAGCATTAGCGAACTTGTCAATGATGAATAGTGTGTACCGAATGTCTACGCTGATACATCTTTGTACTTCATTAGCGAATGCAATGTCTCCACTCATAGCTTCCCAATTTCCATCGAATGCCGTTCCAATCAAGTGGCCATCACCATTGATTACAGGGCTACCAGAGTTACCACCAGTGATGTCATTGACAGAGATGAAGTTAATGACTAAGTCACCATTCTCATCAGCATAGTCTCCAAAGTCACCAGCTTCAATTAATTTCATCAGTCTTTCAGGCACGATGAATTCAAAATCATTTGGGTTTTCTTTTTCGATGATTCCTCTTGCTGTAGTATGGGTTTTGTATTTGACACCATCTTCCGGTACATAGCTTTTTACTTGGCCGTAAGATACTCTAAGTGTACTATTAGCGTTTGGATAGAACTTTTTGTCAGGATTCATTTCTCTGAGGCCTTTTACAAAGAGTCTATTTCCCTCATCTATTTTTGCTCTTGCCATGCCTATTTGGGGAGCAATATTTGATCGGTAAGTATTCAAGATGTCACTCACCAACAATAATGCAGGATCATTTTTTAATGTCTCAGCCGTTGGGTTATCTAGAAATGCCATTACAGCAGCCTTGCTGGAAAAGATACTCGCATCATAAACTTCTTGAGCCCACAAGCTGAAATCATCTCCGTATTTTGCTTTCGCCTCTTTCAAACTTGCTGGAAGTTGCTCCTCCTTTACGTCATGAGCAAACATTTTCAATAATCCTGCAAATACCTTTGCGTCGGTAGAGCGGTTGTAGTCTTTAAAGTGGCTCTTTGTTCTATCTCTTAGGCTTTCTACCATACTTGCTATTCTCTCTTCATTGGGATTTTCAGCACCAAGTACTTGTGTGAGGCCTTGAAAACTATTGCTAAATGATAAAATTTCTACCCCAAAAGCGGCCTCCAATAAGTAAAGGTAAAACTCATTATATGGCTTTAGTTCTTGATAGCCTTCTTTGATCATATTGAGTGCTTCGCCATATATTTCTTTTCTTGCAGCATCCTGCTCATACCATGCACGGAATTCATTTTCTATAGCTACTTTTTGATCTGGTACATTTAAGTTTTTCAACCCACGTGACTGACCGATAAAGTATTTCCAGTAGTTAGCTACGCTTGCGTATTTACTCGCATACTTGATTCTTACCGCTCTATCGGCATCCATGTCTTCTTTTAAAAGTGCTAGTCGCTTTTCTCTGATGTTGACTCTTGTAGGGTTTGTTTGCTCTAGTGCAAGGTCAATACCGTATGAAGATAAGTAGCGGTCTGTACTACCTGGAAATCCCATCACCATCGAGAAGTCACCTTCCTTCACACCTTTTAAAGATACAGGAAGTGAATGCTTCGGTACAAAAGGAATGTTGTCTTCACTATACTCTGCAGGGCTACCATCAGGTGCCGAGTAGATTCTCAATAGCGCAAAGTCACCAGTGTGTCGGGGATACATCCAGTTGTCTGTGTCGCCACCAAACTTTCCAATCGACTCTGGTGGTGCACCCACTAATCGGATATCTCTATAGGTTTCATACACCATCAAGTAGTACTCATTACCATCGAAAAATGGCTTTACATCAGCGGTGTAGTTAGTGCCATCTACTGCTTCAGCTTCTACTTTTTGCATGGCTGCTCTTATGGCTTGCTGACGCTCTTGAGTGCTCATTCCAGCCTCAACTGCTTCTAGTACTTCATCGGTTACATCTTCCATGCGTACCAAGAAACGTACGAAAAGGCCTGGATTTGGAATTTCGTCAGCGTGGGATGCTGCCCAAAAACCGTCTTTCAGGTAATCATTTTCTACAGAACTGTGGCTTTGGATTTGACCGTAGGCACAGTGGTGATTAGTTAATAGTAATCCCTTCTTAGAGATAATCTCTGCAGTACAAAAACCACCTAAGGAAACAATAGCATCTTTCATGCTTGAATTGTTGACACTGTAGATATCCTCAGCAGAAATGCGCATACCCATGGCTTGCATTTCTTTTTCATTCATGTCCTTAAGTAGGATGGGTAACCACATGCCCTCATTGGCCTGCAAAGGTAGCTGAATCAGCAGCACGCTGATCAGTATAAGAAAATACTTCTTCATTGTTTGATATATTAGATTTGATAATATGCTGTAATTGATAAAGAGTCTTAATTTTTTTGTAAGCTTATAAGGCGCTAGCATTTACATATAAGTAACTTTAAAAATATTTAGCTGAATGTATAAACAATAAACAGCTCAAGAAATAGAAAATAGGATATTTTGCTTTTTGGGATGCTGATCGGTCGCAGCTTCATTCAACATAAATCCTCATCCCCCAAAAAACAAACAATAGCACTATTTTCTAATTCTTCAAACTGCTCAAATATTTACTTCTTCATCTTATCTGCATAGTGCTGATAAAACATACTGATAGTCTCGATACCTCGTGTATAATTGAAAATGCCGTAGTTCTCATTAGGGCTGTGGATCACATCCGAGTCTAAGCCGAAGCCGAGAAGGAGGGAATCTAGTTCTAGTTCTGACTTGAATAGCGCAACAATCGGGATGCTACCACCCTCACGGATAGGAATTGGACGTTTACCCCAAACACTATCAAAGGCATCGGAAGCCGCTTGGAAAGCAACCGAATCCGTAGGGGTAAGTGCTGGAATGGCGCCGTGATGTGGTGTAACCTTAACTTTCACAGACTTTGGAGCGATGCTCTGGAAGTATTCGGTGAAAAGGCGAGTGATTTCGTGATGATCTTGATTAGGTACCAAGCGCATAGAAATTTTAGCATAAGCCTTAGATGGCAATACTGTTTTAGCACCTTCGCCAGTGTACCCACCCCAAATACCATTTACATCGAGTGATGGTCGAATACCTGTTCGTTCAAGTGTACTAAATCCTTCTTCACCGTGGATTTCATCGATGTTAAGCTCTTTTTTGTATCGCTCTACATCAAATGGTATTTTTTTGATCACCTCGCGTTCTTCAGCTGAGAGCTCTTGCACTTTATCGTAAAAACCAGGGATGGTAACACGATTGTGGTCGTCTTGTAATTGACCAATCATTTTGCTCAATATGTTGATAGGGTTGGCGACTGCACCACCGTACATGCCTGAGTGAAGATCCTTGTCAGGCCCTGTAACTTCAACTTCAAGGTAGCTCAAGCCTCGAAGACCCACACAGATACTTGGGTTTTCATTGCTTAGCATACTCGTATCAGATACTAAAATAAGGTCAGCTTTTAGTAGATCTTTCTTTTCTTTGATGAAAATCTCTAAATTTTCAGAACCTACTTCTTCTTCGCCTTCAATCATGAACTTGATGTTGCATGGCAAAGTGTCGGTTTGTAGCATGGTTTCCAGAGCTTTCACGTGCATATACATCTGTCCTTTGTCGTCAGCTGCGCCTCGAGCATATATCTTGCCGTCTTTCACTACCGGTTCGAAGGGAGGTGAATCCCAAAGTTCGTAAGGGTCTGCCGGCTGCACATCATAGTGCCCATATACCAGTACGGTTGGCAAGTTTTCATCAATGATTTTTTCAGCATAAACGATCGGATGACCTTTGGTGGGATGGATTTCGGCGCGATCTACCCCAGCCTCCAAGAGCTGTTTCTTTACGTATTCCGCGGCTCTCTTTACATCTCCATGAAATTTTTTATCCGCACTTACTGACGGTATGCGTAATAATTCAAATAGCTCTTCAATGAAACGGTCTTTGTTTGCCTCTACGTAATCAAGGATTTCCGCTTTCTTGCTTGTTGTTTCTTTCATTTTATTTTATTTAATTTCTGAGCGTTTAACATCAGCTCGTATAGTTTAAACTCCGCAGATTTACTTTTAATGAGTAGGATTTGTTTGCTAAAGTAAACTTAGTATTAGTTAATTTTAGTTTTAGCTAGGGAAAACCATGTTTTTATCTGTGTAGTTGTCATTTTTGGGATTTTTCACAACAAAAATCGGTATAAAGGCTCACTTTAAAAAGAAAATCAGCAGCTTTCCCAATTTATTGATTAACCACTTATCTATTTTAATTAAGAGTCTTTTGCTTTAAACAAGGCTTGTATCTTTTTTAGTGTGGGATGAGGGGGTACTTAATAGGTTTATATAGTAAGTTTATTGACCTTTCTTTGTCAATTATATTTGCCATTCCTCCCTAAAACTTTGGTTAATCCGATGTGTATTGCTAATTTTCACGCTTGATACAAAAACTTAACATCTATATAATAGATTTTTACCAATTCTAAATGGCGAATTCAGATTCTTGGGGCACCCGCGTAGGGTTGATCTTAGCAATGGCAGGTAATGCCGTTGGTCTTGGCAACTTCCTTCGATTTCCAGTGCAAGCAGTGCAAAATGGTGGTGGAGCATTTATCATTCCTTATCTCGTATGTTTTTTGATCATGGGAATTCCACTCTTATGGATAGAGTGGACCATGGGGCGATATGGAGGTAGGAAAGGGAATCATTCTACACCCTTCATTTTAGACGAAATGACGCGTTTAAAGTTTTGGAAGTACTTCGGTGTTTTTGGTATTTTTACCAATATCGGTGTAGCTGCCTACTATTGTTACATTGAATCTTGGACACTTGCCTACGTGTATCATTCCGTTATGCAAACTTTTGCTGGAGGTACGCAAGAAGAAGTTTCTAACTTTTTCGTTCAATACACCACCGTTGGCTACAGTACAACAGGTATTCCTTTTGAATCTATTATATTTTACGTCATCTGTCTTGCGTTGAATACTTGGATTCTTAGCCAAGGATTGCAGGGAGGTATTGAAAAAGTAGCTAAAGTGGGAGTTCCTTTGCTACTTATCTTTGGAGCTTTCTTAGCTGTAAAGGGTATCACCTTAGGTGATTCTAATGCACCTGACGGATGTACAGATTGTAACTCTTTGTTGGGTCTTAATTTTTTATGGGAGCCTCAGCTCGATAGCTTGCTCTCGCCTTCAGTTTGGCTTGCAGCCGCAGGTCAGATCTTCTTTACACTTTCAGTAGGAATGGGGACCATACATTGTTATTCTTCCTATGTGCGGGCCAATGATGATATCGCACTTAATGCTATGTCCGCTGGATGGATGAATGGATTTGTTGAAATCGTATTGGGTGCTTCTATCGTTATTCCTATTGCAGTTGGTTATCTTGGATTAGATTGGGTGGTTGAAAATGCAGGTTTTTCAATGGCTTTTCAGACCATGCCTTATTTATTTACCCAATGGGGCACTTACTTAGGCACCATAGCCGGTGGCTTCTGGTTCGGCTTATTATTTTTTGCAGGTATTACCTCTTCTCTTGCCATGGGAACACCATGGATGGGATTCATGAGAGATGAATTTGGCTGGGGTCAGAAAAAAGCAGCTTGGAGCTTTGGTGGTATTATCTTGCTTGTTGGTATGCCTACAGTTTTGTTTTTTCAACAAGGTGTATTCGATGAATATGATTATTGGGCAGGTACGGTATCATTGGTTGTATTTGCGCTAGCGGAAAGCATTATTTTCGGCTGGAGGTTCGGAATAGATCGTGGATGGAAGGAATTATCCAGAGGTTCTGACATAAAGATTCCAAATTTCTACAAACCTATTACAAAATATGTGACGCCTATCATGCTTTTAATCGTGTTTTTAAGTGCGCTCATAACACCTAAAGACAATAATTGGGAAGCTGCCTTTAAAGGTAATTGGGAGCTTGATGCGAGCAGTATTATCGGTAAAATCCAAAATAAAGGTATTGTAGCCAATAAGACATGGTTTTCAGAATACTTCGAATCTGAGTTGAGCGGGGAAGTAACTGAAATTGCTGTAGGGGTAACAGGAAAAACAAGGGTGCAGATTTCAAGTCAAGCACAGTTTTACAAGGATGGCGCTGGCAATCCAAGAAAAATCTATTCTGAAAGTAAAAAAGAAGAGCTAGCAGATGTGATTTATGATTCTTTAGTCGTTTCTAAAACTTATAGATTCGATAAAAAGCAAGAAATCCTTGTGAAGGAAGGTGATCAAATAGAACTTAGAGATCATCTTGCTAAGGGTAGCTTCATCCATAATATGTTCTATACAGACATGGCAAAGCTATTGCTTACCCTATTGTTTTTGTTCATTTGCTACCTCGTTTTCAAGGCTACCAAGAGGAGAGAGCGTGCCTTGAGAGATCAATTAGACTCAGAAGGAACTAAAAATGATTAATACGATATAAAGAATAAAGCATTTTAATAGACACGATATGACAACTTCAGCATTGATCATGATGATATCAGTACAGCTGATAGTGACGGGGATTACAGGATACTTTTTCTTTAAAGTATTAAACACCCCGCCAAAAACCGACAATAATGATTTAGACGAACTCATTGACGATTGATGTCACTAGCTTACTCTGATGTAATTTCAACTTTATTTAAAAGTTGACTTGATCCTCATGTGTTTTATGAAGCTCGTGTAAATCAATTGATAGTCGGTAGTATTAAAAAAGTTTATTTATTTGCTTGGGATGAGAGTGTAATTAATACATCATCATGGTAGGATTAAAAAGACTGGTTTATTCAATGAGTATGAAATAGATTTACGTAATCAAGTGAAAGAGAATTGAATTTAGAAGATGAAGTACGTAATTGTTTTTATTATTTCCACCTTTATTCTTTTTGAGTTGAGTGCTCAGGAGGAAGAAATTAGCATTACAGTAGGTCCGGATGAGGTTGCTCTCAATCAGATGTTCACAATCTCTGTGCATGTAAAAAATAGTCGATTGAGATCTTATGATGAGTTTCCTGAGATAGAGGGCTTTATGAAGAGGGGGACTTCTTCATCTTCCAATACTAGTATTGTTAATGGTAAGATCAGTAGTACGCAAAGTATTACCCAGAACTACATCCCTCAAAGAGAGGGTACTTTTCGATTGCCTGACTTTAAAATGATAGTCAATGGCGAACAGTTACAAGCTAAAGGAAAAGCAATTACAGTCGGGCCTGCAAGGCAGCGGCAAAACAGATCAGACCCTTTTGAAGATTTTTTTGGTAGGCGCAACAGAGCTTCAGAGCCTGAAGAAATTGAATATGTAGATCTTGAAGATGATGCATTTCTAGCGGTAACCACCGATAAAAATGAGATCTTCCAAGGAGAAGGTGTTAATGTAACGGTTTCGTTTTATGTCGCGCTGGATAATAGAGCCCCTATGCAATTTCATAAGCTTGGTGAGCAATTGGGGGATATTATCTCAACCTTAAAGCCTAAAAATGCATGGGAGGAAAATTTTGGTATTTCTCAAATCGACAAAGAGCCAGTAACGATTAACAATAAGGCCTATCATAAATATAAGATTTATGAGGCATCTTATTTCCCTTTCAATGATCAGGATATCGTACTGCCGCAGGTAGGATTACAAATGATTAAGTATAAAGTAGCTAGAAATCCTTCCTTCTTTGGGTCAAACAGAAAAGAGGATTTTAAGACTTTTTATTCTCGGGAGAAAACAGTAAAAGTGAAGCCTCTGCCTGATCACCCTTTGCGTAATCAGGTGTCCGTAGGTAAGTACACTTTGAGCGATAAGCTTGATGTAAAAGAGGTCAATACTGGAGATGGGTTTGAGTTTTCCTATCGCATCAGCGGGGAAGGAAATATCGCTCAGATCAATCCGCCAGCTTTACCTCAAATCAAAGAAATAGAGTTTTTTCGACCCAATGTACGGGAGAATATCCGCCGCTCTTATGGTAAGGTAAAGGGAAGCCAAGACTTTCTTTATGCAGGTGTAGCCAAAGAGCCGGGAGAATATGATTTTTCTGAATGGTTCGAGTGGGTATATTTTGATCCCGAACGAGCTGTTTATGACACCCTCAGGCCAAAGTCACGACTTATGGCTGTGGGTGAAAGTCTTAAAAATTCAAGCATACAGTCTCAGGATTATGGAAGCTTTTATGATAATATCAACAGTGCTTCCAACAGTTTGAGATCACTTGATGAATCTAACTATAGCTTACTCATCACCAATATTCTTTTGATCATTGTGTTTGGAGGGGGCGTTTTCTTATACTTTAAAAAGCCAAATCAATAATATGGGAAGTATTTTCGGTGATATATTTCGAATCAGTACCTTTGGGGAGTCTCATGGGGTAGGCGTAGGAGTAGTGATTGATGGCTGCCCTGCAGGTATTGACTTTGATGAAGAGTTCTTGCAAAGTGAGTTGCAAAGAAGAAAACCAGGTCAATCACGCATTACTACTCAGCGAAAAGAAGAAGAAAAATGCGAGATCTTATCGGGTATTTTTGATGGTAAAACTACAGGTACATCCATTGCTCTTTTGGTGTACAATAGTAACGCCCGATCTAAAGACTATTCTCACATTGCAGATAAGTACCGGCCTTCTCATGCAGATTATACTTTTCAAGAAAAATATGGTCTTAGAGACTATCGCGGTGGAGGTCGATCTTCTGCAAGAGAGACACTAGCTCGAGTTGCAGCTGGTGCACTAGCGAAGATGATGCTTCGCTCTTATGGCATTAGTTCACAGGCTTATGTATCTCGAGTGGGGGATCTTTCGCTTGACAAAGACTACAATTCATACGATCTAAGCCTTACAGAAAGCAATATCGTTCGGTGTCCCGATCTGCAGATGGCAAAACAAATGGAAGAGCTTATCGACCAAGTGAGGAAAGATCGTGATACCATTGGTGGAGTCATTACGGGAGTAATAAAAGGGGTGCCCGCTGGATTAGGAGAGCCTGTGTTTGATAAATTGCATGCAGACTTAGGCAAGGCGATGCTCTCTATCAATGCGGTAAAGGGTTTCGAATATGGAAGTGGCTTCGATGGTGTGAGCATGCGAGGTTCAGCACATAATGATCCCTTTGTTAGCGATGCTAAAGGAAGAGTGAGAACCACTACCAATCATTCAGGAGGAATACAAGGTGGTATTTCTAATGGTGAAGATATTTACTTTAAAGTTGCTTTTAAGCCGGTAGCGACCATTATGCAAGATCAAGATTCTATCAATGAGGCTGGGGAGGAAGTGGTAGTTAGCGGTAAGGGTAGACATGATCCCTGCGTGTTACCGCGCGCAGTACCGATCGTAGAGGCAATGGGTGCTCTGGTGATAGCCGATCATTTATTAAAGCATCGATCATCTCGATTGACTTAATCATTAAAAAAAGAAAATTATAAAGGTCACAATGACCAAATCAATCAACTAACAGCGGTTTCAATGTTCAAATTTAAAGTAGCAATTCATACCCAAATTATCATAGGACTTGTACTAGGTTTGGTCTTTGGGGTGATCAGTATATTTAGTGGTTGGAATCCAGCCATTACCATTGATTATATTAAGCCCTTCGGTACCATCTTTGTCAATTCATTGAAGATGATTGCCGTACCATTGGTTTTGGCATCGCTTATTGTAGGAATAGCTAATTTAGGTGATGTATCTAAGCTTTCTAGGATTGGTGGAAAAACAATTCTGATATACATCTTCACTACAATGATTGCTACTGGAGTTGGGTTGCTGTTTGTTAACATTCTACAACCGGGTAAGCAGTTGCCAGAGGAGACACGCGAAAACTTGATGGCGCTTTACGATACAGATGCTAGCACAAAGCAACAGCGTGCCGCAGAGATTCAAGAACAAAGTCCATTGCAGCCTTTTGTAGACATGGTTCCGGAAAATTTATTTTCCGCTCTCAGCGATAATACCGCTATGCTTCAGGTGGTCTTTTTTGCCTTACTGGTGGGTATCGCCTTATTAAACATTCCAAAAGAAAAAGGTCAGCCTGTTGTTGCGTTTTTCGATGGATTAAATGATGTCATCATCAAAATTGTGGAATATATTATGTTGGTAGCACCTTATGGTGTTTTTGCCTTGTTAGCTTCACTCATTGTGGAGCTGGCAGGAGAAGATACTGACAAGGCCCTTGAACTTCTCTATGCTTTGTTGTGGTACAGTATGACAGTCATAGCCGGCTTAGGATTTATGCTATTGATTTTCTATCCGAGTTTATTCCGATTATTTACTAAAATCAATATCAAAGATTTCTTTAAGGCACTGCATCCTGTTCAGCTGTTGGCATTCAGTACAAGTAGTAGTTCCGCTACCTTACCCGTTACCATGGATGTGGTAGAGAAGAAGTTAGGCGTTTCAGAGCAGGTGAGTAGCTTTGTACTTCCGCTAGGTGCAACTATCAATATGAATGGAACATCCCTCTACCAAGGAGTGGCGGCAGTATTTATTGCTCAGGCTTTAGGTCTAGATCTTACCATAGGTCAGCAGATTACTATCGTAGTAACGGCCACTTTAGCAAGTATTGGCTCAGCGGGCGTACCAGGAGCGGGCATGGTAATGCTCGTTATCGTACTAGAAGCAATCAATATCCCGACAGCAGGTATAGCTCTTATAGTCGCACCGGATAGGATTCTTGATATGATTCGTACGGCTGTCAATGTTACGGGGGATGCTGTTGTCGCTACCGTCGTTGCGTCATCGGAAGGTGAAATGCCCGAAGGACTCATCCGAACTACCAACCCACTGGCGGCAGATGGCTCTGAGATAGAAAAATAATCAGCTAATTGAACTTGTAGCCTTTTTCTGTGTTTTAATAATGAATATTTTACACTGATCGTAACCTTTAAATCTTTTTAAATATGAATCCATCGATTCAAGACCGCCCTGTTAGTATTTATTTGGAGGCCAATCCAAATCCAAATTCATTGAAATTTGTAGTTGATTATATGCTCTTAGAAGAGGGTGATAGCTACGATTATCCTGAGGCACCAGGCAATGAAGTAAGTGAACTGGCAACCCGCCTATTTGAGTTTGACTATGTGAAGCGTGTTTTCTTTATGAGTAACTTTGTTACGGTGACTAAAAGTGAAGATGTAGAGTGGATTGAAATCCGTGAGGAACTAAAAAAAGAAATCAAAGATTATCTCGAAAGTGGTAAGCTGATCGTAGCGCCAAAGGCGATGATACAAGCAAACACCCCGAGGGAAGATGAAACTGATCTTGATGTACAAATCAAAGCAATCTTAGATGAGTACATTCGGCCGGCAGTGGAGCAAGACGGTGGCGCTATTACTTATCATTCTTTTCAGGATGGAGTAGTCAAAGTATTATTACAAGGCTCTTGCAGCGGATGCCCTTCTTCTACCATCACCCTAAAGGCGGGTATCGAAAACCTACTGAAAAGAATGGTGCCTGAAGTGCAGTCTGTTGAGGCTGAGGGTATATAGAAGAGGTGCTTCGAAAACCTTTGCATCAAAAAAGTTAGAAAATAATTGCCTGTAAATTTGGAATTCCATTTTCTATGGGCGACAATTGTATAATCAAAACAAGACAATGATGATTAATCAAAGCGCAAACTTTTATTTTTACTATTACTTTATTGACCTGAAAGGGACTTTAAAGCAGTAGCGCTATATATTAATCTTAAGCATACTATTTAAAAAGTCCCGAATTCGGGACTTTTTTTTTGCTCTTTACTTAATAATGAAAGGAATACAGGAGGTTAAAATTCAAAATAAAGGTTCAGCCTTATGGTTGACTAAAGAAATAAAGATTTACAAATGATACAGCGAGCCAATAGGATTCAAAATGTAGAAACATACTACTTCGCCAAGAAGCTGCCGGAGGTAAAAGCTTTGGACTGTCCTGAAAAACCTGTCCTCAATTTAGGTATCGGAAGTCCTGATTTGGCGCCCGAAGGAGCGGTGATCGATGCGCTTGTTCAATCGGCAAAATCGGAGAGTAGTCATGGCTACCAAAGTTATAAAGGTACAGATGTAATGAGAAGAGCAATGACTGACTTTTACCATGCCACCTACGGTGTAAAGCTCGATCCAGCGACTCAGATCCTTCCACTCATGGGCTCTAAGGAAGGTATTATGCATATTTCACTCGCTTTTTTGAATCCGGGTGATGAGGTGCTCATTCCAAACCCTGGCTACCCTACCTATTCATCAGTCAGTCGCTTATGTGATGCAAAGTTATCCACCTATAGAGTGCTTTCTGAAGGTGAAAAATGTATCGATTGGGATGAGCTGCTTGCCAAAGATTTAAGCAAGGTTAAAATCATGTGGGTTAATTTTCCGCACATGCCCACAGGTAGGAATGCAGACCGTGATGAGCTACAAAAGCTGGTAGATCTGGCTCGTGAGCATCAGTTTTTATTGGTCAATGACAATCCCTATAGTCTGATTTTAAACCCTCATCCCACAAGCCTATTGAGTCTTGAAGGTGCAGATGAGGTGGTGATTGAGCTGAATTCTCTGAGCAAGTCTCACAATATGGCAGGCTGGAGGGTTGGCTGGGTGAGTGGGGCAGCCTCATTTATCAACGACATCCTCAAGGTAAAGAGCAATATGGATAGCGGTATGTTTTTGGGCATACAGGAAGCCGCCACGCAGGCCTTGAAATTACCTCAAGAGCGAATTGATGCGATCAATGCAGTTTATGCAGCAAGAAAAGAATACGCACTATCCATTTTGAGGCTGTTGGGTTGTAGCCTTAATCCCGATCAAGTCGGCATGTTTGTATGGGCAAAGGTACCCGATAAGGTCACCGATGTGGAGGTATTTCTCGATGAGATCCTTTACGGCACCCATGTCTTTTTATCGCCCGGCTTCATCTTTGGAAGCGAAGGCAGTCGCTACGTGCGCATCTCGCTCTGCAGCTCAGAGGAAGTACTTCAAACCGCCGAAAAGCGAATCGCAGAGTATCTGAAAAACATTCAAGCAGCACAAAAGCTGCAGCTTAATTAACTTTTTAGCGAGGGATGAGCCTACAAGCAAGTACAATATTAAAATGAACGGAATAAACCAGCCCAGACATTGGGTTTAAGCATATGATAGTAGCAGTAATAGGATTAGGATTAATTGGTGGCTCGATGGCCATAGAATCACGCAAATCAGCAGAGGTAACCAAGATTTTAGGGGTAGATCATCATCCGCAGCATGCCCAAGAGGCTTTGGAGCTAGGGCTGGTTGATGAAATTGTCAGTATCGATCAATTGGGTGTCGCCGATCAGGTGATTGTAAGCATTCCGGTAAATCGAATTGGTGAGGTGGTCATGCAGGTGCTGGATGTCTTACATCCTGAAGCATGGGTGATGGATAGTGGGTCTACTAAAGCGGCTACCTGTCGGCTGGTAGATACGCACTCAAAGCGCAACCAATACTTGGCTGCACACCCTATTGCTGGTACAGAAAATTCTGGACCTAGTGCAGCTCATGAAGGCTTATTTGCAGGTAAAACCAATATTATCTGTGATCACGAAAAGACTGACAGTCGCTTTTTTGAGCATGCACAAGCTTTCTTTAGCTTACTGGGAATGAAGAGTGTCTTCATGAATGCTGAGGATCATGACAAGCATGTGGCTTATGTATCCCACCTCTCGCATGTGAGTTCATTTTTACTTGGGCAGACGGTGATGGACATTGAAAAAGATGAGCGCAATATTTTTGCGCTTGCAGGTAGTGGGTTTGAGTCGACCGTGAGGCTCGCAAAAAGTTCACCCGATATGTGGGCACCCATCTTTGAGCAAAATACAGAACATCTTGGGCGTGCCCTTCAGGAGTATATTATGCATCTGCAGAAGTTTCAGTACTTGCTTATGAAGAAAGATACGCAGGCACTTCACCAATTGATGAGTGAAGCCAATAAAATAAGGCCGGTTCTACAGGGCATCGCCTTACAAAATGGCAGCAAAGAGGCGAAAAGTACTCAATATGCAAAAATGGGATTGGATATAGATTCGTAAACTCAAACACTACGCCAAACAGCCGATTGAGGCTGTTGGTTTGATCAGCATTAGCAATAGAAAATCAAAAAATAAAATACAGTATACAGAACAATGGAAAAAGGAGAATTAACAATCGAGAGAATGAGCACTTGGGTGCCAAAAGCAAATGGACCGGTGATCATCAGTGGACCATGTAGTGCAGAGACAGAAGATCAAGTGATGAGTACCGCTCAGAAATTGGCAGCTACAGGTAAAAATCATGTGCTAAGAGCAGGGATTTGGAAGCCTAGAACGCGTCCTGGTTCTTTTGAAGGAGCGGGAGAGCCAGGTTTAGAATGGCTCATCAATGCAGGTAAAGAGACGGGTCTACCTGTCACTACAGAGGTGGCTAATGCCGCTCACGTAGAGGCAGCATTGAAAGCAGGTGTCGATATTTTGTGGATTGGAGCAAGGACTTCAGTTAATCCTTTTTCGGTGCAAGAAATTGCAGATGCCTTAAAGGGAACCGACATCCCCGTGATGGTAAAAAATCCGATCAATCCTGACTTGGAGCTTTGGATCGGTGCATTAGAAAGGCTGAACAAAGCAGGAATCACCAAGCTAGCAGCCATCCATCGAGGGTTCTCATCCCACGAAAAAAGTCCTTTCAGAAATGTGCCGATGTGGGAGGTGCCCATCGCACTGAAAACACGCATTCCAAATATTGATGTGATTTGCGATCCTAGTCATATTGCAGGTAATAGAGATTTGCTTCCGCTTATCAGTCAGAAGGCTTTGGATATGGATATGAATGGCTTGATGATTGAAAGTCATATCAATCCGGATGCTGCATGGAGTGATGCGAAGCAACAGATTACGCCGGGTACATTGGCGCAGTTGATTAGTGAGCTGGTGGTGCGAAAAGCTGATATTGACGATAAAGAATTCAAGGATTTATTGGCTGTATTACGCGACGAAATCGATCAATTGGATGATAACATCATGTCGCAGCTTTCGACAAGGATGCAGATTTCGCGCAAGATTGGTGAGTATAAGAAAGATAATAATGTCACCATATTGCAGGTGTCACGCTGGGAAGACATCATTTCTAGCCGACTGAAAATGGCGCAGGCCATGGGTATTAGCGATAACTTTATGAAAGACTTTTTGAAATTGATACATAAAGAATCCATCCATGTACAAGAAGAAGTGATGAATGCCAAAGGCGAAAAGTCGGTGAAATAGAAATTTTTGATCAGGTCGGGGATGAGGAAGGCTTGTCCCTGATCTTTTAATTAATCAACTCTCAAAATTATTAGTAATTGTATTTTAATATGCGTCATTTTTTAATCGGTTGTTTTGTTGTTTAAACGTTGATTTTATACAACTGTCGGTGATACATAATTTACTTAAAGAGTGGATAAATATTGTTAATTTTTATATGATAGTTAGTATATGTGGTTTGTTTTGTTTATAATTGGAAATTAATAATCCATTAAACAATCAAATCATGGAAAAATTTACTTTTTACCCGGCGGGCGGGGGGGGAG
>JAFIEW010000095.1 GCA_020832375.1 Cyclobacteriaceae bacterium
CATACCCTCTTATAGAAGCGGAATCTGTAGAAAGTATTGGGCTTTTATTCAGTCTATTGACCGCTTTAATGATGAAAGCTTGGATTTTGTTTTCATCCAAGATAAGGCTCGGATAGAGTGCTTGATAAAAAGCCGAAATAAGGTTCGCTCTGGGGGGATGATCATTTTTAAAGATTCAGATAAAAAAAGATATAGCTCTATAATGCAAATCATGAGGGATTGGCAAAAAGTAGATACCTTTAGTGGGTTTTCAAAAACCACCATTTGGATAAAACCCTAAAAGTGTACGATGAACCAAATTGGCAAACAAAGCTTATTTTCTACCCTATGGTCATATTTGGGCGTCATTGTTGGCTACATACACACCGTTTTGCTACTACCTGCTATCCTGGAACCCAGCGATTTCGGTACACAACAAGTTTTTAAAGATCTTGCTGCACTCATCACCCCATTTCTCAGTTTGGGCTTACCCCAATCAGTGATCAAATATTTCCCTGTAGCAAAGAGCAAGCAGCAAATTAGGGGTATGCTCGTCCAAATATTTAAGTATGCAAGCATTCCTTTAGGGCTCATTGGAATTTTGCTCATCTTCCTTTGGAACCATAGCATGGCGCTGCTAGATCGATATGAGGAAAATTTCAGCACCTATCTTATGCCGCTCTTTCTTCTAGTCATCGCTCTAGTATTTTTCAATCTTGCAGAAGGATGGGCTAAAGCATGGCTTAGAGTATCTTACGCAAACTTTATTAAAGAAAGCTTGGCACGCTCTTTTTTGGTGGTCAATACCCTACTCTTTTGGTGGTTGTCTTACGACTTTGTGTACTTCATTTACGGCATCAGCATCAGCTACCTTCTTTTAGCCATGGTGCTATTGGGCTACCTCTTACTCAAAGAACGCCCCATGATTTCGAATTCGATCAACAAAAAATATTTACCACCCAAAGAATTTTGGCAATACTCAACCTATGCCATTTTAGGGTCAAGCGGGTTATTGATCGTTTCTAGAGTAGACAGCGTAATGGTAGGTGGTATGCTTGGAATGGCTGAAAATGCAATCTATATGATTAGCTTTTTCATGGCATCTGTTATCGAAATGCCCAAAAGAGCAATGGCTTCACTGGCAGTATCTCTTATGTCACAATATTATGAAGCCAAAGAATCTGGTAAAATCAAACAACTTTATCACAACTTTTCGCGATTTCAGCTCGCCATCGGCATTTTTCTTTATGGATTAATCCTGATTAATCTTGAAACATTTTACTATATCATGCCTAAAGGTGAAATCTACTCAGCTGGTTTTCTTGTTTTTGTGTTTCTTGGTGCTACTAAAGTCATAGATTTAGGATTTGGCCCCAATAGTGAGTACATCAGCATTTCTAATTTATATCGTTACAACATCTTATTTTTGAGCCTTTTAGCCTTACTCACCTTTGGTCTCAACCTACTGTTAATTCCGATGATTGGTTTGATAGGAGCCGCCATCGCAACACTCAGTGCTTACTTTCTTTTCAATCTTGCAAAGTGGTATTTACTCAAAAAAAGAATTGGTTATCAGCCATTTACCATGAGTCACTTATTGATATTGCTTTTTAACATCCCATTAATTATTATCATCTATTCCATCAATTTTCATCTGCATCCAATCCTACAATCCACTCTTGCAAGTAGTATATATTTAACAGGTGCATTTTTGTTTTATCGATATGGGAGTACACTACCCGAATTCAAGCATATGATAATAAACAGACTGAATAAGTGATTTTTTTTGCGTGGGATGACAAAACAACTCAACCTTTAAACACCCTATAAAGCTTAGTTAGGGCATGCTTAAAAATAGCTTAATTGTTGATAAATAAATCATAAAATCTATACTTTACTTATTTGAGTGCACGATTTTTAATTAAAAATCGTGAAAATGCTTGCAACGAAATGTATGAGACCGACATTTTGTAGCTTAGCCCCAAGCATTATCGTAAGTGGTATTTATTTGAAAAAAGATTAAAAGCTTAAACCCGGATTATTCGTTAGGGTTCGTTATGAGAGCTAAAAATACAAGAAAATCAAGTATTTAACGACTAAGGCATAGCACCGCTATGGTGAAGGCGTTAAATGCAGCGAAGCGTTTGATTTTGAAGTATTTTTAGCTCGGAATCCGGGTTAAAATATGCCTCTTGAAATATATCTTTTTCCCATCAAATCAAGACAAGCGAAACTTGTGCCGCCTCGAATCTGCAGTACTTGGAACTTTTTAAGCAAGCCCTAGTTAGTCCGATTGTGTAAAAAGAACTTCTAAATGGTTCTTTCACAAAACCGAATGATGCTCGCAGTCAATTTTATCATAATCTACTAATAAATAATTTCGCTCATATTTATACTCAGCATCCAAAACGTTGGCTTTATTGAAAAAAGATGATAGGCTGGTTTTGATCAAAAGCTTGATTCTTACTTTTGTAAAAAGTTCTTTTTCAGCAAGTAACCTGATCATACACATTACTGTTGGTCATAAAGGACTTTTATGTAGAGATGAAAATCAAAGAGAATAGATGGCCATTAGATCCTCATCCCTAGATAACCTACTAAGCCTTATTTAAATGAATATTGAAAACTACCGAATCGCTCAAAAATAGATTTTTCAAGGTCTTCTTGATGTGCAGGGTCAGCAATTTTCAATAGCTCATAGGCCCGCTGCCTTAGATTTTTACCGTAGAGATAAGCCACCCCATTTTCTGTTACCACATAGTGCACATGCGCACGTGTAGTCACTACCCCTGCACCTTGCTTCAACATAGGACTTATCTTAGAGACCCCTTTTTTAGTTTTAGAGCTGAGTGCCATAATTGGCTTCCCCCCCTTGCTCAATGCCGCACCACGCATAAAATCCATTTGACCACCAACACCTGAATAATGATAGGTACCTATAGAGTCTGCACACACTTGACCTGTCAGGTCAATCTCCAAACAAGAATTGATAGATACTACCTTTGGATTTTTACGAATCACATCCGTATCGTTAACATAAGCCGCCTCATGAAATGAATATAACGGATTGTCTTGTATTTTTTTGTAAAGCTTGTCTGTACCGATAGCAAAGCTACTCACAATTTTATCTGGGTGCTTCTTTTTATATCGATTGGTAATGGCGCCTTTTTCATATAAATCAACGACGCCATCGCTAAACATTTCAGTATGTATCCCCAAATCTTTATGACTACCTAATTGACCCAATACTGCATCAGGTATTGCACCAATGCCCATTTGTAGCGTAGAACGATCATCGATCATTTCAGCAATCAAATGTCCTATTTTCCGCTCATCATCTCCAATTTTCTCCGCATAATTTACTTGGGGTAATGGATCGTCAACATCCACAGCTACTGTGATTTGGTCAATATGGATAAGACCATCTCCATGCGTGCGAGGCATCTGCGGATTGATCTGCGCAATGATCACTTCAGCACCTTCCAAAGCGGGCTTGGCAACATCTACACTGACACCTAAAGAGCAAAATCCATGTTGATCAGGCGGACTTACATTCACTAGTGCAACATTAATTGGCAAAATTTTGTGACGAAACAAATGACCTATTTCGCTTAAAAAAATCGGTACATAACCCCCGCGGTCTGAGTTCACAGCCTCGCGTACATTACCCGACACAAATAAGGAATTTATAAAAAAACTACCCTTACACGATTCATCGGCTATCGGCATATCACCTAAAGTAGATATACTGACTACTTCCACACCTTTAAGCTCCTCTTTACGATTTGCTAAAGCATGCAATAAAGTATGAGGGGTAGCCGCACTCCCATGAACAAAGACCCTAGTATTACTTTTTACCAATTTCACTGCCTCCTCGGCACTTAAGTACTGCATTATCTTATATTTTAATTTTTTCAGTCACTATCGTATCCTAATAATTATACTATTTAATGGAAAATAAATAGTACCAGAAAAATAGCAACAACATATCACCATTTATTACGATGCAAATGCTTAATTGATGTTCATAACAAAGAGAAAATCTATGTGATGATCAAATTATTACGACGATTATTAAAAATGATAACAAATTGAATGGTATAATTTCATACTGTACCTAGGATACTTTTGATTTGTTACTGAGCTGAATGGGAAGTTGTGAATAAATAACTTATCTCGCATAATCAACATGAGGTGGTCGGAACTATGGTAAACCCTTAAATCCGTGAAAAACGGGCGTCATTAGTTATAAACAAACCACCCCCTTAGTATGAAGCATATATTCTATTTGCGTCAAAAATTCGATCAAACATGATTTAATTTTTAGTCTTACTGTAGGCATAAAAACCATAAACCTTCAATTCCTTTCATATATTTAAATTGCTGACCCAAAATAATTCTTCCGCCTAGACCAGACTTCATCTTAACTAGTTACTTGCTCGCAACTGACCTCCAAGCTACCACCTTTAATAGGTTATTATATGCCTAATAAACATTATAACCAAACTAAGTTCGAATAATTAAATCATAAAAATCAATACTCCTAAATGCAAAAGTTCAAAATTTTATGTCATACACTATTGATTTAACAGCCTTTTATACTACTTTAAGAAGTCAAGTAAATTAAATATAACCGTTTAAATGTTTTACTATAAACAAAATCTACTTTTGTATTTTTGCTTTAGTTGCTGTTTTTTACTCTCCACAGATTTTTGGGCAAGAAAGAACAGTAACTGGTGTTATTACATCCATGGATGACAATGGAGGTATTCCGGGTGTAAATGTTAAGCTTAAAGGTACTAGAACAGGTGCCATTACTGATGTGGATGGTAAATTTAGCATCCAAGTAAAGGGCGATAATCCGATTTTAGTCTTTTCAGCTGTTGGCTATTTGACAGAAGAAGTTCAGGTTGGTAACCGCTCTATTATCGATGTAATTCTTGTTGAAGACATTATGAATCTTGAAGAGGTGGTAGTAACTGGCTTAGCCTCGTCCATCAAAAGGAGTAACCTTGCAAATGCCGTAGGTACAGTTTCATCCAAAGAGTTGACGGGCATTACTAATCAACCCACTATGGATGGTGCTCTCTATGGTAAGGTAACTGGTGTTAACATTAATTCCAATTCTGGAGCGCCTGGAGGAGGAATGTCAATGCGACTATGAGGGGTTTCATCTATTAGTGGAAACAATCAACCGCTTTTCATCATAGATGGAGTCTATATGAACAACTCCGAGATTCCTAGCGGGTCACGATTTGCCTCAGGTGCCAATGTAGGTAATGAAGAAAATGCTTCCAATAGATTAGCCGATTTAGATCCTAACGATATTGAGTCTATCGAAGTGTTGAAAGGCGCTAGTGCTGCCGCTATTTATGGAATGCGAGCTAATGCAGGTGTTGTAATCATAACAACAAAAAAAGGATCCGCGGGTAAAACAAAAATAAACTTCTCACAAGACCTTGGTATTAATACCATTCAGAGATTTGTTGGAAGGAGAGAATACACTGCGGAGCAAATAGAAGAACGTTTCGGCCCAGCAGACCGTGCGCTCTTTGAACAAAGAATGGCTCAAGGTGGCTTATTCAACTATGAAGAGGAGATTTATGGTAATACCGGTATCATCTCTGAAACACGCCTAAGTGCTTCGGGTGGTAATGATAAAACTAAATTTTACATTGGAGGATCTATTCGAGATGAGGAAGGCATCATACTTAGAACGGGGCATAAAAGACGCTCTCTTCGTGCTAACATCGAGCATAAAATCAACGAAAGAGTTACCCTCAATAGTAATACAAACTATATCAATTCTGTAGCGAACAGAAGTTTTAGTGGTAATGAAAATGATGGTGGACTAAGCCATGGATACAACCTTGCTTTCACAAGAGATTGGGTCAATTTATTCCCAGACGAAAATGGCGTGTACCCTGACAATCCTAATGCAGCTGGAAACCCACTTTTTGTGCGAGACTTGACCGAAAACTCCGAAACTATAAATCGGGTGATCCAAGGACTTAAGCTGAACATGGACCTGATACGAAAAGATAATATGCTTCTAAGGTTGAACTTTAATGGTGGCCTTGACTTCTTCCTTAACGAAACTTTCGTTTATGTTCCAGAAACTCATCAAGCACAAAGAGGCAATGATAATGGTTTTATTGGTGTCGGTAAGAACAAATTTATGAACCTCAACTATCAGGCCTTTGCCGTTTGGGAAAACTACTTGATGGATGGAGCGCTTACTTTAAGCACTCAAACAGGTGTAAGTTATTTAAATTTTGATAGAGACCTTATCTTAAATCGCTCTACACAATTGATTCCTGGACAGCGTAATCTTACCCAAGGAGGAGCGCAACAAATCACGCAACAGTACCAGTTTGAAGAAGAGTTTGGTTACGTGATCCAGCAGGAAGCAAACTATGATGATAAAATTATCGCAACCGTTGGAGCTCGTTTTGACAAATCAAGCCTTAATGGAGACCCTAACAAGCTATTCCCTTTCTTAAAGGCCAGTACTGCGATTAACATCGCAAACTTTGATTTTTGGACTTCTGAGACGATTAATCAGTTTAAGGTTAGAGCTGCCTATGGCGAAACTGGTAGTAGTGCCAACTTTGGTGCCTTATTTACTTCGCTAAACGCCGTAAATATAGGAGGAGCGCCTGGTACGTTGATTTCTCCAAGCAGAGGAACTCCAAATCTAATTCCTGAAACTTCATCAGAATTTGAGGTAGGTTTTGACCTTGGACTATTTAATAATCGTATCGGATTCGAAGCCACTTACTATAATAGAACAGTATTTGACCTTTTATTTGGTAGAGCCATGCCTTCATCATCAGGGTTCACGACTGAATTTATCAATGATGCCGACCTACGAAATAGTGGAGTAGAATTAGCATTAAAGGCTACTCCTATCAACAATTCAAGACTACAGTGGAATACCAATGTCTTATTTTGGGTAAATAGATCAGAAGTTACTCGCTTAGGTGTACCGCCTTTTGTACCGCCTGGCGCTGGTTTTGGATTAAGCTTAGGTACTTTCTTTGTGGAAGAAGGAGAGCCTATTACACAGTTTAAAGGAAATACCCCAGAAGGAACGGTAGAGATAGGTGATACTGAACCTGACTTTCAAATGTCATTCTTCAATACGCTAGTAATAGATCAGAAGTGGGAATTAGGTTTCTTATTGCATTGGAAGCAAGGAGGTGACGTATTGAACCTTACCCGATTCCTTACTGATATTGGAGGGACTACACCTCGCGAATTAGACAATTTACCTCCTAATGATCCTGATCAACCAGCTTTCTTTATTGAGGATGCTTCATATCTAAGACTTAGAGAGATCTCATTGTTCTATAATCTTCCAAAAATTCCAAATGTAGAGGCTTGGAAGATTGGGCTTTCGGCTAGAAACCCACTGACTTGGACTAATTACTCAGGCTACGACCCTGAAGTTTCTGTAAACGGTGGTCAAGGTATCTCTACTGGATTGGATGTAGGGCCTTTCCCGAGTGCACGTCAGTTTTATTTTCATCTAAATGTTACTTTCTAAAAGCTGAAAACTATGAATCATAAAATATTATATAACATCCTCATCTTTGGCTTTTTATTTTTCGGAATGTGGAGCTGCACGATAGATGAGCAAGTAGATCCTAACAATCCAGATCTAGAATCTTTAATTAACAATCCCACAGTAATTGGATTGAACAATGTGGTGATAGGTATTGAAGCAGGCTCGAGAAATGGCTACCAACAGCTGGTAACAGCCCCAGGTACAATCGCTAGGGAATTATACCTTTTCGATGCTGACCCAAGAAATACACAAGACTTACTTGGTGCTGATGGCATGCAGCTGGACAATAATACCTTTTATATTACAGCGCCCTACAATTCACGATATAGAGTTGTGAGAAACTGTAATATCTTATTGGAAGCAATTCAAAATGAACTCACGCTATCTGAAACAGAAAAGAATGGTTATACTGCATTCGCCAAAACCTTTAAGGCTTATATGTTTTTACAAGTGCTCAACCTACTTGATGAAAACGGTATTCGGGTTGATGTAGAAGATCCTGACGATTTGGGCCCCTTCGTTTCCAGAGAACAAGCATTCCAACGAATTTCGCAATTGCTAGATGAAGCAGCCACCGAATTAAATAATGCTGGTGACAACTTTAGATTTGGTCTTTCTAATGGCTTTATCGGATTTGACTCGCCAGCGACCTTTAGACAGTTCAATAGAGCCATGGCCGCTAGAGTACATCTATACCGCGAAAACTATGCAGAAGCAGCGCAAGCATTGGCGGAGTCTTTCTTTGATATAAATGGTGATCTAAGTACTGCAGTACAACATATCTTCTCTACAGCATCTGGTGATATCTTAAATCCAGTATTTAGAATACCTAACCAAAGTGGTAACCAAATCATCTTACATGATCGCTATATTGAAAATCTGCAAGACGGTGATACTAGACTTGATTTGAAAACTAGGCTAAGAGTTGACCCTAGTTCGGCTCGGGGTCTTAATGGCCAAAGAGAAACAGCTCTTTACGATGGACCTACAGCACCTATTGACATAATAAGAAATGAGGAGTTGATCCTGATTGATGCTGAAATTAAATGGGCTCAAGGAAATTATGCTGAAGCTGTCGCTTCACTTAACGTGATACGAAATGCCTTTGGCCTACCTGATTATGCTGGTGAATTAAATGAAGGAGAAGTATTCGACGAATTGCTCTACAATAGAGAATATTCCTTATGGTGCGAAGGTCACCTAATGATTGATTATAGACGATTTGGATTGCTTAATGATGACTTCTTACCAATAGATCGAGAAGGAGACATTATCCATCTTAGGTTCCCGATTCCAATCGTAGACTTAGTGATATAACTAAAAATCCTATTTCTTATACAAAATATTCGCCCCTGTCATCAAGGGAGTAGATTTTTAAAGAAAGAGACAATATATTTATCTGAATCTAAAGAGCCATCTTAACTTTAAGATGGCTCTTTTTATAAGCATTAAGCTATAACGCCTCAAACACATCAATAGCTAAACGTTCTGGATACGATTCGCTAAAGATTGAAGAAAAAGTCCCAAGTGCAACAGCTTCGAGGCGACACATGCTTCGATTGTCTTATTTGATGGAAAAGATGACATATTTGACAAAGCTTATTTTAAGCTTTTAATCTTTTTTCAAATAAATACCTCTTACGATTCACAAATTACGATAATGCTTGAGGATTAATATCAAAATGTTAAAATATACATTTTAAAGAAAAGGTTTTTATACGGTCATCCTTTAAAACCCTACACATTCTAGCTAGAGTTAAATTCATACATCATTGAAATTAAGCTTATTGGCCGTTTTTTTAGGTCTCACAGAATAGTTGATCCCTTTATGATTAGTAGTTAGACAAGGAGTGAATTTTCTTAATTCAACAATGAGCCTAAAGTTAATATTACAAAACCCATAAAGGCCTATCTAAACACATGCGAAAATTTTCAGGACGATAATGAATAATGGCAACAAATAAGGCTTAGGGCAGCTAAATTCATATAGCGTTAAAGCGTAAATGAGTCAAGCAATCCGCAGGCGGTCGTAGATGAAAACGCATAATAAGACAGTTTAAGAAAGCTATTATAAGATAATCATGCATCAAATCACTTTATGCTGGAAATTAGGTTTGTATTGAGCTATTTCAAAGCTGCAAGCTAAGTTGTAGGCGGCTAATTTCTCCAGCGTAATAATTACTTCGTGATAAACTCTAGTTTAAAAGACTATTTTCTGCCAAAGTCAGCAGGTATTTCTCCCCATGACTCCGTCTCCCATTTCAACAGGTGGTTTTCAAAAGTGTTGGTTGAGAGCCACTTTTCAGCACGATCAATCAATTCCTTAATAGCTGGGTCTGCTAACTGAGCGTCAAATTTTGTGTTTGCTTTTTTCTTCTTCACCCAACTCATAGCAGTCTTACTATCAGTATAAATGGGGCCATTATAGCCTTTAGCTTTTGAAAGAGCGAGTGCATGAACAATTGCTAAAAACTCCCCGATATTATTGGTTCCTCCATAATAAGCCTCTGACCTGAAAATTTCCTTTTTACTTTTGGTGAAAACGCCGCGATATTCCATAAGCTTTGACGCTGAGCTAGCAGCTGCATCTACTGCGATACTATCCCAAATGATATTATTTCGACTTACTTTAGCTTTACCAGTACTAGATTTTACTGACCCTTTACCAATATAATCTGATGCTCCTTTATTGTAGGCTTTTTCCGCTTCGCTTAGACTTTCAAAAGATTTGTATTGAGCTCCTGTATAGCCCGCTATCTGCGCTTGACACTCTGACCAACTATCAAATACCCCGGTTTTTACACCCTTCCAAACCACATACCATTTTAATTTCTTCTTTGCCATAGCATTCTTTTATCGGCTTAATCAATATCAGATTTATAAAATAATTCAATAGGGCTTGCTTAAAAAATCCCAAGTTCTGCATATTCGAGGCGGCACAAGCTTCGCTTGTTTTAATTGATGAAAAAAAATGATAAATTTCAAGAAGCTTATTTTAAGCTTTTATTTTTTTTCAATTACCACTTACGAATCACAAATTACGATAATGCTTGGGACTAAGCTACAAAATGTCTATCTCAAGAATTTTCACTACTATTGAATAAAATTGTGCATCCAAATAAATAAAGCATAGATTTTATGATTTATTTATCAACAATTTAGCTGTTTTTAAGCATGCCCTAAATAGCAGCTGTCTCTAGAAGTTCAGCTCCTACTGTACTTTCTAAAATGTAACTTTTTGATTGAGCAGGAAGGAGGCAACAGTCACCCTTTTTCAAATGTATTTCAGTGCCAATGATGGACACTTCCCCTTTACAACAAATAAGAATACGAAAGCGATCATCTTCTTTTTTGAATTCAAATCTCCCTTTTATTGGCAGGTACCAAGTTTCAAAATAGTCGCATCTCACCATTTCGTTTCGCCTATTGACTTGCTTCTCATAATTAACCTTTCCTGAATTAAGGTCACTGAAGTTAAGTACATCAAGCGCTTGGTCGAGATGTAGTTCACGGCGATTCCCATCTGAATCCGTACGATCAAAATCATATACACGATAGGTAATGTCAGAAGTCTGCTGTATTTCTGCCAGCAAACAGCCTTTACCAATAGTATGTATCTTACCTGCAGGAATGAAAAATGTATCTCCTTTTTGTACTTTTACACGCTTCAGGCTTTTCTCAGCCTCGCCCTTTAATACCTCTTGCCGAAACATTTCAGCGGTAACCTGCCGATCAAAACCGCTGATCAGACTAGCTCCTTCCGCGCAAGCAATTAAATGCCACATTTCTGATTTTCCCTTGGCTTGAGGCCCATGCTTTTGCATTGCCATAGCATCATCAGGGTGAACCTGAATAGATAGATCTTGATTTGCATCGATAAATTTGATTAGTAAAGGTAAGCGACCATTATATTTTTGTGCAATCTTAGCTCCTAAGATCTCATTAGGATAGGATTGTAGCAACTCCCTTAGACTTTTATCTGAAAATTCACCTTGTTTTACTATAGATGATTTTTCATCAACATCAGAAATCTCCCAGCTTTCTCCTATACTAACCTTGTCATCATTACCCTTTTTCAATTGATGATAAAGTTGATTACCACCCCATATTTTCTCCAGAAGAAGAGGGCGAAAAAGTAAGGGGCCGACTAGATTTTTCATATTGATGCTGTTTTTTGGAGTGCTTTGAAAACACAAAGTTCGCATAAATTTGAACGAATAAGAAATCTTAATCACTTGAATGAAAAGTAGGGCTCTTATTTAAAAAAGTAAGTTTAACTCTTTCCTAGATTTTTTGACTTTACGACCTTTTCCATTCTATTTTCTCTCAAAATGCTTTAATACAATTCGCAAGCAATGCTTTCTGTGATAGCATCCATAAATCTATTGACCAATTCAATGGAAATAGGGTCATTATTCATCTCACCCATTCTTACGAAAACAAAGTCCATCTCTTCAGAATACATTAATATTTGGCCATTGAGCCCGAGGGCCATTTTTAAGTCTCTTGGCCCATTAGTCACAGGATGCCCATTGAAAGTAAAGTTTACTTGAGGTAATTTAAACTGGTCAGCTTCGTTAAGCCACCACAAATAGCCATAGTTAGGATTAAGATCCTGTGATGAGCTAATCATCTGCTGGAAATAGCTATCGTTAATATTAAAGTACATATCATTCCACCGAGCACCCGCCTGCATCATCATTCCAAATTTAGCCATATCTCTGGCACTACTAAAACATACGGTATTTTCCTGTAGTGGTAACCAACGTGCATTCATATTGAGGGGCTGGAATATTTGAGTTGCCACATACTCTTCAAAACTGCTCCCACTGACAACATCTAATATACGTTGAATCAAATTATAAGCTCCATTATGGTAAGCCCATCTTTGTTCTGGCACTTCGCGAAAGCGAAGGTCAGCGGGTTGAGTGGAGTTGATATTTTTAACTTCATCTTCCAATCCACTTACCATGCTCAATAAGTGACGAGTAGATATAGCCAACTCTCTTTCTGCATTCATGCTCGACCAGCCAGCACCTAAATAATCACCGATTGGATCATCAATATTAATGAGTCCATCTGCCTCTGCAATACCTATTGCAAAAGCGAGTAATACCTTACCTGCAGAGGCCCAATACCAATTTGAATCTTTACCAAAGCTTCCACCTCCAACCAAATTGCTACCCGCATAATTTTCATACACAATCCTTCCTTTACGCAATAATAAAACCGCTCTAGAATCACTCTTGACAGCTAAATTATGTAATGGTTGAAGTGAATCCTCATTCCAACAAACCGATGAAAAGTCAAAGGTCTCCCAAGTTTCATTTGGATGAGGAAAATAGAAGGCTACTGTTTCATCTATGGGCTTACCAACCTCTTCATCGCTTCTGCATGAAACCATCGCCATCAATAAAATAGATAGAAATATTGAAATTGGCTTTTTAATGGTCATTAATTCGTAAATAGATTCCGTAGGCTTCTTAATTGACTGATAAAAACTAATATTATACTCCATTACTGACCATCGATTATAAATTCTTTACGCAGCTTATCAGTAAAAATAGTCAACCGATTAAAATCTTTGGGCAGATCAATCATAGTAGGAAAACTATCTGCTTGATGATACAA
This sequence comes from Cyclobacteriaceae bacterium, assembly GCA_020832375.1. Classification (GTDB taxonomy): domain Bacteria; phylum Bacteroidota; class Bacteroidia; order Cytophagales; family Cyclobacteriaceae; genus JAFIEW01. The sequence goes on from JAFIEW010000095.1 coordinate 13,181, forward strand.
AAACTCATTTAGTACCACATGGTCTGTCTTCCACGCAACCCATACCCAATCGTATTGACTGATATCCATTTGCTGCAAATCATTGTAATCCAGATCTTTAAAATCTTCTACCTGCCAGTCAGTAGCCACCGATAGACCATCCATCAACTGTAAAACTTTCTCAGCACTAGGCGTACCGTAGCCTACATGATTGTTCGGTGCTGGATAAAAACTTGCTGACTGATGAAGCAACTGCTGTACCTTCTGCGCATTGAGTCGAGCATCTTTTTCAAGCATGCATGCTACTAAACCTGTGATAACCGGTGCGGAGAACGAAGTACCTGATGATGCAAAACAGCTAACATCAGGCTTTACGAAGTCCATTCCATCGCTTCCTATAGAACTATAGGGTAATCTAAGCTGGGTCCGTAAAGTATTTGCTCCTACACTGATAACCTCCTTTACATCAGCTGGAGCACTAATGATCTTCCAAGGGTCATTACCCTCATTGCCAGCTGAAGATACGATGATCATACCTTTTTCGCGAATAGCTTGTCGAGCTACTTGAGAAATCAGAGCCGTATTACCATCCATCTGTTCAGGAAGATAATTCTCTAACGGGTCATCAAAGCCACTTCCATAGCCTAAAGAAGTATTTACCAGCCGTATACCCATGCTATCTGCAATTTCAATGGCATTCATCCAATTGACCTCTTCTCCGCGATACTCACTATCTTCGTCTTCTGTACGAAACAAGTAATAATCTGCCTCCCAAGCTAGACCAATAAGCAAGTTTCGACTATTATTGAATCCCCCCACCATTTTTAGCACATCTCTACCATGGGTGTCACCCTTTATTTTTCTTTTAAACATACTATCAGCGTCTTCTCCTTTCACAAAGTCTTTTACCCAATGGATTCTATTACTATCGAGCAAATGTTGGAGTACTGCTGACTGAAGCAAACCATTATACCCTGCATCAAGTAAAGCAACCCTAACTCCCTTTCCGCTTAGTCCTGCATCAAGGAGTGCCTGCCCTTCAATCTGCTGTAGTGTGCTTGAGAGCTTTCTACTACTCTCATCCCACGCAAAAAAATCGGTATTAAATGCTCTCGCGACGATTATTTCTTTTGGGGGATGATATTCTAATCGATCAATAAAGTCAGGTAAATCCTCTGTCCAGTGGCTAGGTAGCTCATTAAGAAGAGCGGCATTTAGCCATTTGCTCATTGCTACTACAGTGGCGCCTTCACTCTCAACCTGATTAAGATAAACCTTACATATAGGGATATCACTATGCTGAAAAACAGGTATTTGAAGCAAAACCCTGTTTGCTCTAGTGTCCGCACTTACATAATCAGTTGAGATAAGAGGGTCGCATTTATCTTTGAAAAATATCCACCACTGAGCCTGCGAAGAATGCACGCCACTAAGGAGGAAAGTGAACAATAAAAATAGACGTCGGATTTTCATTTAATTAGGGTGACTTAAGTGCAAATAATGTCATGAATATACTCATAATCAGTAAATATTCTGACGCCATTCTTCAATTTGCTTATCTTTGATCGGTTAAATTAAAAACTATCTTTTTACCCTTTATTGGTATTTAAAGTTAGACGCCACTTATATTAAGGGAACAATATTTTGAAACAAATCGTTTTGATCATTCATTTTAAAAATATATTTTGTTTTAACTTATTTCACATCAACAATAGCTTATGAGTAAAGGGGTAAAGTACATGTTACTAGCTGGGGTATTTTTTGCTGTGATGAACGTGATGGTAAAAGGACTTTCTCACCTTCCTGCTGTTGAAATTGTGTTTTTTAGATCTGCCATTTCTTTGATCATTAGCTTTGTAGTACTCAAAAGAGCTAGAGTGTCTTTGATTGGAAACCAACCGTGGATTCTATTTTTAAGAGGTTTTTTCGGGCTTCTTGCACTTTCGATGTTTTTTTGGACGCTTCAAGAACTCCCACTGGGGGCAGCAGTAACCATTCAATATTTATCTCCGATTTTTGCTTCTGCACTTGGTATTTTTATTGTTAAAGAAAAAGTCAAACCTTACAAATGGGTATTTTTCGGTATTGCATTTGCTGGGGTTGTGATGATTGAAGGCTTTGACCCGAGAGTTTCTCCTTTCTTTCTTGTAGTCGGATTGATATCTGCCATCTTTGCAGGATTGGCCTACAATATGGTGCGTCTATTAAAAGACTCTGAGCATCCGGTGAGAATAGTATTTTATTTCCCATTGGTTTCATTACCACTTACTGGTATATATATACTGTTTGACTGGGTTACTCCTCTAGGCTGGGACTGGTTATTGATTTTATTCATGGGTATTAGCACGCAGATTGCTCAAGTTTACATGACAAAAGCTTTTCAGAGTGATGAGGTTTCTAAAATCGCTTTATTGAAATACGCGGGTATCTTTTACGCAGTATTTTTTGGCCATGTGTTTTTTGAAGAAGTTTACACGCTCCAAGTCTACATAGGAATGGTGGTGGTGCTACTTGGAATAGTAGGTAACGTATTGTACAAGCAAAGAAAAGAACAAGCTCAAACACCCTGAAAAAGTACGATGACTCTTATATAGATATTAATAGGACAAACAAAAAATATAAGCTCCCATACATTCATGATAATCAATGAATTATTAGTCATCCTTTTCTCTTTATATTCTGACTAACGCAAGGTAAAGTACAATAATCTTCTCATTTGAATGCAATTTTAA
>JAFIEW010000096.1 GCA_020832375.1 Cyclobacteriaceae bacterium
TTGAATAAGAGAACTATAAATATGGGTCTAGCAATTTATTTAGGACAGCATTGACTAAAAAACATCTTTTATTCGAAATTTGCATAAATATCTACCATATTTGCAATTCGAAAATTTAATTTTTGAGGACAATCAACATGACCAATAAAGTATCTATTCTTCTGATTGACGATAATCGAATCGACACCATTTATACGTCCAAGGTATTAGAAAGAGAAGTGAATCACAAAGAACTACATATCTTTTATCAAGCACAAGACGCTATAGACTTTTTAAGTGAAAATGTCACACATTCGCCTTCTGAATTTATAGTGATTGTTGATTTACACATGCCCGAAATGGGAGGATTAGAATTTATTGAAACAATCAGTGAGGAATTAAAGAACATTAAGACCCAAAATATCATTCAATACATTATCATTAGTGGAAGCGATTTTCCTAATGAAGTTGTCGAGTTCAAGAAAAGCTCCGAATTACCAATACAGCTTTTACGCAAACCTCTAGATGTTTCTAAATTGAAAGCGCTTTTAATACAGTAGTAGCCTTCAACAAGCATTCATCATACTCCTTTTCTGGTATCGAATCATATGTAATGGCGCTACCAACAGCAAAACTCAACTTATTTTCTTTTTGATCAAAAATAACGGATCTAATCACCACATTTAGATCCCAAAGCCCTCTCTCTTTGTAACCAATTGTGCCACTGTAAAGATTGCGCTTGAAATTTTCGTATTGATCAATATGCTCCATAACCGTGAACTTTGGTGCCCCGGTCATACTGCCCATTGGAAAACTTACCTTCAACAAATCCTCAATATCGATACCTTCTCTTGGTAAGGTGCTAATGGTAGTAATCATCTGGTGCACCTGAGCAAATGAATAAACACCAAAAAGTTCATCAACTTGGGTAGTACCTGATATTCCAACTTGAGCTAGATCATTCCTCACCAAATCGGTTATCATCAAATTTTCAGCTCTTTCCTTTTCATCGGTTAGTAAACTTTTGGCGGCCTTGCGATCTTGCTTAATATCTTCTTTACGTGCCGCAGTACCTTTTATAGGCTGACTATACCACCTCCCCTCGTGCTGGCATAGGTATCGCTCCGGAGATGCACAAATCACCCAGAGATGATCTTGCTTTAATAAACAGGAAAAAGGAGCTGGACTCTTCTGATAAAGTTTAAAGAAAAATGAAATGGGATCAAAAGTTTCCTCCTCCAAAACTTTAGAAAACTGCATGCAAAAATTCATTTCATAAAAATCACCATCGATGATTTGTTGCCTTATCTGCTTAACTTTTGAAAGATAGCTTGCTTTAGTTTCAGAGCTTTGCATTTGATCTAAGCTCAATTTGAAGGAACTCTCTGCCTCATTTACTAAAGCTTGTTTTAAGTGAATTAAATCATTGTCTCGATAAGATTGATCAATATTGTAGAAAGCACAATCGGGAAAATCAATAAATGACGAATTATTGCTCGAAAGTTTAGTATTTAGGCTGTTTTTGTAATCGTATGCAATCCCACCAAAGCAGTCATTGTGACCTTTTACAGCTTCCAAACTTAAGGCAGGCCCATTGGAAAGCAATAATCGATCTTGAAAAGTCTTTATAGGATAAGAATCAAAGACATTGTTCTTGAAGCTGAGGAAAAAGTAAGGATAACTTTTTGACAGATCATAAAGTTCAGTAAGAGTTATTGACATGGTGGATCAAAGTAACATTTTACGATAATAGGTGTTCTTTAGATTACAAATATCAAATTTATCCAATAAAAAAAGGGACAAATTTTGTCCCTTTTTTTATTGAATAATGTAGATATCGAATTAGCTATTTGCTTTCAAATTTAATCCGATGTTTACCGTATTGTAGATAAAGTTATCTTTAGCTTTATCAGCTACTTTGCTCTCATCACCATAAGACACTCCCCAACGAGTTCTGTCAATATTGAATTTAGCCTCCGCTTTGATTTCAGAGCCATCCATGCTTACACGAGCTGGGAAAGTGATATTTTTAGTGTTACCTCTCATCGTTAAATTACCAGAAATTTTGTGAGTAGGATTGTTGATTTTAAATTCTGAATCCATAGAATCCATTTGCTCACCTTCTTCTAACTCTTCTACTTTAGTAATTTCGAAGATAGCTTCAGGATGCTCAGCAACAGCAAAAAAATCGTCAGACATCAAGTGACCCGTCAATTTTTGCTTATCTTCTCCTTCAAGATCCAAAACGTCGATTTGATTCAAATCAAATACAAACTTGCCACCTACAATAGTGCCATTTTCGATTTTAAAATCACCTTCTTTCATGGCGATAGTTCCATTGTGTCTACCAGTTGGTTTAGTACCAACCCAAGTCATTTCGCTTTCGTTAAGCACTACCGCTAAACTAGCTGCACTTTCTGAAGTGTTAACTTCTTCAGCTTCTTTTACTTCCGCCTCATCACTATCTGGATTTGAGGTGCAAGAAAACATGACCATTGAGGCAAACATTGCCATTAATAAGATATTTACTCTTTTCATTGTTTTTGGGATCTGGTTAATATTTGTTATAATTGTTTCAACTTTGATTTAGAATCACAACGCTATAAACCCAAGTACCTACTAAAGGTTTCAAAAAATGAATAAAAATTTTAACATCTATCCTGTAAAGGGAATAAATCCTGTTTTTGGAAAAAATTGTATGATGACTCCCTCAGCTACTTTAGTAGGCGATGTACTCTGTGGAGATGACTGTAGCTTTTGGTTCAATGCTGTAGTAAGAGGCGACGTAAACAGTATAAGAATGGGAGACCGATGCAATATACAGGATAATGCTGTTATTCACTGCACCTATCAAGACTCCAAAACAATTATAGGGAATGATGTATCCATCGCTCACAACGCTGTTGTACATGGTTGTAAAATTGCGGATAAGGTGCTCATTGGAATGGGGGCTATCGTAATGGATCATGCAGAAATAGGTGAAGGCGCTATTATAGCAGCAGGTGCGGTGGTTTTAGCCGGAACTAAAGTACCTGCAGGCACCATCTACGCAGGAGCACCAGCCAAAGAGGTGAAAAAAGTGGGTGAAAACATGCAAGATGTATTTTTACGCACCTCAAACAATTACGTGAAATACGCTCGCTGGTTTGACGAAAGTTGGATGGTAAGTTAACCTACATTTAGCAAACACAAATTAGGTGTTATTTCATCAGTCAACTCGAACATGATGAGACCATACAGCAGAAGTTATCATATGTAGCACCGCAAAAATCGATCATTGAGATTTACGAATACAGTGATTACCATTAACAATCTAAATCGTCTTAAGCTGAACCAAAGCCAAATAAGTCTCTCGTAGTAATCTAATTGTAAAAGATTCAATCCTAGTAATGCTTAACTATCTTTTAAATAAGGCTTGCTTAAAAAGTCCCAAGTTCTGCAGATTCGAGGTATCACAAGCTTCTATTAAATTATTTAATGTAAAAAATGACATATTTCAAGAAGCCTTTTTTAAGCTTTTAATCTTTTTTTCAAATAAATACGATTTACGAATCACAAATTACGATAAGGCTTGGGGCAATCTACAAAATGTCAATCTATTAAGATATTTTCGTACAAGCATAATCACTATTTTTGATTGGAACTGTGCACTCCAATATATAAAGTATAGGTTTTATGATCTATTTATCAAGATTTTACCTATTTTTAATCATGCACTAAATAAGCCCCTTACAGGTACTTAATAGTAATAATCCAGCATGAAAAAAATGGTAACAATATGTATACATATTAAGGCTACCTTTTTTATTCAAAAATATGATATCCCTACATCCCTAAAAAAAATTAACTCTTTTTGCGATTTCTTTCTTCAAGTACAGTCAGTATGTCCTTAAACTCGAAACCCTTCGCCTGCAGTAATATCAAATAGTGATAAAATAAATCGGCAGCTTCGTTTTTAAATAAATCCTCCGAGTTATCCATGGCCTCAATGACCAATTCGACAGCCTCCTCTCCTACTTTTTGAGCTACCTTATTGATACCTCTTTGCACCAAAGATGAAGTATAAGATTTTTCTTGAGGATTAGCCAAGCGCTCGCGAATTATAGACTCGAGTTGATCTGCAAAATAAAGCTTCTCATTATTATTTTGCTGAAAACAAGTATCATCACCGGTATGGCATGCAGGGCCTTCAGGCTGGCAGAGTAAGAGGATGGTGTCTGCATCGCAATCAATCAATAACTGCTTGAGGTGAAGAAAATTGCCACTCGACTCACCTTTTGTCCACAGCCTATTTTTCGACCTACTGAAAAAGGTCGCCTTTTTTGTTTCTATGGTAGTTTTAAGCGCAGCTTCATTCATATAACCGAGCATTAGCACCCTTCTTGTTGCATCATCTTGAACGACACAAGGTACCAAGCCATCACTAGATTTACTAAAGTCAACCGATGCTATGTCTTGTAATTTCCTCATACTATTCGTACTGCTATCTTATTATCGTGTAAATATTGTTTGAGCTCAGGAATGCTCAGCTCTTTGAAGTGAAAAATTCCCGCTGCTAAAGCTGCGTCTACTCCTGTATTTTCAAAAACTTCCTTAAAATGCTCCTGATTACCAGCACCCCCACTGGCCACTACAGGTATAGTGAGCAACTCTGCCAACTGACGATTGAGCTCATCGGCAAAGCCAGCTTTAGTGCCATCATGATCCATGGAAGTAAGTAAAAGCTCACCCGCTCCACGCTCTTCAAGCTCCTTTGCCCAACTTAGGGTTTCCTTTTCAGTCGGCGTACGACCTCCATCTACATGCACTACATGCTTACCGTCAATAAAGCGACTATCAACCGCCACCACCACGCATTGAGAGCCGAATTCATAGGCAAGCTGATTGATCAGATCCGGATTTCTCACCGCAGCAGAATTGATCGTCACTTTATCAGCCCCAGCAGCCAGTAAAGCTCTTACATCTTCTACGGACGATATCCCCCCTCCTACGGTAAAAGGCAAATTGATATGTTTGGCAATTTGATCCACCAAAGCCACCAAAGTTTTGCGCTTCTCTACAGTAGCGGTAATATCTAAAAACACCAACTCGTCTGCTCCCTGCTCCGCATATACCTTCGCCAACTCAACAGGATCTCCCGCATCTCTCAAGCCCACAAAGTTGACTCCTTTCACTGTGCGGCCGTCTTTTATATCCAAGCAGGGAATAATTCTTTTTTTTAACATGCGCTGCGGCTATTATTTATATTTCGCGTGGGATGAGGACACAAGTCCAGCTCCCAAAATCTATTTACCTTCAATGATTCCGTCACCCCACTAAAAACTCAAAGAGGAAAGTTCTTCCACAGTAATTCGGTTTTCATAAAGGGCCTTACCTACTATTGCACCATGACACCCTATCGCTTGCAAATCAGGAAGATCAGATAATTCCGTAACTCCTCCACTTGCAATCAATCGAACTTGAGGGAAAGTAGTAATTATTTCCCTGTATAAGTCTGTAGAAGGTCCTTGGAAGGCACCATCTTTACTTACGTCGGTGCAAATTACATATTTAAAGCCTTTATCTAGCCAGTTTCTCAGAAATTCACCGATTTGTAGTCCACTGTCTTCGGTCCATCCTTTGGTACGAATACTACCGTCAAGCACATCAGCACCTAAAATGAGCCGTTCAGCACCAAATGTTTTAATCCACTCTGCCACTTGCTCAGGATCTTGAACCGCCATACTTCCTACCGTCACCTGCTTCACACCCAGTTCGAATAGTCTCTCCAAATGCTGAGTAGTCTTTGCTCCACCTCCAAAGTCAATAGCTAACTGAGTCTGGCTGCAAAGCGATTGTACTACCTCCCAATTTACCACCTCTCCTGCCTTAGCTCCGTCAAGATCAACCAAATGTAGATGTTTTAAGCCTGCCTCTTCATAAGACTTTGCCACCTCCAATGGACTGAGCTTATATTCAGTTTTTTGATTGTAATCGCCCTTGTACAAGCGAACACATTTACCATCAATAATATCTAATGCTGGAATGATTTTCATGAGCAGGGAAAGTTAGGATTGTAAAAATATTTCTAGAAATCGAGCACCAACTTTAGCGCTTTTCTCTGGGTGTGCCTGTATAGCAGTAAAATTATCTTTTTGAAGAACAGCACTGTAAGCTTCCCCATACTCAGAATGACCTACTGTAAACACTGGATGAATCTCCGCATAATAGCTGTGAACGAAGTAAAAATCTTCACCGCTCAATTCTGCATATGCTCCCTCGTTTGCGAAGCTTATGCTATTCCATCCCATGTGAGGTACTTTTCTCTCTTTTTTAAACTTCTTCACCTTAAGATCAAAGATTCCTAAGCAAGGAGTATCGTCCTCTTCGCTATGCGTGCACATCAATTGCAGACCAAAGCAAACACCTAATACAGGTTGTATTAAACTTGGGATGAGCTGATCTAGCTGGCGTTCTTGAATATGCTTCATGCCGCTTCCTGCTGAGCCTACACCAGGAAAAATGACTTTATCAGCTGATTGAATAATATGATGATCGTCAGTAATGATGGGCTCTACGCCCAAACGCTGCAAGGCATATTCAACCGATCGAATATTTCCAGCATTGTATTTTATGATGGCTACTTTCATGCTTTATGTATGAATTTGACAAGGCCTACTAATCTTAGCAGGCTAACCTATCAGCGTATAAAATTTAAAGATGACAAAAATCAACAATTCAAAGGCTATTAGCAAGCATTTTTACATAATCTAGGCTAATTAGATATATAAGAAAGGAACTGATCTTATTATTTATGATCAAATAGCCTATGTACCAATTAGGACCAGCAAAGCCACCTCTCTGAATGGGAACCCTTTGAATTACTTAAGAATCAGTTCCTAACCTCTAATTACTCATCCCTATATTGCAATCCCTAACTCTTTTTCAATTGCACTACGATGTAAAGTGACCTTTTCCTCTAGAAGAGACTCGATCTCGGGTAGTGAATTGTAAAGCTGTTCGTAAGATTCAATAATAAAATAGCGAGACTGAAAAACATCTTTGCGGTAACTGCTATCATAAATTTTAGACACATCGTACTCAAAATGCTCTGGTTCATCGGACAGGCAATAAACAGACTCTCCTGCAGAGGACAATATACCAGCCCCATAAATTCTTAGCTGACCTTCTTCTCGGATTAACCCAAACTCGATAGTATACCAATATACACGCGAGAGAAGATGTATTGCTACAGGATCACTTCCATATTTCAATGCTAATCCACTAAGTTTCTCAAGGAAGTCGACAAAAGGTTGAATACTGAGCAAAGGGACATGAGCAAACACATCGTGAAACATATCTGGCTCTTCAAGGTAATCCAGTTCCTCCATCTTACGCAACCATGTGGTGGCCGGAAAAAGACGGTTACTCATTTGCTTAAAAAACACTAAATCATCTACAATTCCAGGTACTACCGTAAGTGACCAATTCGTAAGCTGCCTTAAAACCTCAGAGGTTTCCTCAAAATTAGGCACCTTATCAGGACTAAACCTTACATCTTTTAGACCCGAGAAGAAAGCCGCGGTAGCTCTTCCAGGTAAAACCTCCATTTGTCGATCGTAAAGTATTTTCCAAACTTGAAAATCTTCTTTAGTGTAGGCGGAATAATCTTGCTTTGCTGTCATAAGCTCAGGAAATATTTTAGTTATATAACTTTGGATGTCAAAGAAACTACGATTTATACAAAAGGTTCATTTCTCCCAAAACCAACCAAAGAAAATTCTTATGACACAAATATAACAAGAAAATAAACTAGGCTTTAACTGAATTTCGAGCATAAAAACAAATATTAATACAGAATAAAGACGTAAAAGCCACTATTTTTATGGGTATACCATAAAATAACGATATTATACACAAGCAATCATCTGAAATTGCCATATCCTTTTTTCATAAAATAATTGATCAATAATTTATAACTTTAACTTTTCAAGTTTACAGGTTATAATAGCAGGCTTTTAAAATCTTTAAGTCATGGTAAATTTATTAGCTTTCTTAGCGAGATTATTTTTTCACTAGGCCAGCTTAAACCAGTTAAGAAGTGGACAATTTACTTGTGAAGTATGCTTTAAATTTGGCGCATTGCATGATTTTAAAGCCAAAGCGTTAAAAAACCTTTACATCACAACGTGTGTATGAGACATTATTTTTAAGCCTAGTCCTGAGCGAAACTTCATTTAATACTGGCTTTAGTTCGAGGAATAGTGAATCCATCTTCGCTTTGCCACATAAAATTCAATAGCTACAATGCATCGGGAGCATTTTTTAGGAGGCCCCAGATAATCCTGCGATCATCCATTTTCGACCTCTAAAAATCACAAAGCATAATAATTTCATTGAAATAAAGTTTTTTTTGCACCTAGAAAAGCTTAAATTTAATGTAGCAGAAAACTTTATCAACTTTAAAAATCATTCAAACTTTATGGTCATTGAAAAGCCGATTACTTATCAACAAATCATATCGATGGATCTGCCAAATATTATTGCTTATGCAGCGCCGGTCATGATATCATTGGTGCTGATAGAATGGTTTGTGTCTGAAAGAAGGAAAAAAAATTACTACGACAAAAAGGACACGCTTGCTGCCACAGCCATAGGTCTCGTAAATTTAGTTATCACTGCATCACTCAAACTGGCCACTTTTGGTATTATTATATTCTTCTTTAATCTTGTACCTTGGACGATACCTCATACTTGGTGGGCATATATTTTATGCTTCATTTGGGTAGACTTTTGGCGCTATTGGGCTCACCGGATTGCACATGAAAATCGTTTTTGGTGGGCAACACATGTCACCCATCACAACTCTAAGAAATACAACTGGTCAGTTTCATTTCGATTAGGTTGGACACAACACATAAAAGTAATCTTTTTCATTCCTATAGTTTTGGTAGGCTTCGATCCCATTATCTTCTTCATTTGCCATCAAATTGCGGTACTTTACCAGTTTTGGATTCACACTGAATATATTAAAAAATTACCCGCACCTATCGAATACATCTTTACTACACCATCACACCATAGGGTCCATCATGCTAATAATGAAAAGTATTTAGATAAGAATTATGGTAGCACGCTCATCATTTGGGATAGAATGTTTGGTACATTCATGCCAGAGAAAGAGCGACCAAGTTATGGGCTTACACAACAAGTAAACAGCTATAATCCAATAAAACTCAACTTTCATGAATGGAGCGACATTGTGAAAGATATAAGGAATGCAAAGTCAATTAGAGAAGGACTATTTTATATTTTTGGTCGCCCCTCAAAAGTGGCAAATTATAAAAGTCAAAAGCTGACCGATACTGTCAATAGCCGGTAATAATATTTAAAATAAAGGTTTTTTTAAGCTTTCAATCAATAAAAGCACATGAACAATCAATCGACCTCATCCAATGGCATGGATCGTCAAAAGGAGGTTTACATACAAGGAATTGGTGGTGTGAAGCAAAAGATACCATTTGATAGTAAAGGTCTAGAAGCTACAGCTTCAAAGGTAATGAGTGATGAAGCCTATGCCTATATAGCAGGCGGGGCAGGTGACGGACTCACCATGAAAAATAATCTCAATGCCTTTTCTCGCTACCAGATTGTACCCGAAATGCTTAAGAACGTAGAAAACCGTGACAGTACCATTGAGCTTTTTGGCAAAAGGCATCCCTCCCCCTTCTTTTTAGCTCCTATTGGAGTATTAGAGATGGCTCACAAAAATGCAGATATAGCCGTAGCAAAAGCAGCTGAAGCATGCAGTATTCCTTATATTTTTTCCAATCAAGCCTCCTACCCTATGGAGAAGGTAGCTAAACACATGCCCACAACAAGCAAGTGGTTTCAGTTATATTGGAGCAAATCGAGAGAACTGGTAAAAAGCCTTGTACAGAGGGCTGAAACCTGTGGATGCGAAGCTATTGTTGTTACTTTAGACACAAGTCTACTTGGATGGAGAACAGCCGATTTGAATGGTGCCTACCTACCTTTCCTCCGAGGTTTGGGAATAGCCCAATACACAAGCGACCCTGTATTTCAGAAAATCATAGATTCTTTCATCGATAATCCTGAGCAAGATACCAAGCCACCACTCAACTTAAAAACCCTTTCTGTATTGAGGCAAATGCTCATGAGCTATCCTGATCAAGGTTTAATTAAAAAACTAAAAGAAGGCAGGGCAAGAGCTGCTGTAAAAGCCTTTACTCAGACTTATTCCAACCCTGCCTTGAGTTGGGAGGACCTCAACTATCTCAGGAAGTGTACCTCTCTACCTATTTTACTGAAAGGTATCCTAAGCCCTACAGACGCACAGCTCGCTATATCCTATGGCATGGATGGTATCATTGTATCCAATCATGGAGGTCGACAAGTGGATGGCAGTATATCAGCACTTGAGGCACTGGAAAAAATAAGCCCTGTAATAAACGGTCAGATCCCCATTTTGATGGACAGCGGCATTCGTACAGGAGCAGATGCTTTCAAAGCCATTGCTTTAGGAGCGAATGCCGTTTGCATCGGAAGGCCTTATGCATATGCATTGGCTATAGGAGGCGAAAAGGGAGTTTTTGAACTTTTATCTAACTTTAAAGCAGACTTCGACCTCACTATGGGACTCAGCGGCTGTAAAACCATAGCTGATGTAAAAAAACAGGTGCTGTTAAAGTCTTAAAAGATATTTTGCGAGGGATGAGAGGCTAAATGGGTTGCGACAATTACTTCAACTTTTCTATTATTGATTTATCAATATTTAAAAATCTGTTACTAACAAGTAATCCATACAGACAAAAAAATAACCGTTTTGAAAATCTAAATTTGGATAAAAAAAAGCATTGGTTCGCATTAAAGACCTATTGTTTACACTTGATTTAGCAGGAAATATAAACCATCTTATTACACCTAATGAGCGAAAAAAACGTAATTTAAAGGCCAGAAATATAGCCCTCAATTGATAAAGAAAATATAAAAATGAAGCATATTTTTACAAAATTTTCAATTTTTTTGATAATAACTATTCAAGCTCAAACGGGAAATACAGCATCTATCGAGCGCTTAGTGTTAAACAATGGCATTCATGTTTATAACTATCCTTATAAGCAATACCAAGAGGGAGAACTTAGGCTATTTATACGCTCAGGTATAAACAATGAGAGCAAAGCTGATAAAGGTTTTAGCGACATCATACCATGGTTAGTTATTTTAAATAGCCATAAGGCAGAAAATATTGCGCCACTTTTCCCTTTCGAACACCCTGCCGATGATACCCATGTCCATTTAGTAGTAGGGGCAGATTTCACTGAATTAATTATAAGATTCAACAAAAACAATTTGGACATGTGGGATGCTGCGGTCGAATTATCACAAAGAATTGCAAATTTTCAATTAACCTCTCAAATCCCTCTAAGGGATCAATTAGAAAGTATAAAACGATTTAGACCCTCATCCCAACTCAACCACCTTATAGATCTCGAAGAGCCCCTTACAGAAAATGATCTTCGCCGTTTTTTTAACCGGTGGTACCAGCCTAATCAAATGGGACTATTCGTATTTGGAATTAATGTGAATGAAGGTCGCAAACTAAGGAATTTAAATCGAAGCATTGGTTCAAATAAATCGCAATATGATAATATTCTTCCAAGGAAAAATAGCGTACTCAATTTTCGAAAAACAAGATTTACAGAACAAAAACTAACCGAGACACGATTTGTAGAACTGCAAATAAATACTCATTACACCCCATCTAGTTGGCATTTGAGCCCTGCCGATATTCATGCGGAACATTATTTATTTAAGATTCTTGTGAATCAATATTTTCAGAGTAACGAGAAAAATGCAGCCTACTCACTCAACACTTCAGATTTACTACCTCACAAAGACCAGTTAAGCTTGTCCGATAGAATCACCATGCATATGGATGAAAAAAATGTAGGTCAAGCAATTAATGACTATCTGCAAATGCTTCTTGATTTAGAGCTATGGCTTAAAGAAACAGAAAACATCGATCAATTGATAAAGTACTATCAATTAATGACTCATGCAAGGAGTCTCGATCCTTTAGAAAAGAAAGCGAATACAGATTATTGGAAGGTTGGTCTTGCCTATTTTAGTGAGAATAACGATCACCACATCACTCCTCAACTGAGAGTGAACTCATCTGATGTTGAGCGATGGAAAACACTACTCATCGACAAATTGCGTAGATTACAAAATTCAGCCAATACCGAGGTTCACATTATCTCTAACGGCTACAATAAATACTTACGAAGATATGTAGAACAGTCCTTTAAAAATGCTAGACAATTAAATCCGAATTCATCTTTTACGGCTAAAAAAATAGCTATACCAGATAGCGTATCAACTTTTAACTTTTCAAACCATCAACTCTTCCATTTCCAACTCAAGCTTCCTTTTGGCCATAACTATTTAAATTCCCGAGATTTTGTGCACGGAGTATCTAGCTATCCTATATTTGCTGACCTACTTTTCGATAGGTACAAGGTAGATCACAATACTTACTTGATCAATGATTCTACTTATCTAAAACTATACTCACGATTGAGTCCATGCGAATGGATACTAAAAGGTAGTTTTTATGCAGCTTCTGAAGATGACTTTTTACATATTCATGAAAAGATATATGATAGATCCGAATGGGGATTTAACCCTATTAAAGCGAATAACCTACAAAAAATACAATATCACGAGTTGAGCAAGCAGCTTGAAGTTAGTATTTTTGACCGACTAAAGGCTGAGGTGGTCACTCAAAACCATCCGAGATTTTTTTATAAAAATGTACCCTCTAACTTAAGCTATAGAAGCGAGGAAAGTACGATCATAAAGCTATATACGGATGCTTTAGCGGATAAAGAGGTAAACTATCAGTTTCTTTACAACCCGCAGCAAGGCACTTTATATGACTCACTTTTTGATTGGTCCAAAAAGACCTCCATTACAAAACGTGCTAATTGCCCTAGTGTAGGAGTTTCTACTCCTAATGGTAGAGTCGACCGTGTGCAATACGACGAAAAAATAAGGTCTACACAAGGTTCAATTCTTTTTAATATGTTCTTAGATCTAGAGGAGGAAGATAATATCATTGAAACGGCATACTATTTTAGTAGACTAGTTAGCGCTGCTGCCAATAATCATGCAAAAGCGGAGCGACTCAACTTGACAATGGTAAAGCCTCAATTGAAAAAGTTGAGCGAAAATATCTTTATCATTGACTTCAACACTTCGGGTAATACAAACGCTATAAGACAGCTTTTTGATTGGATTGAAGATTACATTTACCAAATACAAAGAGGAAGGTCAACTGAATTAGAGGAACTTCAAACAATAAGCTATTATGCTCAATCTGAAAACCGACAGTCAAATGGCTGGGATGAGCTTTTCACCACTATTGATGAGAATCATAATTACCAAGAAATTTCAGTGAGTCGAAAAGATATTAGAAATTTCATCAATAGTAAACTTTCATTGGATAGAAGAATAACTTTTTTGCTTTTACCAGAAATAGAAAGGGGGTTTTAGCAAGTAAAAGATTTAGATTTTTATTCTGCAATTAAGGTGTTAAATACAAAAAAGCCATCAATCAGTGATGGCTTTTTTAAATATACTAAGCATTCAGATTGTGCTACAGTCTAAAAGTAACGCCAGCGTGAACGGCACCAAATACTGATCTACCACCCTCTACAAAAATAGCCAAATTTGGACTCATTAAATATCGAAGACCCAAAACAGGCGCGAAGGTAAGTCTAGCCTCCGTATTACTCCTTGGAAAACCACTAATTTCAGATGATGTAGCAATAATATCCGCACCAATATTGGCGGTTACATAGATATCAAACAATTCAGTATCAAATCCTCCTGAAAGATGCTCATCAAGCAATCTGCCAAAATGATAAGTTCCCCTAAAACCAATTGCAGTAACATTAGATCTAGAAAAGTCATCATTGGATCTTCTTCTCCAACCAACTGAATAATACCCCAAATATCCTCCTACCGATATATCATCTTGTATTCCATAATCTACAGATAGCTGTAAGGGTATAAAACTTCCTGTTCTTCTATAATCCGATAAAAAAGCGGTGGTAATACCATACCCACGGAAAACGCCGGCTTGAAATCCTAAATTCACCATTACAGTACCTTGGTTTTGAAAACTTCTTTTGGCAATAGGTGTAGATTGTTCTTGTTCTAAAGGCTCCTGATTAGCTTGGGCGTAACCAAAAGATAGACTAATGAAAGATAGAACTACAAAAATTAAAATTTTTCTGATCATGCTAATATGATTTTTGGTTAAAAATAAATTCACTAATAATAAGTAACGATACTTATGAGCTTCTAAGAAATTCAAAAGGAACTTGAACTTATCTCTCTAACATTAATAAAAAGTAAGAGGAAGATGTAAACAGGCAAAACGATATTTTCACCTTAATATCATACGAAATAATGATAATATGCTTAGTTTTGAGCGAAGATTGTTTTTTTTAATCTGCGGCGTTTACCTATTCTCAATAGTAATTATTAATAATGAAAAGAAGCAAGACAGAAATCATCGCTTTATTAAAAACAGACTCAGAGCTTATCGTATCTGAAATATATAAAAGATACAGAAAAAAATTCATGAATTGGACAAAGTTTCACTATGGATTATCTGAGGAAGTGTCTGAAGATGTGTTTCAAGATTCAATCTATGTACTTTACTACAATGTAAAAACGGAAAAGTTGACCGAACTTCAAAGCAGTTTGCAAACCTACCTCTTTGCATTAGGAAAAAACATTCTTTCAAAAAAAGAATACCGCCCTGTAAAAGAAATTAACACGGAAGATTTTTCCTTAAATGAATCGCAAGACTTAACACCTTGGCAGCTAATAGAAAAAAACGATGACCAACTACATTTAATTAAAATAATTAAAAGCATAGGTGAACCATGCTACAGTATATTGAAACATTTTTACTTTGACAGTTTTTCGATGGAGTCGATAGCGGAAAGGCTAGGATACAAAAATGAAAACGTAGTAAAAAGTAAAAAACTTCAATGCTTGAACAAATTAAGAGAAATCTATCAAAAGGAAAAAGATGACTAAAGACGAAAGAGATCAACTAATCATCAGATATTTTAAAGACGAAATGTCGCCTTCAGAAAGAGAGCAATTCGAAGAAGAAGTACAAGCTAACTCTGAGTTAAAAGAGGAGGTAGACTTATTTCGTAATCTAAATCTAGCCTTCTTCGAGATAGAGAAGGAAAAATTTAAAAATCATCATTTAAAAGCGCTCAAATATAGTTTACAAGCAGGAAATAGCTTCAGATCGGGCTTTAAAGTGGTCTTCAGTATCATTGCAGCGAGCTTACTATTGATAGCCGTAACATGGTCGCTATTTATATCAAAAGACATTGATAAAGAAGACATCTATTTTGCTCATTTTGAGCCTTACCCTAATGTGGAGTATCCGATAACAAGAGGTAGTAATGATCTGAAAATGGAAGCCTTTTCAAGGTATGAAATGCAAGATTATAAAAATGCAATTCACTTATTTGAAAAGCTTAGCGAATTACAATCAGAGCGACTACACTCTTATTATTTTTATTCTGGAATCTCCTACATGGGCTTATCAGATTTTAAAACAGCGCTTTTAAAATTTGAATGGGTA
>JAFIEW010000097.1 GCA_020832375.1 Cyclobacteriaceae bacterium
TGCACTTCAAATTTAAAAAATCAACAACCTTTACACACTTTTTAGGACAGTATCTATTATAGATTATCATTCCAATAAAAAAAATAGAAGATGGCAGAAATTCACCCCTTTAGGGCATGGAGATATAGTGGCGTTTTTGCAGATAAGATTGCAGAATTGAGCTCGCCACTTTTTGATGTGGTATCGCAGAAGCAACGTGATCGCCTATATGCTAACCCATATAATAGCATCCATCTTTCTGTGCCTCAGGGTGATGATGCAGCAAGTAAAGCCGCCGAAAGATGGACTCAGTGGAAGCAAAATGGGGTAGTTGCTCAAGACCCTTTACCAGGAATATATGTCTATTATCAAGAGTTCAGGCTACCAGGATCGGATAAAATTAGGACGCGAAAAGGATTTATCGCTAACATAAGGCTTTATGATTATGATCAAGGTGTGTTACTCAGGCATGAGAACACTATTTTGCCGGCGGTCAATGAGCGGGAGACGCTACTCGCAGAAACAAAAGTTGCTAGCAGTCCTACTCACGGTCTATATACTGACGAATCACAGAGCCTAGAGCAATATATGGACCAGGCAATGCTGAAGCCACTTTTTGAGACCGAAGATTATCAAGGTGTGCGGGATAAGCTATCGGTGATTCATGATGCAAAAATAATCAGGCGGTTTCAAAAATTGCTCGAAAATGAACGCATCATCCTTGCTGATGGGCATCATAGGTATGGGGGTGCACTTGCTCATATGAAAAAGCAAAAAGCTGCTAATTCTCTTCATACGGGCGATGAGGCATACAATTTTCACAGTATGTATTTTACCAATACTGCATCGAAAGATTTACGCATCTTCCCAACTCATAGAGTATTGCAGCAACTTTCTGACTGGAATGAGCCTGACTTTCTGGAAAAGTTAAGTGTCTTTTTTAGTATTCGAGAGATAGAAGAGGTTCATGAGCTCAATGAAATTATTGCGCACAAAGACTCCTGCTTTGGTCTGCTTACATCCAATGCAGCTTATAGCATTCTGCTCAAGGAAGAATGGCGTAATCATATCGATTGGCAATTGCCTTCGGTAATCAAGCAACTAGAAAACACTCAACTTCACTACTTTATCTTAGAAAAGGTATTGGACATAAAACGAGAGGAGCAGCGTAGCTCACCTTATTTGAGTTTTGAAAAAAACTTTTCCGCTTGCCTGAGCAAGGTTCAAAAAGGGGAAGCTAATTTTGCTGTGATAACCCGTGAAATTGCTATTGAACAAGTACTGGAGGTTTGTAACAGCGGACATGTGATGCCTCAAAAGTCTACTTACTTTTATCCTAAGGTTATCAGCGGATTTGTGTTTAGCTCTATTGAAGATGAAGTAAATGAGTAGTAGAATAGGAAAGCTAATCAACTCGGATCATAGTCAATCACGACTCCTAAGTGATTTTGCTTCTATTTGTTTTATCGGTGGGCCTAATGCTCATGTAGGAGGTTATGAAAACAAAAGTGATCTATTAGTTTTAAATTTCTGAGAAAAATAGAAGAGAATGAGAAAAGTGTATTTAGCATCTAAAAGCCCAAGAAGGCTGGCGCTTTTGCAAGAAGCTGGCTATAGGGTAGAGGCTGTTAGTGTATCAGTAGAAGAAATTCTCCCAGAAGGGCTTGCCGTGACTGATGCCGCTGAATACCTAGCTCGATTGAAGTCTGATCATCCTCATTTGATACAACTTAGAGAACCTGTAATCAGCTCTGATACAACTGTAATTTTAGATGGTGAAATTCTACATAAGCCAAAAGATACAGCAGATGCAAAGCAGATGCTTCAGCGGCTGTCAGGTCAGCTACATGAAGTGAAGACAGGTATTTGTATTCGCTTAGGGAAACAAATGGTTTCTGAGGCTGATTCATGTCTTGTGCAGTTCAATCCTATTCCTAATGCTGCTATCGATTACTATATTGAGCACTATCAACCCTTCGATAAGGCTGGTGGCTATGGCATACAGGAGTGGTTGGGTATGCATTACATACCCAAAATCGAGGGCTCGTACTTTACGGTTATGGGGCTGCCGGTGCATAGAATAGAATCGCTTTTGGATGAGCTGAATCTTAAATAGCTTTTAGGGCGCTATTTGTTGTTTACATTATTAAGCATTAATGGCTTATGATTCGCCCATTGATCTGGGCTACTCTTATCATCCCACGAAAAAGCTGTGATAATTTATACAAAACTATAAGATGAATTGATAAGGATTACTTTTCGTAAATCAGATAAAATTTTGTACTTTTGCAATCCGCTTAGGTGAGCGGCTGTTCTAAGAAATATTAGGATGGGATGTTGAATCAAAACAATCACAAGCTTATTCCCTCGAAGCGGGTGGTTGACATTAAACAGGAGGGATATTTTATATGTCTACAGAACAAGAATTTTTCGATTGGGATAATATCGGAAACAAAGGTTTCGGTGAAGGTTATTCTGCTCAAGAGAGAGAGGAAATGGCCAAGCTTTACGATGAGACGTTGACTAGCGTTGACGAAAAAGAAGTTGTAAAAGCAACAGTAGTTGGAATTAACGACCGTGATGTGATTTTGAACATTGGTTTCAAGTCAGATGGTTTGGTTTCTACTTCTGAATTTCGTGATCTTCCAGACCTAAAAATTGGTGACGAGGTTGAGGTATTCGTGGAAGAGCAAGAAGATGCACAAGGTCAGTTAATCTTGTCTCGCAGAAAGGCTAAAATTGTAAAGGCTTGGGAGAAAATCACTGGTGCTCATGAAAATGATGAGGTCTTAACAGGTATTGTTAAGCGTCGTACCAAAGGTGGTTTGATTGTAGACCTTCACGGTGTAGAAGCGTTCTTGCCAGGATCTCAAATCGATGTGAAGCCAATCAGAGACTTTGACGTTTTTGTTGGTAAGCAAATGGAAATGAAAGTTGTAAAAATCAACTTTGCCAACGATAACGTAGTAGTATCTCACAAGGTATTGATCGAGAAAGATCTAGAGAAGCAAAAAGCGAAGATCCTCGAAAACCTAGAGAAGGGTCAGGTTTTGGAAGGTGTGATCAAGAACATGACCAATTTCGGTGTATTCATCGACTTGGGTGGTGTAGACGGTCTACTTCACATTACAGACATTTCTTGGGGACGTATCAATCACCCAGAAGAAGTGCTTGAGCTTGATCAGAAGCTTAATGTCGTGGTACTTGATTTTGATGATAATAAGAAAAGAATTTCATTGGGTATGAAGCAGTTGACGCCTCATCCATGGGATTCATTAGAGGGTGATATTTCTATTGGCTCTAAGGTGAAAGGTAAGATTGTAAACGTAGCTGATTACGGTGCATTCTTAGAGATTAAGCCAGGTGTAGAAGGTTTAATTCACGTTTCTGAAATGAGCTGGTCACAGCACTTAAGAAATCCTCAAGACTTTATCAATGTAGGAGATGAGCTAGAAGCTGTAGTCTTAACGTTGGATAAAGACGAGAGAAAAATGTCTTTGGGTATCAAGCAATTGACTGAGGATCCATGGACTAAGTCTGATGTATTGACGAAATATGCGGTTGGTACTAAGCACAAAGGTATTGTTCGTAACTTGACTAACTTCGGCTTATTTATCGAGCTTGAGGAAGGGATAGACGGATTAGTACACGTATCTGATCTTTCTTGGACGAAGAAGATCAAACATCCTTCTGAGTTTGTGAAAGTAAACGAAGAATTGGAGGTACAAGTACTTGAGCTTGATGTTGATAACAGAAGATTAGCACTAGGTCATAAGCAATTGGAAGAGAACCCTTGGGATACTTTCGAATCTGTATTTAGTGTAGGTTCTGTACATAAATCAACTGTACTCAGCAAGAACGATAAAGGCGCAACAATCGAATTACCTTACGGTATTGAAGGTTTTGCTCCAACGAAGCACATCATCAAAGAAAATAATGCGCAGGCAGAGGTAGGTGAGACGCTTGAATTTAAGGTAATTGAATTCAGTAAAGAAGATAGAAGAATTATTCTTTCTCACACGAATATTTTCAATGAAGAGCAAGCTGAAGAAACTGCAGCTAGACCTAAGAAAGCGGCAAAAGCTCCTAAGAAAGCGGCTGCTCCTAAGCAGGCACCTGCAGAGAAGTCTACCCTAGGTGATCTTGAAGCACTAAGTGCTTTGAAAGACCAAATGAATGACGATAGCAAGAATGATGATAAATAATCATTTTTGATTCTTAATAACAAAAGCCCAGTTGTAATAATTGGGCTTTTTTTTATGAAAAAAGTGACATGCTATCTTTTAAGATAGAGATTTAAAGCTGTTTAATAAGTTTTCCTAAATACTTGATAAGAAAGAGTGTAAACCTTTTGATTTTTTAAATTTATAGTGGGAACCAAAATTTTGGCTCGACTAACCCTTATCTACAAAACAGAATGCTTCTTTTTTTCTATACAAAGCCAACTTGTAGACTATAGGTATTTACCTTGATTGAAGAACTTTGATATGTAGTTTTATTAAATCTGGTTTTGGCTTTAAATTATGCTATATTGTATTGTATTTAAACAATTTTCGCATCAAATAGCTTTTATATCTTCATTTCAGGTAGATCACATTCTTATTGTAATTTATGATTGACTATCAGCAATACGTGCCGAAGTATTTGGCAACCTCTGAGACCTTTTCAACCATTATCACTGATATGGAAGGGAACTATGCCTATGTAAACGACACTTTCAAAAGGCGCTTTTCCTTTTTAGGAACTCATTTTATTGGTGAGTCTTTTACTAATTCCGTCTATTATGCTGATGTATCAAGAGCCAATGAAGCCGCGTGGGAGTGTATTCAAAACCCTGAAAAGCCTGTAATTGTAGAGCTCAGAAAACCATCCGATAACGACAAGTTTTACTGGACTCAGTGGGAATTTTCACTTTTGGTAGAAGAAGAGCAACCCATAGGGATTATTTGTGTTGGTCAAGATGTTACCGAATCTCGGCGCTCTGCTGGTATGCTCCATGAGTTAAATACCCGAGTGGAAGGTATTTTAAATAGTACACCTGATGCTTATATTCTCTTTGATTCTGATTTTAAACTATTGTCGGTGAATAAAGCCGCAGCTGCATACTCCCGAAAGTTTTTCGGAATTGACATCAATCGACTAGACAAATTACTCGACCTTATTACTGAAGATGAAAAAGATTCTTTTGAAGTGGTTGTCAAGAAAGCTCTAAGTGGCAAGTCGATAAAGTTTGACAGAGCAATAGGAAAGAGCTGGGTGGGTGTATCTATTTTCGCAGCAAAAAATTACAAAGGTGATGTGATAGGATGTGCACTTACGATAACTGATATCACAGAAACCAAAAAGAAAGGTATTCGATTAAAAGAAAGTGAGCTGCAACTACAGAAAACAGTTGAGGCCATTCCGCATCCGCTACTCATCTTAAATGAAGATACTACCATAGCCTTTGTCAATGATGAGTTTGAGAGAGTACTAGGATACGCCTCTCATGAGGTGCTTGGTCAAAAAATAGATTTTTTGATACCCAAAGAGTACCGCAAAATACATCAGCTACATCACGATGACTACATGGCCGACGGCGGTATACTCAGACGCATGGGACGATTTCTTCCTGCAAATACTAAAGGAGCACAAACGATTTATACGGATATTAGTATCAATACCTATCGCGTTAAGTCTAGAACTCAAATTCTAGTGATCATGCAGGACTTAACCGACCAAAAAAAGTGGCAGGAAACGATCATAAAGCAAAATGAGCGCTTAAAAGCGATTGCCTGGCAGCAATCTCATGAATTAAGACGACCGGTAGCCAATATATTAGGTATCGTCGAACTATTGAAAAACACCAAGCTTTCAGATCCACAGGAAAGCAAAGAAATCATTCGCCTTCTCGGTTATTCTGCCGATGAGCTTGATGCAATCATTAAAGATATAGTTGATAAAACCGTTGATGAAGCAGGTTAATTTTCTTTTTAACTCCTAGTTTCTTCATAAACTTTTCCTTTTGATCAATCGATAGGTTTTAGCTATTACCAAAACTAGATTTCATTTAATAAGGCTAATATACCTCTTGCACTTTCTGTTATCGGTGAAGCTTCCTTGTCCTAAAGTGATCATAATTTTATATTAAAGATGGGTACTTACCATCGACCCCGAACATCTCACTTATGAAAAGCATCTAGCGATTTACGCCTTTATAATCATAGAGCTTAACAAGAAAAATGGTTGACCTAAGCATGCCTTGTAGTTGAATGGCAAAATAAAAACAAGCCTTTGTATAATTATAATGAAGTCATATAATTCAATTAGCGATAATCTTCAATTCCTACAAAAAATAGCCGATCTTTTTGCTAGTTTTTAATAGGATAGCTATTAATTTTGCCTGATGAATGAACAAATCCTTATTTTAGACTTTGGCTCGCAGTATACTCAACTTATCGCACGGAGAGTTCGCGAGCTAAATATTTATTGTGAAATTAAGCCTTATAATTCAGAGGTTACCCTTAGTCCCGATATTCGTGGAATAATATTATCTGGTTCACCTTGTAGCGTCACTGCTGATGATAGTCCTGCGCCCAATATCGATCAATTCATTGGACGTATTCCCGTTTTGGGTATCTGTTATGGTGCCCAATGGGTAGCCGATCATTTTGGAGGTCAAGTACAGGCAAGCGATAAGCGAGAATATGGTCGGTCCAAGGTGAAACTAGTGAAAAAAGGTGATCCACTTTTGTCAGGTGTAAATGATGGTGATGTTGCTTGGATGTCGCATGGTGACTCTATCTATAGTTTGCCAGATCATTTTGAGATTATTGCTAAAACAGAATCTATACCTGTGGCGGCCTATCGCTGGGAAGAAAAGCAATTTTACGGTTTACAATTCCATCCTGAGGTTACCCATACTGATTTTGGCCGTCAATTGATTGAAAATTTCGCAGTTAACCTTTGCGGGCTTAGTCAATCTTGGACACCAGAGCAATTTGTAGAGGATACAGTTGAAAGATTGAAAGTACAGCTTGGAAATGACAAGGTGGTGATGGGACTTAGCGGTGGTGTAGACAGTTCCGTCGCTGCAACTTTGATTTCTAAGGCAATAGGTGATAATCTATATTGCATTTTTGTAGATAATGGGCTTTTACGTAAAGATGAATTCGAGGAGGTACTTGCCTCTTACAAAGATTTAGGACTTAATGTAAAAGGGGTTGATGCGAAGGATTTATTCTATAGGGAATTAGCTGGAATAAAAGACCCAGAAGGTAAGCGAAAAGTTATTGGTCGTTTATTTATTGAAGTTTTTGAGCAAGAGGCCAACGAACTTAAAGACGTGAAGTGGCTCGGACAAGGGACTATTTATCCTGATATTATTGAATCTGTATCTGTTAATGGACCTTCAGTTACTATTAAGTCACACCACAACGTAGGTGGACTACCTGAGAAGATGAACATGAAGGTGGTTGAGCCGCTTAACTTATTGTTTAAAGATGAAGTAAGAAGGGTAGGTAAGGAACTCGAGTTACCAGACACTATATTGAGTAGACATCCATTTCCTGGACCTGGCCTAGGCATCAGAATATTGGGGGATGTAACGGCCACGAAAGTAAATATGCTTCAACTAGCAGATAAAATCTTTATTGATGGACTAAAGGAATTTGGCCTTTATGACGAAGTGTGGCAGGCGGCTACGATTTTGCTACCGATACAGTCCGTTGGTGTGATGGGTGATGAGCGTACCTATGAGCAAGTGGTTGCTTTGAGAGCGGTAACAAGTTTAGATGGTATGACAGCCGATTGGTGTCATCTTCCGTATGATTTTCTAGCGACTGTATCTAATCGAATAATTAATCAGGTAAAAGGTATCAACCGAGTGGTGTATGACATCAGCTCAAAGCCACCAGCTACTATTGAGTGGGAATAAAATTTCTGGTTAGCGGATATATATTGAGGGATACCTAAAGTCAATATTGGCTACTGATGATCTGTTAGAATTAATCCCCATGGTACCGAGCTTAGTTTGGTACCTACTCATGTTTTATATTTCTGCAGCGTTTAGTTTCAGCTTCTTAAAGTTATGTTTGAAGTTTTTTTAACCTCATTTGTTTTCATCATTATGTAATTGCTATGTGTAAAAAGAGCATTCTTCTTTTCGTTTTTGTGTTTTCATCAATCTTTCAGCTAGAAGCTCAGACTTCAAGTCATCAGAGGGATTATCAAAAGGGGAAAGAGTTTTTTAATGAAGGCAATTATAGCCTTGCTGCACAAGTATTTAGAGGGCTAATGAATAGTGGCGATGAGCATCGTTTCGAGGCTTATGCTACTTTTTATTATGCCGTTTCAGCTTATCAGCAGGGTGAATATCCTTTGGCAAAAGCAAGCTTTCGTCAGTTACTTCGTCGATTTCCTTCTTGGCATGATAGAGATGAAGCTAGGTTATGGCTTACTCGCTTGTATTTTCAAGAAGGTGATCTTCTGTTAGCATTCCAAGAAAAAAATAAAATAGAAAATGGAGAATTGAGGGAGAAGGCAAATGAGCTAGCAAAGTTTCACATGCTTGAGATCAAGGAAATTCCAAGATTGGAGCGATTGCTTAATGAGTTTCCTTATGAAGAGATCATTGCAAGGCAACTAGCGAATCAAATTAATTTGCTTCCTCTTACCCAGCAAGATGAGGCTCTTTTAGATTTTATTGTTGAGGAGTTCAATTTTGATAAATCACAGTATAAAATTCTTGATATTCGATCGAGTCAGAAAAAAGATAGATACCGTGTGGCAGTAATTTTGCCATTCATGCATAAAAATATTCAAAAAGGTAGAATCGGTGGCAATCAGTTTGTAGTAGATTTTTATCGTGGTCTTCAGCTAGGGCAAGAGTATTTGAAATCTGAGGGAATCAATATAGAGCTCTATGCCTACGATACGGAGAATGATGCAAAAGTTACCAAAGAAATATTGAAAAAAGAGGAAATAAAAGGTATGGACCTCATTATTGGTCCTTTATATCCTGAGCCCTTTCGACTAGTAGCAGAATTTGCTCGGCAGCATCAGATTAACTTTGTTAATCCTTATTCTACCAATACTGAAATTATTGACGGTAGTCCTTTCGCACACCTTCTAAAAGCTTCTCAGAGTACGCAAGCTGGTGTTGTGGCTCGCTATGCAGGAGAGGCGCTCAATATGAGGAATGCACTCATCATTCGTGGTACTGAAAAGTCAGATTCACTTGCAGCTGCTATTTATAAAAACGAATTGACTGCCTTGGGAGGACGTGTGGTTAAAGAAGTGGTTTTTAGAAAAGACAAAATTAAAGATTTCAATGAGTTTATATCTGAGGGTATTGATGAAGACTTTGTTATAGATGAAGGTGATACTTTAGATCATATTTTCGTAGCCACTACCCGTGAAATAGTAGCAGCTGGTGTTGTAAGTGCTATGGAAATACGCCGAGAAAATAGGCTACCCCTTTTTGGTAATTTTAATTGGACCGATTTTAATACCGTTTCTATCGATCAGTTGAGTCGTATGGAGACTTATTTATCTTGCGAAACGTATGTTGATAATCTGCGGCCAGCGGCAGAGAGATTACTGGAGTCATTGGAAGTGCTCAATGATGATGTTGCCCTAGGTCATGATGCAATAGTGGTATTTGCTGAATTGATGAAAAATGGAGGTAATTTGTTCCAAAAATATACCAATGAAGTACCTAAGATTGTAAAACTAGAAACAGTCTTTCAGGGTTATGACTTTCGTAGAAGTCAGGATAACGCTTTCGTCCCCATTATAAAATTTCACGATACTGAGTTCCCTGTCGTAAACGATTATATGTTAGACTAGTTAATAGGTATAAGCCTTACGCATGCTTTTGTTAACTTCAGGTGAAAAGCGAAGTAAATTTCGCTCTTTACTTATCGAATACAAAAAATTAAACCTTCCTTTTAAGAATGTGCTTAGGTTATTGATATAAAGTTTTGTGTTAATGGCAGATTCAAAAAATTAGAAAAATACTTTAGAATAATGAATACAAATATAGAAAAGAGCAAAGCACTTTTTAGTGCTGCGAAAGAAGTAATACCTGGCGGAGTCAACTCACCTGTAAGGGCATTTAAGGCAGTAGGTGGCGATCCGCTTTTCATAAAGTCTGCAAAAGGAGCTTATATCTATGATGCGGATGACAACCGATACATTGAGCTTATCAACTCTTGGGGACCCATGATTATCGGTCATGCTAATCCTATTATCAGTGATGCGGTAAAGCAAGCTGTAGAAGGGTCATTATCCTTTGGTGCTCCTACTGAGGCGGAGGTACACATAGCTCGTAAGATTGTAAGCATGGTGCCCTCCATTGAGAAGGTAAGGATGGTTAATTCAGGCACTGAGGCCACCATGTCAGCGATCCGAGTGGCGCGAGGCTATACTGGCAGGGATAAAATCATTAAGTTTGAAGGCTGTTACCACGGACATGGTGATTCTTTCTTAATTGCCGCAGGTAGTGGTATGGCAACGATGGGGGTGCCTAATAGCCCTGGTGTAACAGCCGGGACGGCCAAAGATACCCTTACTGCAGCATATAACGACCTCGAAGCAGTAGAAAAGCTTGTTGCTCAAAATAAAGGTGAAATCGCTGCATTAATCATCGAGCCTGTCCCTGGCAATATGGGATGTATTCTACCGAAGGAAGGGTACTTAGAAGGCTTAAGAGAAATCTGTACCAAGGAAGGTATTGTTCTTATTTTTGATGAGGTAATGACTGGCTTTAGGCTAGCGCCTGGGGGGGCACAAGAGCTTTATGGGGTTACGCCAGACATGACTACGCTTGGTAAGATCATCGGTGGAGGTATGCCTGTGGGTGCTTATGGTGGTAAGAAAGAAATCATGGACCACGTATCACCTGATGGTCCAGTTTATCAGGCGGGTACTTTGTCTGGTAACCCAATCGCAATGGCTTCTGGAAGAGCAATGTTAGATTACTTAAGCACTCATCCTGAGGTTTACGAAACAATTGGCGCAACCTGCGAGAGACTTGATTTAGGTATTAGGGCTGTATTAGATAAAATGGGGTTGAAGTATTACTCTACGAGATTAGGCAGTATGTACAGCCTCTTTTTTGGAGAGCACGAGGTAGTAGATTTTGAAACAGCTAAGCAATGCGATACCGCCCTTTTTGGTAAATATTTTCAAGCAATGCTTAAGAGAGGGGTTTATTTCCCACCATCTCAATTTGAAAGTTTGTTCTTGTCCACTGCTTTGACTGATCAAGACGTGGATCACATAGTGACAGCTACAGAAGAGTCACTGAAAGAAATTCTATAAAGAAGCTTTCGACCCTAGAGCGTCGTTTTAAATATTGAAGTTTCGATTTGAAAGCCTTTCTATATTTCATCAAGCATCTTAAATCTTGTGATTTAAGTAAGTTTGAGGAATGGAGGAAGGCTTTTTTATTCATTATTTTACTGAATAGTTTCAGAGGCTAGTGATCTGTAAATTAATTTTTGCATGGGACGATACTGTTGGTTAGTGCACTAATTCCTAAAGAGCTAATTTTTTGTGAAGGGGGGTAAGGTGTGATCTCATTCCAATATACTTCACTTTTTAGAGAAGATGCAGTATATTGAGCCACTAAATTGAATTTATTTACGTTTCTAGTCGAACTGAAAGATTAGTTAACATTCCAAATTGATAAATCATGTTCTTATGAGCAAATTGAGTTATTCTTTTCTGTCAATATTTATTGTGATATCAGCATTATTTTTAAGCTGCGGAAATGATGATAATAAGGAAGATAAAGAAAAGCGTCGCACTGCAACCTTGCCAGAGGCTAGAGGTGAAGTAGGTGAAATTCTTACAGTGATGGATTCTGCACATTGGGAGGGTAGAGTAGGTGATGCTCTTCGTGCTGAGCTCAAAATGTATATTCCTGGGTTGCCACAAGATGAAGCCATGTTTAAAGTAAGAAGAGTGGACCCTCTTAAATTAAACAATGTGCTGCGATCCGCTACTAATATGCTATTTGTAACTTCGTTTGATTCTGACACTCGCTCAAGTAAGTATTTGAAGCGCATGTTTACTGATCAGAGCATGGCTACCATAGAGCAAGATCCAGAAAGATTTATTTTTGTTAAAAACGATCAATACGCTCGTGGTCAGCGTGTCATGCACCTTTTTGCTCAAACAGAAGATGAACTAGTAAAACGAATTGAAGAGAATGGAGAACGACTCAGACGCCATTTTCATGAGTTAGAAAGAGAACGTTTGGTTCAAAAGATCAGAAAAGGCCCTAAGGAGAAATCTTTATCAAAAGAACTCAATCGAAAGTTTGATGTTGATATGGTAGTGCCAAAAGGTTATCGTGTAGCACTTAATCGTGATGATTTTATTTGGTTTCGCTTAGTCGAGACCGAAGAGGATAGAAACATATTTTTATACGTTACCGAGTATACCGATGAAAGTGTTTTCGACGAAGAAACCCTACTAGAGTTTAGAGATGAGGTCGTGAGCAAAAGGATATGGGGTAGTGATAGTGCTACATCTTATATGATAACCGAACCACTAATGCCTGTAAATCAGGTTAAAATGCAATTCAAGGATCGGTATGCAATGGAAATGAGAGGGGTATGGAAGCTGATCAATAACTCTATGGGAGGTGCATTCATTACCTATGTCATCGTAGATGAGGAGACCAACCAATTATTTTATCTAGAGGGCTTTAGCTTCGCCCCAGGCAAGACAAAACGTGAAATCATGAGAGAAATGGAAGCTGTATTGCATACCTTTCGCTTCAAGGAGGAGGCTATCTCAAATTAGAGATTTATTTCGAAGAGGTTGCAGCTGCCATGAGTGTAAAATTGATGGGTATGGTTTATCTTGGGTCCTTATTTCACCTAAAACATCTTATAAGACCTTTGAAAGAGCTGATCTGAAATCATAGAGATATTATTAACAATTAAGCAAAAAGAAGCATTTCTGATGGATCGAATGATCATCTGTATTAGGCTTCAAACAATTTAACAAGCAATTAAAGTATGTCAATAAAAATTAGTAAGGAGGATGCTTTGGCTTACCATAGCCGAAAGCCTGAAGGTAAAATTGAAGTTGTACCAACAAAAATGTTAAGTTCACAGCGTGATTTGGCACTTGCCTATTCTCCTGGTGTAGCTGAGCCTTGTTTGGCTATTCATGAAAATCCAGATGATACCTTTAAATATACCGCCAAGGGTAACTTGGTGGGGGTTATCAGTAATGGTACAGCGGTATTAGGCTTGGGTGATATAGGACCTTCAGCCTCTAAGCCAGTAATGGAAGGCAAGGGTGTCTTATTTAAAAAGTTCGCTGGCATCGACGTTTTTGATATTGAAATCGATGAGAAGGATCCTAAAAAGTTCATTGATATAGTACGCTCGCTTGAGCCTACTTTCGGGGGGATCAACCTCGAAGATATTAAAGCGCCAGAATGCTTTGAAATAGAAGAAACTCTTAAAGGGATGCTCAATATCCCTGTGATGCACGATGATCAGCATGGTACAGCTATTATAACGGGTGCAGCCTTGCTTAATGCTTTGGAAATCAATGGTAAGAACATTGAGGAGTGTCGCTTTGTGGTAATTGGCGCTGGTGCATCCGCTACCGCTTGTACTAAAACCTATAAGTCACTTGGGGCTAAGCATATTATCATGATCGATAAGGATGGCGTGATAAGAAAGGATCGAGAAGACCTCACTGCAGCACATGCAGAGTTTGCAACAGATCTTGATATCAACTCTATTGATGAAGCACTTGACGGGGCCGACGTACTATTAGGTCTTTCCGCTGGTAATATTTTACAGCCCGAGCAGCTTTTAAAAATGGCACACGACCCCATCGTGTTTACATTGGCTAATCCAAACCCAGAAATTGCCTACGAATTAGCAATGAGTACCCGAGATGATATTATTATGGCTACGGGGCGCTCAGACCATCCTAATCAGGTAAATAATGTTTTGGGCTTCCCTTACATTTTTAGAGGTGCACTCGATGTGAGAGCCAAGGCAATCAATGAAGAGATGAAGATTGCCGCTATTAAAGCTATTGCAGATCTAGCAAAAGAGCCAGTACCCGAGCTAGTAAACAAAGCTTACAATGATGAAAATTTAGTTTTTGGTAAAAATTACCTTATTCCTAAGCCATTAGACCCAAGGCTAATTACTACCATAAGCCCCGCTGTAGCAAAGGCAGCAATGGAGTCTGGTGTGGCAAGGATTAATATTACTGATTGGGAACAATATAAGGCTGAATTAAATGAGCGTGTAGGTTTAGACTCGAAGTTTATCAGCCGTATGATCAATCGCTCAAAGCAGCAACCCAAAAGGATTGTATTTGCTGAGGCGGACAATAAGCGTATTTTGAAAGCGGCGCAAAACATCGTTGACGAAGGCATAGGTCTTCCTGTTCTTTTGGGGCCTAAGGATAAAATTTCACGCTTAATAAGTGAGAATAACCTCGACTTGACCGACATAGAAATTATCGATCCTCGTGAAGACCAAGCTACCTTAGACCGTTATTCTGAGCATTTATACCAAAAAAGAAAGCGTAAGGGTATAACACCTCATGAAGCAGGTAAGCTCATGAAAGATCGTAACTACTACGGCTGTATGATGCTAGAAATGGGCGAAGCTGACGCTTTTGTATCCGGCTTAACAAAAGACTACCCAAGAGCTATAAGACCAGCACTACATACGATTGGCGTAAGCGAAAGGAGTAAAAAAGTAGCTGGTATGTATGTGATTAATCATAAAAAAGGTCCCTTTTTCTTCGCAGATACAACGGTCAATGTAGATCCTTCGGCAGAAGATTTGGTAGATATAATTGGCTTAACAGCTGATAAAGTGAAGTTCTTTGGCTTTGAGCCTCGTATTGCTGTGCTTTCATACACCAACTTTGGCTCTGGTAAAGGAAAAATCCCTGAGCGGGTGCAGCAGGCAACTGCCATGGCAAAAGAGCGCTATCCTAACTTGATCATTGAGGGTGATATTCAAGCAAATGTCGCGCTAGATACTGAGTTGCAACAAGAAAACTATCCATTTAGTGCTCTGGCTGATAAAGGTGCTAACACTTTCATTTTCCCTAATTTAAGCTCTGGAAATATCGCCTACAAATTGATCATGCAAATTGGAGGAGCTGAGGCAATTGGCCCTATCTTGTTAGGAATGAAAAAGCCCGTACACATCTTACAATTAGGTAGTACCATTCGCGAAATTGTCAATATGGCGTCAATCGCTGTGGTAGATGCTCAAATGAGAGATAAATTGAATACTAAAGACGATTAGACTTTTAGCCAGCTGATTTTATTTAAAGAATGATGTAGTTTTACTGGTACCTAGAGTATTGGTTGATGCATCATTCTTTTTTTGAGGATGTCTCTAGGAATTAGACGATTGATGTAAAAATCATTGAAGAAGCATATGGACTAGGCTGAGCGAACCTAAAGCGTGTTTTTGATTTTTTATCATGATTTACGGGTTCTGTTCATCAATAATTTTTATGTTTTGCTTCCATGAAAAATTGATGATCTTAGCTTGGTTGACTAAACCGGGATTCTACGACTTGAAAAATAAGTAACGTAAAATAGCTAACTTTTGATTGTAGCATGAAAAAGCCTATGTATCAAATGGTGATTTTATCCCTTCCCGGATTCTGGTAGAAATGTAAA
>JAFIEW010000098.1 GCA_020832375.1 Cyclobacteriaceae bacterium
CACTGTCAAAATATGTCACTCATAAATATTTATGTAATCTTGCGGATAAGCATATTTGATATTTAGTGCTAATTAAATAAAGCTGTATGTGCCTGAGAAATTTTTAAGTGGAGAATCGTTATTTACGGCTGTTTTAATCAGCCATTACGGTATTTAGTTCAAGATACTTTTGCAGATCTTTAATCATATTTTTGCTACCTATGTATAATGCGGCTCTTTGATGATATTCATAAGGCTTGATGTCAAGAATACGATTTCCTTTTCCATCAATAGCTACACCACCCGCTTGCTCAACTAAAAATGCTAATGCGTTGCATTCATAGAGCAATCTTAACTTACCATCTTGATTCTTTTGTGTAGGTGGATATAAATAGATACCGCCTTTTAATAAATTTCTATGAAAATCAGCTACAAGTGACCCAATATACCGAGCCGTATATTTCTTTTCTTTGCAGGTATTGATGTATTCTTTTATTTTTTCTGGAAATTCGTTAAAGTTTCCTTCATTTACAGAGTATATCGATCCGTTTTCGGGGATTTTCATGTGATTGTGAGAAAGAAAAAATTCGCCCAATGAAGGTTCATAAGTGAACCCAACCACACCATGACCTGTAGTGTAAACTAACATGGTAGAAGCACCGTAAAGCACATATCCTGCCGCCACTTGCTCATTACCAGATTGCATTACATCTTCATTCTGAACAGGAGCACCTACAGGTGATAGCCTTCTGTAAATAGAAAAAATTGTACCGATCGACACATTTACATCTACATTAGAAGAACCATCTAATGGGTCAATGGCTACTACATATTTACCGTAGTTATTTCCTACATCAATAATTTTTTCTTCCTCTTCCGAAATAATACCACAAACTTCGCCACCATTTTTTAATGCACGGATAAAACGGATATCTGCGATCACATCAAGTTTTTGTTGTTCTTCGCCTTGAATATTTGTGCTACCAAATGCACCAGCAATATTGAGTAATCCAGCTTTGTTTATCTCGCGGTTTACTATCTTTGCGGCAAGGGCAATATCACGTAATAGTTGCGATAACTCTCCCGTAGCATATGAAAAATCGTCTTGATTTCTTTTGATAAAGCGATCAAGGGTGGTCCCTACCGGTAGACCTAGTTTACTTTTGTCCATAATGGTGATGGTATTTTGAGAATAATATCTCAAATTTAACATTTAAATCGTTTGCGAAAAAATGAAAGTAATGAAATTTGGTGGTGCTTCTGTGAAAAATGCAGCAGCGATAAGACACCTACTCGATATATTAATTCATGAAAATCATGAAAACTATTGCCTTATTATTTCGGCGATGGATAAAACTACAAATGCATTAGAGGAGTTATTGGATGAAAAACTATCTGAAGAGAAAGCGCTAGATGCCTTCAAGGAAATTAAGGACTTTCACTATCAGCAAGCGATTGATTTGTTAGATGGGGATGAGGGTCTAATTGAGGCTACTTCTTATGCCCGACTCTTTAGGGAGTTAAAAGCTGAGCTGTTATCAGCTAGGTTAAAGTTAGCCGCTCATCCCAACCACTCAGTCACTTTTGATGAGCAATATGATAGAATAGTATCGTACGGTGAAATTCTTTCTACCAAACTCGTTCATACCTTTCTTGTAAGTCGAGGACAAAATATTGAATGGCTTTATGCTCCTAAATATGTAATAACTGATGTCAATCATCGTAATGCTGGTGTTGATTGGGAAAATACTAATAAAAGGATTGCTGATCTTGATCAAAATAAAAACTACCTTAGTCAAGGTTTTATCGGTAGCAGTATTTCAGGGAGTCTAACCACTTTAGGTAGGGAGGGCTCCGATTATAGTGCCGCTATATTTAGCTATGGTTTTAATGCCTCATCTATGACCGTCTGGAAAGATGTATCGGGTATTTACAATGCTGATCCTAAGTTGTACCGTGGAGCAGAAGTGTATACAGGCATATCTTATGAAGACGCAACAGAAATGACCTATTATGGCGCTAAAGTTATTCACCCGAAGACACTAAGGCCGCTATATGAAAAACAGATAAGATTATGCGTAAAGTCTTTTCTAAACCCTGCTTTACTTGGAACTATTATTGACAATCGAAGGACATCTAATAATACACCGACTTTTATTATTAAAGAAAATCAATGCTTAGTATCACTACAGACAAAAAATTTAGATCTTATAAATGAAGGTAGCATTAGCTATATATACCGCATGCTTTTTCAGCTTAGAATCAGGGTTAATGTGCTTCAGATTTCAGCACTATCTTTTTCTTTCTCATTTGACTATGATGAAAGGAGGCTTAAAGAAATCATTGCTAATTTTGAAGTAGATTATTTTGTGCGTTATAATGATCATTTGCAGATGCTTACTGTGAGGAATTATCAATCTGATCAGTTATCTAATTTTTATGATAATTACGAGGTGCTTCTCGAGCAACGCAGCAGAAATGTAGTTCAGTTTGTGACCAAAAATAAGCTAAACCTCAATGATGTTTTTTAGCTTAAAAGTTGGAAATGTCTTTTATGATGCGGTCTATTCCACTTTTATATGACTCTCCAAAAAGATTTAAATGTACGAGTAGCGGATAGAGTTGGTATAGAGCCTTTCTGTTTTCGTAACCCTCTGCTAATGGATAGCGCCTAGTGTATTGAGCGTAGAAGATGTCATCAAAACCACCGAAAAGCTCAGTGAAGGCAATTTCTACTTCTCTAGAACCGTAATAAGGAGCTGGGTCGAAAATTACTGGATTACCCTCAGTGTCGGGCATCACGTTTCCACTCCAAAGGTCACCATGAAGCAGGCTTACTGGAGATTTTGGAAGTATTTCCTTCATTTTTGGGTATAAGGCTTTTACTTCTTCATAATAAGCTTTTGTGATTCTTTGATTATAAAGTGCGAGACTTAGTTGGATGTGAATTCTTTTTTCTATGTAAAAATCTGGCCATTCTTTTTTTTGATCATTCACTTGGGGTAGCAAACCTATATAATTATCAAATTCTAGACCGAACAGCTCTGATTGGTGGTAATGCAGATCT
Source organism: Cyclobacteriaceae bacterium (assembly GCA_020832375.1). Taxonomy (GTDB): domain Bacteria; phylum Bacteroidota; class Bacteroidia; order Cytophagales; family Cyclobacteriaceae; genus JAFIEW01. The sequence continues at coordinate 3,047 of JAFIEW010000098.1, forward strand.
GCGATACTTTCGCCTAGTTTCATCCAGTAGTCTTGGTTTGCTATTCCTGAATCAATATATTCGCAAATCAGGAAGTTTTTTGATTCTCGATATCCGTAACCATAAACTTTTGGTACACGGATACATTTTTTATCATAAAGCAGTTGTAGTCCTTTTGCTTCCTTTTCATACAGGTCATTTTTATTTGACTCATTCCACTTTACAAAATATGCGCGATCTTTTCTATCAACCCTTACACTATTATTGATACAGCCACCACCAATGATTTGCAGGTTGGTGATAGGTAATGCCTCACCAGTAAGCTCATGTAGAATATTTCCGAAAAAAGATTCGAAGTTGGGATTAATCATTTGCAATATTTTTTTCTTTGAGGATATAATCCAAAAGGTTTACGCAACACTTTTCTAAAAGCTGATAAATTTCTTCAAATCCGTCCTCATTGCCGTAGTAAGGGTCTGGTACATCAAGCGAGTTTTCATTTGTTATAGGTTGGGATGAGAATTCAAAGCATCTCATCTTGATAATTTCAGCTTTGATTGGTCTCGAAGTCAAACCCATTATGTCTTTATAGTTTGATTGATCCATAGGAAGTACGTAATCGAATTTTTGAAGGTCACTAGCCTTGAGTTGCTTTGCTCGATGTTTTACCTCTACACCATGGGCTTTTGCTACAGCTATCGATCGTTCATCTGCTTTTTCTCCTATATGATATCCAGCGGTGCCAGAGGACTCAATTTTTATGTACTCTTTTAGTTGCTTTTTTGATACTAAGGTTTCAAAAATGAAGTGAGCCAAAGGCGACCTGCATATATTTCCGAGGCACACAAACATTACACTAATCGTTTTCCTTTCAGTCATCTATAATCTCTTCTTATATTCGAGCACTAAATTATTTGAATTAGAATTTCTAATTTTCATACAAAGGTAACTAATATGTTTGACCTTTATGGCTGTTGATTTTAGAGATTATTTATTTTCATTGAGTCATTTGGCATAAATATTGTAGACTGTTTATGGAATCAAAGTTTATGTTGTCTGCTATGAAATCTACACAATCTAAAAACCTAAGTTGGTTAGTAAAATCAGGAATTCTATTCTTTTTTGTTGTCGCATATTCTTTTTTGCATCCTATAGATAAAAAATTTGAGAGAATTAATTTCAATAATTCTTCATACCAATATATTGATATACAGCAGGTTAAGGACTTTTTGTCTGATTATGTTTAATTTTTTTTGTTTAGGAGGTTACCTTTTGAATTCAAAAAGTATTTATCCATACATAACACACATTATTCATACACCTGTTTAACACGTAAAAAAATACCCTCAATTATTTGAGGGTTTTTTTATGGATATTTCAATATAGAAATAACCAATCATATTATTTAAAGATTCGATATCTCTTATGAATCATATTCCGATAATTTACGTGATATTTGCATCAACAAACATGCGATTTAATGCTTTCTAAATTAGCAATAGCATCAAATCAAAATTATCACCAATTAACACACATGAGTTATATAATTATTAATAAGGAGGTAGCTCCTTTTGTTACACATATTCAAATCAATCGACCTAAGGAGTTAAATGCATTAAACCTCGAGTTGATGATTGAACTTAAAGATGCCTTACTTGAGTTGGAGAATGACGATGAGGTAAGGGCAGTTGTTTTAAGTGGTAATGATCGTGCTTTTGCGGCAGGAGCTGATATAAAGCAAATGGCTGGTAAATCATCCATTGATATGCTGATAACTGACCAATTTAAAATTTGGGATCAGATTAAAAAGTTTAAAAAGCCATTGATCGCTGCGGTATCAGGTTTTGCTTTAGGTGGTGGATGTGAGCTTGCCATGCTTTGCGATATGATCGTAGCTTCAGAAACGGCGAAGTTTGGTCAGCCTGAAATCAAAATCGGTGTTATACCTGGCGCCGGTGGTACGCAACGGCTCACCAAAGCACTCGGGAAAGTTAAAGCTATGGAACTCATACTCACAGGAGAATTCATAGATGCTAATCAAGCTTTAGATTATGGTTTAGTGAACCATGTCGTTCCTGTAGAGTTATATCTTTCGGAAGCTATCAAATTAGCAAGCAAAATTACAGCTATGTCACCACTAGCGTGTCAGCTTGCTAAAGAGGCGGTAAATAGATCTTTTGAGACAAACTTAGAAGAGGGGCTCCATTTTGAAAGAAAGAATTTCTATTTATTGTTTTCATCACAGGATCAGAAAGAGGGTATGAGTGCATTCGTTGAAAAACGGAAGCCAATCTTTAAAGGTAATTAAAAGTAGAATTAAACATTTATTTCATAACAATTAAAATCAATAACTATGTCTCACGTAGGTAAAAAATTTCCAAACATTACAGTTAACGCCATGGATGAAATGGGCGATACCATTAAAATCAATGTATTAGAAGAAGCAAAGAAGCAGAATAAAAAAGTAGTTTTATTTTGGTATCCAAAAGACTTTACTTTTGTATGCCCTACTGAATTACATGCTTTCCAAGAAGCTTTAGGTGAGTTTGAAAAAAGAAACACCATGGTAATTGGTGCGTCTTGCGATACGGCAGAAGTTCATTTCGCTTGGTTGAATACCCCTAAAGATGAAGGTGGTATACAAGGTGTTACTTACCCAATATTAGCGGATTCAAACAGAAATTTGAGTGGTGCTCTAGGTATTTTGGATATTACATCAGCTAGTTATGATGAAAATGAGAACTATATAGTAGAAGGTGATAATGTAACTTATAGAGCAACTTATTTAATTGATGAAGAAGGTACTGTGTTCCATGAAGGAATTAATCACATGCCTTTAGGTAGAAATGTATCTGAGTTTTTGCGTATGATTGATGCTTACACTCACGTACAGAAAAATGGCGAGGTGTGTCCTGCAAACTGGGAAGAAGGTAAAACAGCAATGACAGCTGATAGAAAAGGTGTTGCTTCTTATCTCTCATCGAACTAAAATAAAGTTATTTTCAGAGAGAAGAGCCCGATTTATCGGGCTTTTTTTATGCTTAAGAAACAAATAGACCTACATAGAGTATAATCATTATTAACCAATATATAATAATCTCATAAAATGAGCTACTTAAAAAATTTACCAGAAGCGGAGAATAAAAGAATCCTTATAGTTGGGGGTGGTTTTGCTGGTTTACGCGTTGCTAGAAAGCTCAAGGGTACAGGATATCAGATACTAATGATTGATAAAAATAATTATCATCAGTTTCAGCCTTTATTTTATCAGGTAGCGGCATCTGGTCTTGAGCCAAGTGCAATATCGTTTCCTCTTAGAAGAATTTTTAAGGGTGTTCCTAACATGCTCTTTAGAATGGTTGAACTAGAAAAAGTAGAGTATGAAAATAATAGAGTGCTTACTAATAAAGGATATATTGATTACGATTATTTAGTTTTAGCTACAGGTGCGGACACTAACTATTTTGGTATGGAAAATATCAAAAAATATGGTACTCCAATGAAGTCTGTATCTGAGGCTCTTTACATAAGGAATCGTTTAATTGCTAATTTTGAGGAAGCCTACACCTGCGATTCTCAGGAGAAGCGAAGGCAGCTGCTCAATGTAGTAGTAGTAGGAGGTGGGCCTACGGGTACAGAGTTAGCTGGGGCTATTGCCGAAATGAAGCGCTATTCATTACCGAAAGACTATCCCACAATGGATTTTTCGGATATGCGAGTGATTTTAGTTGAAATGGGGGGGCGTTTACTTAATGGCATGAGTGATGTTGCAGGTGAAAAGTCGCTTAAGTTTTTAGAGTCCTTAGGGGTGGAGGTGATGTTAAATGCAGCGGTAAAAGATTACGATGGTGAAAATGTAAAATTGGAAGACCAAGAGATTCCATCAAATATCTTATTATGGGCTGCTGGGGTAGCCCCTAATCCTGTTCCAGGTCTTCCTGAAGAGAAGTTTTTCAGAGGTAGACTAAAAGTCAATGAATTCTTAGAGGTCGAGGGTATGAAGAATATATTCGCTTTAGGGGATTTGGCATATTTTGAAGAAGAAAAATTCCCTAAGGGACACCCTCAGGTAGCTCAGGTAGCCATCCAAATGGGGGATAGGCTTGCGAAGAATTTTAAACTTATAGATAAGAAAAAAGAGCCGAAAGGCTTTTCTTATACAGACTTAGGAAGTATGGCAACTATTGGAAGAAAGCTTGCTGTAGTCGATTTACCTTTCATCAAATTTCAAGGCTTTATTGCTTGGTTGACTTGGTTATTTGTACACCTTATGGCTATCGTTGGAGTAAAGAATAGACTTTTTATCTTCATGAACTGGGCTTGGAGTTATCTTAACTTTGATGCTTCTCTCAGGCTTTTGATAAGGCCAAGGAAAGTACAGCATGAGGAGGAGGAGTTAATGATTGATGATTCAAAGTAAAACACATTAAAATAAAAAAGCGAACGTCGGTTCGCTTTTTTATTTTAATTAAATCCAGCAATTAAATTCTGAAAAAAGTTTTTGAGTTCATCTCTTAGAGGCTCATTAATCATAAGTGCTAAAATTAAAGAGACTAGTAGACCAATTCCCGCATTCATCAAATCTTTATTGACCATTCTGAATGCCTTTCTAGTTGATTTTCTTCTTTTCTTTTTCCTATTTTTACCTAAGGCTATTGCCAGCTCCCTACCTCCTAGTAATCCTAAAAATACCCAAGTAGTACTCATAGGTACATTGCTTAGTGTTTTAAATACAAATAAAATGATGGCATAAATAAAGTCGACTACGGTAGCTGCTCTTACATCTGTCACACCACTCTTTTCATCAACAATTTGTTGAATTTTATCTCCTTTGAAATAAAATAGTAATCCTAACCCAAAGAAAATGAATAAGGTGAAAAATAAGAACTCATATAAACTGAGTTGTCGTGGTAAAAAGATAGCAATATTCGCTGCATCTTGCATGATCCATACAGACCATAAAGCACCACTAGTAAACCATTGAATATAGATCCAGTATCCTTCAGCTTTCTTTTTTCGGAAATACTTATTGAAATACTTAGCTACAAGTGTCCATACTACTATAGCTACAACGAAAGCTATAACATAGCCTGAAAGGCTTTTTCCTATTACTGATCCAATCGCAGTCGCCTCTGTTGTAAAAACATTGAGCAGTAGAAAGGTTGTCGAGACAGGCATACGTAGCCTTGTTAAGATAAGTAATATGAGAGGTGCTGACAGTTGTAGAAAAGAAAACGAAGTTGGGGCCTCATCAAAGCCTTTGTATTGCAGCCTTCCATGGCTTACGTCCCCGTCATAGAAAATCCATGAATAAGAAACGGTTGCTACGAAAATTAGACCTATGAAAAGCCATAGGAAATACCATTTTCTTTTTGAATTAGAAGCGATAAACGTTCCTATAGTTTGGATACTATCATTGGCTATTGCTGAATAGCCAGCTACCATAAAGCCAAACCACATAGCAATGTGAGGATAAGGGGTAAGGATGCCCGCTAAGAAAAATAAGATCAAGAAAAAAATTAAGAAACTTTTCTCTTGTTTAAAAATGTCAAACAGCTGGTAAACCGCAGATGAAAGTTTTTTGGTTTGTATATTATCGTTAAGCTTTTTTGCCATTAGCTCTAGTTTCTAAGTATATTTTAATTGGAAAAGACAAGCCTTTTAAACTATTCCGATCATTCTTTGATGTTGTTTTTAATAGGAACGAAGATTTTCTACTGTTCCTTAAAAACTAATGCAAAGCTAATTAGAATTTTGACTTATGTTTTGTTAAATAATTGTTAATACAATTAGATGCTGTAATGTATTGATAACCAGTAAGTGGTGAAGTAATTTTTTTTAGTATCAATATTAGAGTTAACAAATCAATGATGATTAAACTATACGCTTATTGATAATAGTGTACTAATTTTGCGATTGAAAACCGCAATTTTTAATCTTCAGGAAAGAACTCAGTGCATTTAATCATCCGATATTTTATTTTATTACTAGCCATTACTGTCTTTTTGCTTTCAATAGGATTGGTTGGTGCTTCATTTTCGGCTTTTACCATTGATATTACTTCAGATATATGGACGGCGATTAATGATCCATATATTGCTTTATTCATAGGGTTATTGCTTACGGCACTGATTCAAAGTTCTAGTACCGTGACTGCAATGGCCGTATCAGCGGTAGCTGTAGGTACAATTAGTTATCCTACGGCCATTTTTATCATCATGGGTGCAAATATAGGTACTACAATTACTAGCACACTTGTATCTATTGGTTTTATTTCAAAGAAATCCACTTTTAATTTGGCAGTAAGTGCTGGGATTTTGCATGATTTTTTCAATATAGTTATGGTGATTATTTGGTTTCCACTAGAGCTACATTTTGGTATTCTATCTAGTTTAAGCTTATGGTTGGGAGGTTTATTAGGAATGAGCCCTGTCTTAATTTCAAAAGCACCTGAAACTAATTTCATTCTTTTTAAGTACGGAGATAAACTTTTTGAATGGATTGGTAATGCTTATGTTGCTCTCATTTTGTCTTTTTTTGGGGTTTTTGGAGGAATAAAGATCATCTCCAAACTGGTATACAGTCTCATTGTAGGAAAATCCCAACAAAAACTAAATAAATATTTTTTTAACTCATCAACAAGATCATTTTTATGGGGTGCCCTGTTAACTAGTGGCGTTCAATCAAGCTCCATTACCACACCCCTTATTGTTCCTTTGGTAGCTACCCGTAAGGTTACTCTTCAAATGGCCCTTCCCTTTATTTTGGGAGCTAATTTAGGCACTACCATTACAGCCCTAATTATCGCTATTATCAAGTCACCCTTTTCAATTGGTGTAGCTTTGGCACATATGATATTCAATTTATCAGGCGTTATTCTTTTTATGTCAATAGTTTCATCCCGCGATGCGATAATATATTTGGCAAGGCGCTTTGCTCTTTTAAATCAAAACTATCAAACCATTTTCTTAGCGTATGTGCTATTTATATTTTTCATTTTGCCCTTTATCCTAATTTATTTTGCCGATATTTCTTCCGTGTTTAAGACAGAAGTCCCCGTTGAAAAGGCAGCTAATTTGATGTTTGAGGAAAAAGTTTAAATCGTATAATTTTTCTCAAATGTACTGTCTTAACATATAGATTGATTCCTTACCCTCATGTGATTACCTTAATCATTTTGGTTTACATAGATTTCTACGAGAAGCTTTTACGCATAAGAGGTAATTAAACCAACGATATTTTCTTACAATCGTAAAAATAATCAGCATAGCTACTATATTTGATCTATTATTAGATAGCACAAAAGGAAATAATTTTAAATTAGCAAGATTTGAGTAATTTGAAGGATAGTTTACTAAAAGCGTTAAAGATAGATAAAGTTATTGAAGCGCTGATTCAATATATTGAAGCCAAAGCGGCTGTTTATAAAGAAGAGGCTAAAGTCGAGTTGCAGACTATCTTTGCAAGACTATTTGTAGATATAGTTTTTGCATTTTTAGGTTTGGGTTTCATCTTCTTTTTTGGTTTTTTCTTAGCTAATTATTTAAATGCGATCACTAAAAGTCAATTCATAGGTTACGGTATTATTGCGGCTTTTTTCTTGATTTGCCTAATAGCTGTAGCATTGATAAAAAATCAAGAATTCTTCAAAAAGATAAGTTTGAAGTTTACAATGCATATTTTTAAACAAAAATAAATTAACGATTCATGGAAAGGGATGAACTAGAAGCTCAGCTTAAAGAAACTAAAAGAAAATTAGATCAATCAGTTGATGACCTCAGAGGAGTGGTTGGAGATAAGTTTGAAGAGTACAAATCAAAATCCATCAAAATAGGTAAGACAGCTTTAATCGTAGGGGCGGCATTTTATTTCACTTATAAAATATTTGGATCTTTGTTCGGTTCGAAAAAAGAAACGGTTGTTATGGAGGATGCTTCTTCTGAGCAACTACCTGTCAAAGTGGTTTCTTCTGAATCTAAAATTGTTACGATGATCAAAGAGCAAATTGCTTTATTTCTCATAGCCATTATAAAGCAAAAAATAGCAGAATACTTACAACAATTAGACCTGCTGGAAAAAAGTGAATAGCACTATCTTATCTATGATCAGAGGTAGAGTCTCTGATAAGTTGAAAAGTTTCATTGTATTAATTGACCCAGATGCTTACGATGATGAAGATTCTGTAAAGTCGATTGTGATAAAAAGTCAACGGGCTGGAGTTAGCATACTTTTGGTAGGGGGAAGCTTGATCTCTAGCAATAATTTCGATGAGGTAGTTAGATGGACTAAAAAATACGCTGAAGTCCCTGTAGTTCTTTTTCCAGGGAGTAACTTGCATATCAATTCGTTTGCTGACGGTATCTTATTTCTCAGTTTGATAAGTGGTAGAAACCCTGAGTTTCTTATTGGGCAGCATGTAGTTGCAGCACCAATATTAAAAAGGTCAGGTTTAGAAATATTATCTACTGGTTATGTTCTTATTGATGCTGGGGTTCAAACTACAGTTTCATATATAAGTAATACAAATCCGATACCCGCCAATAAAGATGCAGTTGCTGCATGTACCGCTCTTGCAGGAGTAATGCTTGGAATGAATCTAATATTTTTAGATGCTGGCAGTGGTGCACAGAATACTATCTCGCCTAAATTAATTCATTCAGTTAAGCGTCAAATAGATGAAGTCCCATTGCTTGTAGGAGGTGGAATTAATACGCCGCAAAAAGTAATGGATGCTTTATTAGGTGGAGCTGATTCCATAATTATAGGGAACGTTCTTGAAGAAAATCAAGATTTTGTATTTAAAGTAGGTAAAATAGTGGATAAAATGAATAAGTCAATCTAATTGGCTTACGTGCGTAATAGTCTATTCTTTTGTTATGTTTATAAGTGTATGGGTTTCATAGTTACGATTCGCATTGATGTGTGAACCTCTTTTTCGTAAAACTATCAGCAAGGCTTGCAGAAAATAAATTCCATGATTACTTCCCTACTTAGGTATATATGGATTTGGTTTTTTTGTAGTTAAAACCGTAAGACTTGGTACATTATCATGGCATATTAATTACACGTTTTTTACTCTCATTTTCAATCGAAGAAAGTTACAATTTGGTGTTTGGTTTTAATTGATTTTTTATAAGTGCATTATCTGTATGTGTGAGTTGGTTTTCGTTTTAAAAAAATAGAGTTTACAATAATGTGAAAACTCTATTGATCCAATTTATTTTAAAAGATATTAATGATCTGGTGAATTAAACATTCATCAATGAGTCTCTTCTACGCATTTTACCTGCGGGAATACCAAACATCATTTTGAATCTTCTGCAAAAATACGCAGTATCTTTATAGCCTACCTTTTGACCTATACTTCTAATACTCTTTTTGGTTGTGCGTAATAAATTTACAGCCTCTTCCATACGCTGATATTCGATATAATCTTGTGGGTTGATACCGGTAAGCATTTTAAAGTATTGACCGACATAGTCTTCCGAAACGTTAGCAATGGCAGCCAATTTTTTATTGGAAAGATCTCCATTTAAATTTTCTTTTATGTAACTAAATATATCGATGAGCCTTGGGTCTTTGAAATAAGAGCTATTGGTGGCTAGTTGCTCAACAAATCTACCTTCTCTAATCATATGACGGATCACCTCAATCACTAAAGTTTCCGTAGCAACTTTAATTAGTCGTTCTTTTCCAGGTTCTTCTGAAGAAGTTTCTTCAAAAATCATTTTAGCAACTTGCTTTATTTTTTGGTTGTCATCGATTACGAAAGGTGGGATGTCAATAGAAGTAAAGAAGTTCACTGAATCAAATACTTTCGCCTCAAAGCTGATGTATTCAAAGTTGATGTTGAATTCTTTTTGTTCTGAGTCATTTTCTGAATTCAAATACGCTTGAGAATCTTTAAAAAACTCTTCGTTAGATAGAACATTTGCGTCTCCCTCACCAAAGGTAATTTCCATGATCTTACCTCCAGGGATGAATAAAATACTACCTGGACTTACAACCGTTTCTTTCTTGTTAAATCTAAACTTGGTGTTTCCTGATTTTTGAAATATAATCGTATTGGCTACATCGTAGTAGTTTTTGATCTGTATTGGACTATTCAACTTTGCTTCTTTTGCCCGTAAAAATTTCATTTTTACAGACTCTATAATTTTATTGTAATCTTTCATGGGGTTTAATTTAAAAAAATGATGCTATATGATTTACAGTGTTACTGGTGGCTGATTGTTTTAAAGCTATTTTTATGCAATATATAAATATTCCAAGATATTAGTGTTTTGATGTATGATATTTTTATGATTTTGTAGGGTTCCTACAAATTGGGATTTACTTGTTTTATCTTCGGTAGTCGATAACGTTATCTCAGATAAGTATTGAGCTGGATATTGTCATCTATTCTGAATTCAATTTAATAGGTTGAAAAACATCTAGTGTTACTTTAGATATACCATTATTAAGTAGTATTCTATATAATCCTATAAAAAATGTTTGCGAGAAGGGTTTATGCATTTTGCCTTAACTACACCTCTAAAAAATGGCGTAAAACATAAACGCCGCTGAACAGGAAAAGATTTTGTTTATGTATAAAAAAATAAAAACAAGCCTCATGACCCGAGAGATGAGGCTTGTCAAGTGATTATGCTAAAACTGAACGGGAAATTACAATTTTTTGAATTTCTGAAGTTCCTTCATAGATTTGAGTAATCTTGGCATCTCTCATGAGACGCTCTACATGGTATTCTTTTACAAAACCATATCCTCCGTGAATTTGTACAGCCTCTACTGTTACATCCATTGCTACTTGTGAAGCATAAAGTTTTGCCATAGCTGACATTTTATCAAAATTTTCACCAGCGTCTTTCATAGCGGCCGCCTGCAAGCAAAGTAATCTTGCAGCCTCGATTTGCGTGGCCATATCTGCTAATTTAAATTGTATAGCCTGATGGTTGGCTATTTCTGTACCGAAGGCTTTTCTTTGTTTTGAATAAGCTAAAGCCAATTCATAAGCTCCCGATGCAATACCTAATGCTTGAGCTGCAATTCCAATCCTTCCTCCGCTGAGTGTTTTCATCGCAAACTTAAAACCAAATCCGTCTTCTCCAATTCTATTTTCTTTAGGTACTTTTACATCAGTAAACATTAAAGAATGTGTGTCTGAGCCTCTTATACCTAATTTATTTTCTTTTTTACCAACCACAAAACCCTCCATGTCCTTTTCGACTATAAGAGCGTTAATCCCTCTGTGCCCTTTCTCCACATCTGTCTGAGCAATCACTAAATATACTGATGCTGTACTTCCATTGGTAATCCAGTTTTTAGTACCGTTTAGAAGATAGTGGTCTCCTTTATCAATGGCAGTAGTCTTCTGCGAGGTAGCATCAGATCCAGCCTCTGGTTCACTTAAGCAAAAGGCACCAATGATTTCTCCTGTAGCTAATCTTTTGAGATATTTTTCTTTTTGTTCTTCTGTACCAAATTTTTCAATACCCCAGCAAACTAAAGAGTTATTTACTGACATACTTACAGAGGCAGAGGCATCAATTTTTGATATTTCCTCCATTGCCAAAACGTAGCTTATAGTGTCCATACCTGCACCGCTATATTTTTCATCTACCATCAAGCCCATGAAGCCTAACTCACCCATTTCCTTAATCTCTTCTGTAGGAAAGCGTTGTTCCTCATCACGTTCAATTACTCCAGGTAATAACTTTTCTTGTGCAAATTGGCGTGCAGCATCTCTTACGGACTGCTGTTCTTCTGTTAGTTGAAAGTTCATATTAAGTCTTAAATTTTTTTGCAAAAATACAAAATATAAAGCGGTTTTAATAGCTTTTTGTTTGAATGGTAGTTGAATTCACTCGATTGAAACTAAATGATAGGGCTATTTTATATCTTAAATCTTCTTTATTACAGTTACAACCTTTAAATATGTATATTTTAATATGCGAGAAACTATTAGATTTTCCCTCATCTATTTGAAATCAACGCCTTTAAAGATGTTCGCTTTAATTATGTAGAATCTGAAAAGATTTTGAACAGCCTAATTTTTTAATAAAAGTCGTATTAAAGTCTTTTGTATTATCCGTAATGTGATCTAATGCTGAAGCTAATAAGGGCTTGCCAAAAAAGTCCCAAGTACAGCAGATTTGAAGCGACACAAGCTTGGCTTGTTTTAATTGATGGAAAAAATTATAAATTCCAAGAAGCTTACTATAAGCCTTTAATCTTTTTTCAAATATGTCATTCCCTGAAATACGTTGACAGTTTTTAACCCTTAAAGTCATGTTAAAAACCGTACATTTAAATAAATAGGCCTCTCATGAAAAATACCCTCAAATTCACTTAATCTAGTTAATAGTT
>JAFIEW010000203.1 GCA_020832375.1 Cyclobacteriaceae bacterium
AAGGCGGGACCGAGCCATTTACTTATTTATGGAGTGATGGCAGCACGGATGCAGAATTAACGGCAGTAGCCGGAACATACAGTGTAACCATTACTGATGCGAATGACTGCGAAGTTATCGTAAGTGATATCGTTATTGGTCAGCCTGATGAACTAGAGAACCCAATTAGTGGTGGAGATCAAATAGCTTGTGCTCAAGATCCGATACAAACCCTAATTGCCACAGCAACTAGCCCTGATGGAGTAGATATTGTTTGGTTTGATGCATTGACAGGAGGTTCCGTAGTTACCAACCCAGTTTTAAATACGGTTGGTACGGTTACATTCTTTGCAGAAGCTCAAAATGTCGATGGTTGTACCAGTCCTGAGCGTACCGCGGTTACTTTAACCATACAGCCTGCTATTACCAATAATACAATTGAAGAAGATCAAACGATCTTATTCAATGAGACTCCTGCTTTATTAACCGGTACCGCTCCTAGTGGTGGTGATGGTGATTACATTTACCAATGGCAGCGTTCTATTGATGGTGACCCTTTTGAAGATATTGTAGGTGCAGATGCAGAAGATTTCCAGCCTGGAGTACTTATTCAGACGACAAGCTTTAGAAGGATAGTCAGATCTAGTGATTGTGGAGAGAGTATTTCAAATGTGGTGGTGATTACAGTCAATGACCAAGTTGACTTAGAAATTGTCAAAACTGTAAATAATCCTACACCTAATGTGGGTGATAATATCACATTTACATTAACGGTGACTAATGATGGTCCTAATGATGCAACGGGTGTTACAGTTACTGATGTTATTCAGACAGGATTTGATTATGTCAATGATGGGGGTGGAACTAGTACTGTTTTCCAAACAGGAACAAATGAACTTGAATGGACTATTGGAGATCTTGCTAGTGGTGATAATGTAACTTTAGACATTACTGTTACAGTTTTAGAAGTGGGTATTTATGAAAATACCGCAGAAGTAGAAGGAAATGAATTCGACCCTGATTTAGATAATAATTCTTCAACAGTCACAGTTGTCCCTGCAGCGCAGCCTGCATTAGAGCTGACCAAATCGGGTACCTATGTTGATACTAATGGGGATGGTATTGTCAATCCTGGTGACCAAATAACCTATACCTTCGCTGTTGAAAATACAGGTAATGTAAGTATCGATGGCATTAGTTTAAGCGATCCACTACCTGGTGTAACTGTATCTGGCGGACCTATAGGAACTTTAGAAGCTGGAGCGACAGATAATACAACTTTCACTGCAACTTATACCATCACCCAAGCTGACATTGATGCGGGTGAAGTAAATAATACTGCTACTGTTAGTGGTACTGATGTGTTTGGAGGGACAACTGTCACAGCTGCCGGTAGTGAAACTGTTGAATTGGATCAGGAAGCAGCGTTGACCGTTGCCAAGAGTGCGACTCAGATCAATGGCGAGACAGCTACTACAACATTCAATGCAGTAGGCGATGTAATCACCTATGAGATTGTAGTTACAAATAGTGGAAATGTTACTTTGACGAATGTTGAAGTAGTCGATCCATTGACAGGCTTGACAGAGACGATAGCGAGTTTAGCACCAGGAGTAAGTGAGACGATCACGACTACCTATACAGTAGATCAGGATGACTTGAATGCAGGTCAGGTAGACAATACCGCTACGGCAACTGATTCGGACGATACTTCAGTGACAGCAGATGCTTCAGTGACGGTATTTGCAGATCAGGATGCTGAGTTGACCGTTGCCAAGAGTGCGACTCAGATCAATGGCGAGACAGCTACTACAACA
>JAFIEW010000099.1 GCA_020832375.1 Cyclobacteriaceae bacterium
ACTAAGGTCAACCAATTTTCCTCACATAATCAATAATTCGTGATAACCTCTAATAATTCAACTTTTTTTTGTTTTTGATTTTCCCTTTTTAAGACAACTATATTTATTTTTGAAATTTATGAGTAGTTATCTATAAAATATATCCCGCAACAAATTTTAACAGGAAAACAAAATAAATACATTTTTCAGAGCGTTATTTATGTGTAATTAAAAAGATACTTTTCCCAATAATATAACAATACTCTATCCCAACCGAATGTTAAAAATTTTTATTTTGATCATTGGCTCCTTTTTAGTAGCCATATTTAGTACACTAAGCGGGGGCGGGGCTAGTCTTTTACTTATGCCTCTAATAGCATTTACAGTGGGAGTGAGATCTATTGCTCCCATCATGACTTTGGGTATTGCTATGAGCTCATCTTCTCGAGTTTTTTACTTCTGGAAAAACATCGACTGGAATCTTTTTAGATGGCTTTTTCCATCTACTGTGGTGGGTTCCTTTTTAGGGGCACGCCTCTTGGCGGAGCTGTCTACCGACTATTTGCAGATCATCATCGGTATATTTCTAGTGCTTACCATCGTGCAATTCAGGCTAAAAGATGATGCAGAAGAAACCCACGAAAAAGGAAAAAGTAAATTAAAAGCTTGGCATTTTGTACCTATAGGCTTCATCATCGCTTTTTTATCTGGCCTTTTAGGAGGCGTAGGCCCCTTAATGAATTCCGCTTACATGAATTACGGCATGAGCAAGGAATCACTCATCGGCACACGATCTGCCAATGCCGTATTGCTACATGTAGTAAAGATAGTGAGCTACACTTATCTAGGATTTGTGACAGGCGATGTGGTAAAATTTGGCTTGATGGTCGGTTTTGCTGCCATTGTAGGCAACTACTTCGGTAAGATCTTACTCGGAAAAATCACTGAGGCAATCTTCAGAAATATTGTTGTTAGTACCATGGTTATCAGTGGTATATTGATGCTGTATCGCCATAAAGACTTCATTATTGAAGAGCTCAGTAAACTATAAATTTTCGTATCCAGCTGTTTTTTAGTTGGGATTAATTTTAACAAAATATTGTTTTAATTTACACTTGATGTTAATTATTTTTTACTTACCTTTGCATTAGATAAACTGATAGAAATAAACTTATCCTACACATGGATATATAATTTGACGATAATAAACTGAGAAAATATGCCCATAATGACAAACAAGCAATAAAAAAGTTAGGTCAAAGAAGAGCTGAGTTATATAAACAGCGATTAGATGATTTATTTGATGCAGGCACATTAGAAGATGTTAGGTACCTACCTGGCAATTACCATGAGTTAAAAGGTAACAGAAAAGGTCAATGGGCCTGTGACTTAGATCATCCATATAGACTCATCTTTGAACCACACGAAGACCCAATACCTACAAATGAATCAGGGCAATATATCTGGTTAGAAATAAAAGGTGTTGAAATTATTGAAATAGTTGATTATCATTAGAAATGAAGAATTATGGCAACGAAGAGAAATGAATATAGACCAGAAACGGTATCTCATCCTGGATTGACTTTAGCAGAGAAATTAAAAGAATTAGGCATGGGAAATAAAGAGTTTTCCGTAAGAGTCAATAAGCCTGAAAAAACAATAACAGCAATCACTAAAGGAGATAGTTCAATTACAGCTGAAATGGCAGTAAAATTTGAAGACGTTTTAAAAATTCCTGCATCATTCTGGTTATCAAGACAACGAAGATATGACGAGTATAAGGCTAGGGTTAAAAGAAATAAAGATATTCAAAATGCCGTTGAGTGGGCTAAGGGTTTTCCTTATGCTGAAATGGCAAATTTAGGTTGGGTTGAGAAAACAAGAAGAGTAGAAGAGAAAGTTCTAGCTCTATTTGACTTCTTCGGAATTTCTGACCATAAAGCGTGGACTTCTTATTATTTTGAGCAAGAATTAAAAGTCAGTTTTAGAATATCACTTGCTCACACAAATGAAGCAATGGCTATTTCTGCATGGTTAAGACAAGGAGAAAAGAAAGCTAAGGAAATAACAACAATTCCATTCAATCCACAATTGCTTAAAAATTCATTGAATGAAATAAAAACGATAATGGCAAACCACCCAGAAAACTTCTTTGAAAGGCTTCAAGAAGTTTGTTTTAAAGCAGGTGTAATCGTTCTTTACACGCCATGTCTTCCTAAAGCCCCTGTTCATGGCTCAACTAGATGGTTAGGAGACACACCACTAATACAATTGTCAGCTCGATATAAAACGAATGATAAGTTTTGGTTCACATTTTTTCATGAGATAGGCCATATCCTTTTACATGGAAAAAAATATATCTCAATAGAAAATGTAAATTATAGTGATCAGGATTTAGATAAAGAGAAAGAAGCTGATGAATTTGCAATTAAGTGGACTTTTAGTGAGGATGAAGAAAGAGAAGTCATTAATTCAGATTCATTGTCATCAGATGATATTTTGAATTATGCAAAAAAATTTAATACGCATCCTGCATTAATTATTGGTAGGTTCCATAAAAAAGAACTTGTTCATTATAGTGTTGGTAGAGAATTTATAGAATCGATTGATTTGGAAAAATCAAATGGCATCAAAACCTATGTGTAATAGCGCAATGTGGGTCGCTATCGCCCATATCCAACCAGTTGGAATGAGCCCTAGAGCGTGAGATGAGGCCTCATTTTGACCTTCATCAACGAATCGAAGCTGCGCATTTTTTAAGCTTTTTTCTAACTAATTATTGACTATGCTATAATTTTTACTTATCGATAAAGTTCATCCTTAAAAGTTGATTTTAAAGATGACTTCTAAGACGCTTTATCTCATTAAAACTATTTTTCACAAACACAAAGAAATATGAAGTTATCCATTGCCGAAAAGGTACACTTGGTGGAAAAAGGAGATTTCGAACCTTCGGAGCATTGGTATCCAAGGGTATTGAATTCAAATATCCATCCGCTAGTAGCCTATTTTTTAAATTTGACCCATGAGCAATTGGTTGAACGCTACAGCCGGCTTTCCCCAAAAGCCAACAAGGACGCTTTGTTTGAGATTTTACGATACCAACCCAAGTATTTTCGTTGGTCAGGTACGGACCTCATGCACGTAACCAACCAAGAAGGTAATCGTGCCATCACTGTGATTGAAACCAACTCATGCCCATCAGGACAGAAGTCCATGCCCCTACTCGATCTCAATAAAGAGCAAGGAGGGTATGAGCGGCTCATAGCACAAACCTTCAAGCCGATGGTCGACAAGCATGATGCAGTCGGTTCACTGGCAGTGATTTACGATAAAAACCCGATGGAAAACATTGGCTATGCCGCTACCATCGCTGATGTATTTGATGAAAATGTATACTTGGCTGAGTACAAAGAGAATAGCGAATCAGTGAAGTTTGAAGACAATCAGCTCTACATTTTCGGCGGAGATGAGGAGGGTTGGATTCCTATCCGTGCGGCTTTTCGTTATGTGACGCAGCAACCTTGGAATCGCATCCCACAAAAATCAAAAACACTCTTGGTCAACCCCATCGAAGCATGCTTGGCGGGGGGAAGAAATAAAGAAGTCGCATCCCAAGCTTATGAAGACTTTAATGCAAAGTTTGCCGAAAGGGGGATACAAATTTTTACCCCCAAAACTTATAGCAATGTACCAATAGGCGACTTAGAGCACCTTTTTCATGAGCTGGGTGGTAGCATGGTCATCAAAGCGCCCGATAGCAATGCAGGACAAGGAGTGATGACCATCGTGAATGAAGCAGAGCTGAAGTTCCACTTGGCTGAGCTGAGAGCGCAGCCTGCCACTCACTTCTTGGTGCAGCAACTGATTCATGCGAACTATGTGCAAGGTACTAACCCAGAATCCTCATGGTATCATGTGGGTAGCCTTCCTGACAAAAAAGGAAGAACGTATGCTTTCGACATACGACTGATGATGCATGCCACTGAAGAGGGAATTCGGCCTTTGGCAGCTTATTCACGTAAATCAAGGCATCCTTTGAATGAGCCTATTCCTGAAGGAATGAGCTCATGGGAAGTATATGGCACCAACCTTTCTGTGAAAGAAGAGGACGGTTGGTCATATGAAGATCAGCGACTCAACCTTTTTGACATTCGTAATTTTGGACAATTGGGGTTGGGGGTAGATGAACTCATTCGCAGCTTTGTGCAAAGTGTCATGGCCGTATATGCCATTGATCAGCACGCTCAAAAAATGTTTGATTAAGGTCGGCTTCTTTTTGCCGATTATATAGTATTTTAAAATAAACGACAACCTAAAGATAAATCTTATGAACCGATCGATCTTGGTAGTAGAAGACGATATCGTCTTTTGCAAAATGCTTACTCGCTATTTTCAAAAACATAATTATACCACCTACGACGCTCAAAATGTGCAAGATGCACTTAAGCTGATCCATGCTGAGCAACTCGATATATTATTGATCGACTACAAACTGCCCGATGGAAGTGGACTCGACGTGCTCCAAGCTGGTAAAGAAAAAGCACAAAATATCCGATGCTTCATGATGAGTCGTGTAAAAGATGCGTCTTTGGAGGAAAAAGCAAGCGAACTAGGTGCAGAAAACTTTATTCAGAAGCCCTTTAGCCCTCAAGATTTACTACCGATTATGCAAAACCACTGATAGCATCTACATGAACCTCACTGGCACAAAATACAAGGTGTTTCTCGGCTATCTGATTGTTGTACTGATTATTTTATCGGCGGCATACATCTCTTATGACTCGATACAGCAATTACTTCGGGTGACGAATCAGGCGCTTAGTCCAAACGAAAATTTGCGTGAGCTGCGCATTTACCGTAGAGAGCTAATAGAAGCCAATGATCATGCGAAGCTCTATTTATTATTGAGGGATGAGGAGCATATTCGTGCTTACTTTAATTCTATTGAGCGACTCAATCAACAATCAGATAGCCTCATGACGCGCTTTAGCCAAGCCGATAGGGAGCAGTATGAGAAAGTGAGGAAGGTCAATTCTCTAGTGAGGGAAAATACTGAGAATGTGGTCAGCTTCTTGAGTTCGCTTGAAACCAATCAGGCCAAAGAAAGTGATGTGCTAGATAAAATTTTAGATGAAATTGGAAGAAAAGGAATAGCAGAAAAGCCCTCTAAACAAGAAATTAAAAAAATTGAGAGGCGAAAAGACCGAGAATCATCTAACTATCTTCAGCGACTCAGTGATGCCATATTTCCTTCGCGGCAGTCATCCGATTCTTTAGGCTACCAGCCAGCAAAAAAAGACCCTTATGAAAAACTAATTGCCGAGGCAGAGCAACTGTATAAGAATGACACAACTGAAGAGGGAGATAAAATTACAAAAGAGGAGCTTCGAAAATTAATCCTACAGATCAGAGAAAACCAATCTACGGTCAATCAGGGAGAAACTCAGATGGAAATGGCAAGGGTAGAACTCATTAAAATTTTCTCTGAAATCCTCAATGATGTACAGGACATTATCGAAGAGCTCGATGTTTTTGAGACCGCCCAAAACCAAATCAAGCGAGAAGAAATTGCTACTATCGTCAAATCATCGCTTACCACCTTGGGAGTAGTGACGGGAGGCGGCTTCTTGCTTTGCTTAGTCTTTCTAGTTGTTATCATCAAAGATATCAGCCGTACGGCCTATTATAGGCAGCAGCTAGAAGAATCCAAGCGCCAGTCAGACCTTCTAGCTAAGTCACGAGAAACCTTTTTAGCCACCATGAGCCATGAAATCCGCTCACCCATCACCGCCATTTACGGCTTCTCACAACAGCTAGATGGTAAGAAGGACCCTCGGCTTTTTGATGAATCGGTGCAGGTGATTAAAAGCTCATCGGCTCACTTGCTCAATATGGTCAACAACATTCTTGACTTCAATAAAACTGAGCAAGGGAAAAAATTGATCAAGTTGGCACCCTTTAAGTTAGCTGCCATCATGCAGGAGCTGAATGTGATGTTTGCCATACCCATAAAGGAAGCTGGTTTAGACTTTAAGATCCGTCTGGTGGGGGATAGAAAAAATCTTTCTTTATTAGGGGATGAGGTGAAAATCAAGCAGGTGCTGATCAATTTAATTGACAATGCAGTGAAATTTACTTCAGAAGGCAAAATCACGGTTCAGGTGAGTGTGAAAACAGAAGAAGGTAGCCCAAAAGCTAGACTGATTGCTCGCGTATTGGACACCGGACAGGGAATAAAAGCGGAAGAACAGGAATTGATCTATGAAGATTTTGAGCAGGTGCAGGTAAAAGTGCTCAATGCTCGCGCTGGTTCTGGATTAGGCCTGAGTATTTCCAAAAGAATCATTGAAGACCATGGAGGTACAATCACCCTGCGATCTATCTATGGCAAAGGAAGCACTTTCGGATTTGACTTACAGCTTGAGTATGAGCTAGATGAAAGCACTTCCAAAAGTTCAACTGAAAAAAGCACCTCGGATGCTTTACCCACTTTTCTGAAAAATAAGACTGTATTTGTACTTGAAGATGATCAGAATAATCGCAGACTACTCGAATTATTTTTTAGCACCTACGACTTAAAGGTGCATTATGCGGCCAATATCAAGAGGGCTCAAAACGATTTTTTACGGCTCATTGAAAAAAATCAAGTGCCAGACATCATTTTATCCGATATCCACTTACCCGACGGTCTAGGCAACGAATGGGTGGCAGAGCTGATTGAAAACCTAGGCAAAAAAATGCCTTTCGCCATTGCCATGACTGCCGATGTCTACAATCAGTCTTTGGTGAAATCAAACGGTGGCGTGTTTGATACCAAGTTGATCAAGCCTTATACCAAAAAGGACATCGAAAATGCACTCGCCTCGGCTATTCAATCAGATGATCAGCGGGAGGAAGAAATACCCACAGTAACAAACAATGAGGTGCAGAAAAATGATCCTGAAGCACTCGATTGCTCAAAAATTATCGAATTTATTGGCGATGAACCTGAAGCATTGCTTGACTTCCTCATAGACTTCAAAGAAGGCTATTTGAAAGATTATGCAGCATTAGTCGAGAGGGTTGAAAAATCAGATTGGGATGAAGTGCAAAAACTAGCGCACAAAATGATCAATTTGGTGGAGATGCTTCAAGAGCATGAGCTAGCTAAAAGCTTAAAGACCATGGAATACGCTGCCGACCCAGATGAAAGACTGAATGCCTTTGTCAGATATAAAGAGCATCAACATCCCCAATTTTTAAACCGCCTGAATAGTAGCATCAATCACTTCGCTAGCAATTAAGATCGGCTTGCAGTCTTCAGGAGAAATGAGTGAGGGTCTCGTGAACTTTGACTCACCCCCTCATCCCACGAAAAAAAAGCCCCGCAGGGAAAAACTTCCACCAACGGACGAATGCATCAGTCAATAGCCGTGACTTTGAAAGAGAATTTTGTAAATTTGCGTACATAATCGCCTTTTCCAAAGAAAGTGATTGCAATAAGTATTTTAAAAACGTCCGAAACCGGCCTCAAAATGACCGAAAAAAGACGTAAACAACCAATATAATGGCAACAACAAACACAACAGCAGAAGTTTATAAGCCCAAGCATCACATCCGAATCGTGACGGCGGCCTCGCTTTTCGATGGCCATGATGCAGCGATCAACATTATGAGGAGGATCATACAAAGCACCGGCTGCGAGGTGATCCACTTGGGGCATGATCGAAGTGTGCAGGAAATTGTAGACTGCGCCATACAAGAAGATGCCAATGCCATCGCCATCACATCTTACCAAGGTGGGCATGTGGAGTATTTCAAATATATGCACGACCTTCTGCGCGAAAGAGGCGCTCCCAACATCAAGATTTTTGGTGGTGGAGGCGGTACTATCCTGCCTGAAGAGATCAAGGAGCTGCACGCCTACGGCATTGACCGCATCTACTCGCCCGACGATGGCCGCGAGATGGGGCTGCAAGGCATGATCAACGATATGGTGCAAAAATGCGACTACGCCATCGGTGAAAAACTCAATGGCGAAAAGGACCATCTCGACAAGAGCAATGTCAACAGCATCGCCCGCATGATCAGTGCGGCAGAAAACTTTCCCGAGATCTTCAAGAAAAACTTTGGCGAAGAGCGCCTCGGCAAGATGAGAAAGCAACCGCCTGTGCTCGGAATCACCGGTACGGGAGGAGCAGGAAAATCATCGCTCGTAGATGAGCTAGTGCGCCGCTTTTTGATCGACTTTGAAGATAAATCTATCGCCATCATATCGGTAGACCCTTCTAAAAGAAAAACAGGAGGTGCCCTACTCGGTGACCGCATCCGCATGAACGCCATCTTCAATGATCGCGTATACATGCGCTCGCTGGCAACGCGGCAGTCCAACCTTGCCCTTTCAAAATATGTGCAAGATGCGGTGAATGTGGTGAAAGCAGCCAACTTTGACCTCATCATACTCGAGACTTCCGGTATCGGACAGTCGGATACGGAGATCACCGATCACTCGGATGCTTCACTCTATGTGATGACGCCCGAATATGGTGCAGCAACCCAGCTAGAGAAAATCGACATGCTCGACTTCGCCGATGTGATTGCACTCAACAAATTTGACAAGCGTGGTGCCCTCGACGCCATTCGCGATGTGAAGAAGCAATACAAGCGCAACCATCAGCTGTGGGATACGCCCGATGAGGAAATCCCCGTTTACGGCACCATCGCATCCCAATTCAATGATCCGGGCATGAACAAGCTCTACCGCGCCATCATCGACCTGATCGTGAAGAAAACAGGGACCGACCTGCCTTCGAACTTTGGGGAGAAGTGGGATGAGCCGGAGAAAATATACATCATCCCACCCAATAGAACACGCTACCTCTCGGAGATCTCTGAAACGGTAAGGGGCTACAACCTCAAGGCCAAAGAGCAGAAGGAAGTGGCACAGAAGCTCTATGCCATCCAAAAGACCATGGAGACGCTCGAAGATAGCGGTGCCGACAAAAAGATGATCCAAGACCTGCGCCTCACCTATGAGAAGATCGCCCTCGACCTCGACCCTTACAACAAAAAGATGCTCGACGAGTGGGATGAGAAGGTAAAACAATACAAAAGTGAGCTTTTCATCTTCAAGGTGCGCGACAAAGAAATCAAAATCAAGACGCATACGGAATCCCTTTCTCACAATCAGATTCCTAAGATCGCTTTGCCTCGTTTTGAGGGATGGGGAGACCTCTTGCATTGGATGCTGCAGGAGAATGTGCCAGGAGAGTTTCCATATACTGCGGGTGTATTTCCATTTAAGCGAGAGGGCGAAGACCCTACGCGGATGTTTGCTGGCGAAGGCGGACCTGAAAGAACGAATAAGCGCTTCCACTACCTGAGCGCAGGCATGCCGGCAGCAAGACTTTCTACGGCCTTCGACTCGGTAACGCTCTACGGTCGCGATCCGCATCACCGACCAGATATCTATGGTAAGATCGGTAATTCGGGCGTTTCTGTGGCTTGCCTCGACGATGCCAAGAAGCTCTACAGCGGTTTCAACCTTGCGGAGCCGACCACTTCAGTTTCTATGACCATCAATGGCCCCGCAAGTATCGTTACCGCATTCTTTATGAATGCCGCCATCGATCAGCAGTGCGAGATCTACATCAAAGAAAATGGACTAGAACAAGAGGTAGAAGCGAAGATAAAAAAGATCTACCAAGAGAAGGGAGCAGAAAGACCTACCTACCAAGGCGAATTACCACCAACCAATGATGGTTTAGGCTTAATGCTTCTCGGGCTTACAGGCGATCAGGTGCTACCGAAAGATGTCTATGAGAAGATCAAAATAGACACCCTATCAAAAGTGCGTGGTACCGTGCAGGCCGACATCTTGAAAGAAGATCAGGCGCAAAACACTTGTATCTTCAGCACCGAGTATTCACTACGCCTGATGGGTGATGTGCAGCAATACTTCATTGACCATAATGTCCGTAATTTCTACTCTGTTTCTATTAGTGGTTATCATATTGCCGAGGCGGGAGCCAACCCGATCTCACAGTTGGCATTTACTCTCGCCAATGGCTTCACCTTCGTGGAGTACTACCTAAGCCGCGGTATGGACATCAATAAGTTTGCGCCCAACCTATCCTTCTTCTTCAGCAACGGCATCGACCCCGAATATGCGGTGATCGGTAGAGTAGCGCGCAAGATCTGGGCCAAGGCCATGAAGCACAAATACGGCGCCGATGACCGCTCACAAAAGCTCAAATACCATATCCAAACATCGGGGCGATCGCTACATGCGCAGGAGATCGACTTCAACGATATCCGCACCACCCTGCAGGCGCTCTATGCGATATATGATAACTGTAACTCACTGCATACCAATGCCTATGACGAGGCTATTACCACGCCTACGGAAGACAGCGTACGCCGTGCAGTAGCCATACAGCTCATCATCAATCGCGAGCTAGGGCTGGCGAAAAACGAAAACCCACTACAGGGATCCTTCATCATCGAAGACCTCACCGACTTGGTGGAAGAGGCCGTCATGCTGGAGTTTGATCGCATCACCGAGAGAGGAGGCGTCTTGGGCGCCATGGAGACCATGTATCAGCGCGGCAAGATCCAAGAGGAAAGCCTCTACTACGAGACCCTCAAGCACACGGGCGAGCTGCCAATTATTGGTGTGAACACCTACCTCTCATCCAAGGGATCCCCCACCGTGATTCCGGGCGAGGTAATCCGCGCCACGCAGGAGGAGAAAGAGGTGCAGATCACCTCTGTGGAGAGCCAAAAACAGCGCTTTGAGCAAGAGGCCGCCGCAGCGCTCAAGAAGGTGCAACTCGCAGCACTCGAAAACAGCAATGTCTTCACCGAGCTCATGGAAGCAGTAAAATACTGCACCCTCGGGCAGATCACCGAAGGCATGTTCGAAGTAGGCGGACAGTACCGCAGAAATATGTAGGGCGTACACCAGCCCTGCCGCAGCATAACCCCACAAAAGCCGACCCAATAAGGTGTCGGCTTTTTTTATACCCAAAGCAGCAGTGGCCCTTTTGCCATTGCCCCACTATTGGATAGTAGACACGCTCGATGCGGAGTTTAATGCACTTTCCTCCGATGCTACAACGTCAGCAAGTTAAAGAGGAACTACCTGATTAAAAACCGAAACCCCACTGGCATATTTAAATTATTATGTCACGTGTTCCTTTTTTAACCTAATATTTCGAGGCAACCTATATCTTTAAATGTCTCTCCGCTTAAGAATTCTTTTATTTCATTTTCTTTGTCAAGGAGTTTTTGAGCTAAATAATCTGTGGCAGTATTACCGATTCTTAACCATATAATTTTAGGTGGGTGTCCAAATAAAATGTTTAAGTCGACAAAATCTGCATCAAAAGTAATGATAGTGTACTCTTTTTCTTTAGCAAACTCCCATATCTGTTTGTCTGTTGCATCTTATAAACCAAGTTCACGTACTTGCTATGCACCTAGGAAAACTTCATTAACTCTTTTTATTATTCGGAAAGATATATTCTGGTAAAAAGTAACTTCATGAAGCAATTCTAAGTTTGTGTTCCTTATCTGCAGCGTAAGCTAAACAAGCAAAAATATCTTCATCTGTTAATTCTGGATAATCTTCTGTTATATCTTTTATATTCATTCCCGAGGCAAGCCAACCCAACACGTCGTAAACGCTTATTCTTAAACCTCTGATTGTAGGTTTACCAAATCTTTTATTGGGGTCTATGGTTATTATTTCACTATAATGCTTCATGTTTCTTATAAATTACTCTTAAATATAACGTTTTTTATAAAGCTAAGTTAATCTTGTGGTTTTTTTCATGCGACATAATAATACTACCCTAAAAACCACCTTTCCCCATTGCATACCTTAAGAAAGAATAAAAGTCTTGAAGAGGAGCCACTGATCATTCCTTTCGATTATGCCTTGGGCGGCACCCCGGCCGATGAAGCTTTTTTGCCCAAGATACCTCCCTACGGCCGGGGTCGGGCTGTGCGGGGGTTCGCTTCGCTACCGTGCCGAGCCTTTGTTATTATTAGCCTAACTTAATTTAACCAAGCAACACTTATTTTTTTACCATCTTCCAACGAGCTAGCAAGGCTCGCCACCGCCTTCGCTGCGCTCGTCGCCCCTACCATCCCTGCCGCGCGAGCAGCAGCATGAAGAGTAAAGAGCTGCATGAGCGCAGTCAGCTTCAAACTGATAAATAACCTTAACCAATACCAATGCTATCATCAAGCCGAATTGACATGTACAAGCAATTAAATACTCATGCTTAAAGATAAAAACAGCAAAACTCAAAGTAATTGTCTTTTGGCAGGATCACATGGGTCATTGAAATGCAGCTTTCCTTTATCAAATATATAAACGTATATTATACGGATAATATACGCTTATTATAGCTCAGTTTCAGTTCAAAATATCAGTTCAAAATATCAGTCCAAATGCCTTATAAATTAAAAGATAACATCAGTCGAGGTTGAGGAAAACTTAGATTGAATCTGTTGATCAAAAAAGCATATGGACCGCCTAATAGTGCTATTTACACTCAACTAACAAAGATTTCAAAGACCAAAATAAGAGTTTATACAGGCACTAAAACCCGACAGATCAATAGGTAATTAAGAAATTGTAATTTAGAAAAATTGGTTTTACCTTGTTGACAATAAAGGAAAAATAAACGCAACTCAATAAACCGCAATCGCCTAGGCGGTTGCGGTTATATAGTTGTTGGCGTTCATGCATTGGGGGAAGTGCTAAATATCAGGGGGTTAAAAAACAAAACCCGATTGTTTGACTTTCGTCAGGGACAACCGGGACTACGACACAAATATACAAAAAATTGTTCTAAACCAGTATATTTGTGAAAAATATAAACGAATGGAATATCACGACTTTGAAAAAGCACTTTCAAAACCAAGAATAGGTAGGTTCTTGATAGCAGCAAAACAAGATAAAGAAAAGGCACTTAGACTATATCGACAAAACATCGAATTATCAAAGACCCTATTTGGTTTGCTGAGTATTTTTGAAGTTACCATCCGTAACTACATTGACAAACATTACAGAGAGAAGTTTGTGGACCATGAGTGGCTGAAAAACCAATGCGGACAAGGTGGAATTTTTAGTCACCATTCTTTCAATAAATACGGTTTTGAACCCAGAACAAAAATATTAACAACCATTGCTAAATTGGGAAACAGATATACACATGACAGATTGGTTGCGGAATTGAGCTTTGGATTTTGGAACTATATGTTTGCACCGATACAATTTTTAGTCGGCGGACAGAGCCTACACAAGATTTATGAAAACCGACCGAAAGGAACAAATCAAAAGCAGATATTTAATGAACTTGACGAAATAAGAAGTCTAAGAAACAGGATAGCACATCATGAACCACTGATTTTTAATTCGAAAGACCATATATCGACTGGACAGACAGAGAAAATTTACGAAATAATACTGAAGCACACAGAATGGTTGAGTTTTGACCCTTTGAAGCTCTACCACAAACTGGATAATATGAATGAATTAATAAACCAGATAAACGCAGAGAAATAAGCACGAAACGCCAACATGGTATAGCCAACAATAGCGGGGCTTGGTGGTAGTTTTGGGTTCTCTGCTCCGCTTGGTCTTTTATCACGGTGGAAAGTGACGTAGTCCGCAATCCGCTACTGTGGCTATACCAGGAACGTTAGCACCAATTTTGGAAAAACAAGACGATGAAGGAAATCATTACGATATTAATAACTTTACTTATTTCACTTTTCGCGAACGGACAATCTATTGACGACCCATTTTCGCAGAAAAAAATGAAACAAGATTTTGAAATTTTTAAACAAATATCTAAAGAAGCAAACTCAGGACTTTATAAGTATCGAACTGAACAACAAATTGATAGTATTTACAATTGGGGAAATCTTCAAACTGAAAAGTCATTAACTTACAGAGATTTTTATAATCTAATTTCTACTATTTCAAACTTCGAAGGAAGTTTGCACAATGACGTTTCATTGCCAAAAAAATTTGCTGAAAATTTAAAAAATGAAACTAAAGGCTATTTTCCCTATCCTATTAAATGGATTGATAATAAATGGCTTATAAACATTAGTGATAAACTAATTCCTTTGGGTTCTGAAATTATTGAAATAAACGACACTAAAATTGAAGAAATCATTCCTGAACTTTATAAATATTATTCGACTGATGGAAATAATATAACTGGAAAAAGAATAGGTATAATGACCAGTTTTTCAAAATATTACAGACTTCATTTTGGATTGACTGATTCTTTCAAAGTTGTTTTTTTAAATCCAACTACAAAACAATTAGAAACTAAAAATATTGATAGCGTTCCATATAAAGCATATTATGAGAACTTCAATAAGATCCACTCTATGCCGTTAGACATTTTTTATTTTGCAGATTTAAAAGAAAATCAGAAATACAATTACAAAAAATTGGATTCATTAACAGGAATACTGACCATTCATACCTTTGCAATGGGAAACGAAACCACAACAGAACATAAAAAATACCAAAAGTTTTTAGACAGTATTTTTACTGAAATTAAAACGAAAGAAATCAAAAATTTAATAGTAGATGTTCGTAACAATGGTGGTGGAACAGACCCAAACGACTTAATCACCTATTCTTATTTGACAAATAGAAACTTTCAAGAAAATCTAGAAGCTTGGATAACCTTTAAAAAAATACCATTGCTAAGGTACATCGACAATAAAAGTCCACGTCTTGTTAGACCATTGTTTTTAGCCAGTTACAATAAAGAATTTCGAGAAATCTTCCCAAAAGAAAAAAATGGCAAATTTTATCAAGATGAAAATTCGGACGACCATAAAATTAGAACCCCAAATCCTAATGCTTATAATGGAAATGTTTATTTGCTGACAAGTCCAAGAATTGCATCAGCAGGAAGTCTTTTTGCAGCAATGCTGGCGGGTAACGAAAATACCACAACAATTGGTGAAGAAACAATGGGTGGCTATTACGGTCACAACGGACACTCATCATTAAATTATAAATTACCGAATTCAAAAATTATTATAACTTTTTCAGTTGTGAATTTAGAACAAGATGTGCCAAAAAAAGAAAATCAAAAATACGACAGAGGGATTATACCAGACTATGAAGTTACTCAAACTTTTGACGATTTTATAACAAACACAGACACTCAATTGAATTTTACACTAGATTTGATAAGGAAAGAATAAAAAACTGGTGCTAACAGCACCT
Organism: Cyclobacteriaceae bacterium; assembly: GCA_020832375.1. Lineage (GTDB taxonomy): Bacteria > Bacteroidota > Bacteroidia > Cytophagales > Cyclobacteriaceae > JAFIEW01. Next base: position 15,236 of record JAFIEW010000099.1, read on the forward strand.
ACCCAAAAGTGGCGGTTCAGTGGTTAAATCAAGCTTTGTGCTTC
>JAFIEW010000100.1 GCA_020832375.1 Cyclobacteriaceae bacterium
CAATACATCTTCGCTTTGCCGCCTCGAATCTGCAGTACTTGGGACTTTTTAAGCATGCCCTAATTAATGATATGGTCTAATACATTTTATTACTACTGCTTGATGATCTTCTTTTTTATAGATTGATCTCCGTCAGAGAGATGTAGGATGTATATTCCTTTTGGAATGTTTAAGTCTTCTAAGTTCATTTGAGTAGCGCCTCCTTGCATCTGGTAAGCTTTGATTACCTTACCCTTTAGGTTGATTATTTCTACTGTTTTATCCGACTGAGTACTCCCCTTCCATTCAATAGTGATACTATTATCAAAAGGATTAGGAAATATTCTTAAATCATTAGCTTGGGTTATACTAAGTGGTGTTTGAAGTATAAAATGTGAGGTTTCAGACCATGTTCTTGATTTTTGAGAAACGCTTTTAACTCTCCAGAAATAAGGGGTTTCTATTTGAAACTCATAATCAATCTCAGCACTTTTGCTATCTACTTCCTTTTCCTCGATGATCTGATCAAAATCTTCATCTAAACCAATCTGTAGGCGGTAAGCATCGGTAGATTCATCTAAATCCTCCCATTCAAAAATATTTTCAAAATCTGAGGTCATTACTTCACCGAGTGGAAAGATAGCATCAGGACTGATAATGCTTGTCTGTGCTATTCTGATTTGATTAATCGCTAGCATAGACCTAGCGCCACCAGACTCATCAGAACGCTCTCCAGTAAAGAAATACTGCCAAAAGAGTTTTATTTCGTCCTGATCCAGAAGTTCTGTTGGGATTGCTAGCTCGAAAGATTTTTGGTCTGACTCTCTGGGATCAAATTCTATAGGGTCCCCATCATCCCCTATAATATCTCGAATAATATCATCGGTGTCAATATACCTCAATCGAATATTATATATCCGATTATTTTTTTCTATCGAGCTTGCACTCCATTTAAGATGAGCACCAGCTATGCCCTCCGTATTCAGAATAAGAATGGCTCCTCCTAACCGATTACCAGGATAACCTAAATTTCCGTCTGAATTCCCTGTATTGATGAAAGAAAATCCATCTTGGCCCAATCCATTGATTCTTGTTCTCTCCTCCAAATCAAACTTTCCATAAGTCTGGCCAGCAATCTTAGCATCAATACTAGGATCCATTTCATCCATATATACAAAATACATGTTATTAGGATAGCTAGCATATGCTGCCTCAGAGCTCCAATCGTCAAAAGTAAAAAGGGTATCAAGTAATGGGTGAGCATCTATATCATTAGACAGTTTTTGTTTTTCTTTTCCAATCTTGATATGACCCAGGCGAATCATTGTTCGTTGACCGCTATCTTCATCTAGTCTTTCACCTGTAAAATAATACTGCCAAATCAATTCAACATAGGGTAAGCCTATAATATCTTGAGGTAGGAGTATATTCTCAAATAACTTTCTTTCTTGAGCGATTTCAGAGCGCCGATATTCTATTGGGTTTCCGCTTTGATCTAGTAGATCTTTTAAGTCAGAATCAGGTGATGTTCGATAGCGTAAGCGCATATTGTATATCCTAGAATTAGGCTCTAAGGTAGCTCCTTCCCAAGATAGATAAGCCGTGTCCAAATCGGATAGGTCTAATGCAATGCCTGCAGCGCCTAGCCTTGTGCCAGGAAATCCCGTATTCCCAGCTTCATTGCCTGTATTGATAAAACTAATCCCACCTTCTTTTAAACCGTTTATTCGTGAACGACTGGTTAAATTATATGCTCCAAATGTTTCAGATTCTATTTGTGCCTCTAATCCTGGGTCAGCTGAACCCATACTGTAAAATTTCATATATTCAGGAAAGCTTCCTGCTTGAGCCTCATCATTCCAAAAGTTGAAATAATAATTTTCGTCAGCGACTCTCAAACGGTCAATATCCGATCCAGCAAGGTCAAACTCAAATTTGGCTTCATAACTTTGATCAAAGCTTAGTTGTATATTAAGCGTATCGTTTTTAATGAGCTCACCATCTTGATCTTCCCAACCTAGAAAGCGGTAACCAAACTTGCCGCTAGCGACCAATTGAATATTTAAGTTAGAAGGGAATGAAGCTTCAAAACTAGCAGATTGGAGTGGGAGTGAGGAGAGGTCTGTTCCGCTGAGGGTTAAAACTCCTTCTTCTTGTTTGTATTTAATGTGGAGTTCGTTCTCCTCTTCAAGTCCATAGGCAGCTTTGAAATGCGATTTTACTCGATTCGTACGGGTTTCAGCAAAAGTTCGCATAATATCTACCTGATTTTCATAGCGACCGTCAGAAATACGCCACCTTTCGATATGTGACGGGATTGAAGAAGTATAAAAATTCACAGCTGAATCAACAGCGGCAACAATTCGATCAGTTTTGTAAGTTGTATTTAAATGTAGAAAAACTCGTGCTATAAAATCATTTTTAAAAATTTCATTTTCTATTAAACCTCTGAAAATAAGAGTAGACTGATTACTTCTATTTAATCGGCTAAGCATGTTTACCTCAGTACTACTTGAAAATCCAAATGTGAAATCGATATCGTAAAGCAACCACCTCCATCTACCATCTAATTGCCCTTCCTCTTGTCTGAATTCTTTTCGATTATATCTCCAATAATCTATATTATTTCCTGGCCAGTCAATATTACCATTATAAATTTGAGCAATTAAATAATCGATATAATTACCTGTATCCATTAAAGTCTGTACATGCTGATAATTTTCTTGAATGGATAAATCATTGTTTTGGATGAAATCTAGCATAGCTAAAAAATGGCTATTATCTCCCTCCTTTACTTGTCCATTACCTCTTGTTAGTAAATCCAGTTTTTCTTCAGGAACTCCATATTTCCTCTCTAAGTAGTGCTTGTCATAACGCTCGCGCATATTTTGTATGCCCCAATATTCTCCATTAATAAAAACTATAAATGATCTCCCTGCTTGAGTATCAAAATTCATGTGGCGAATTAGTCCTTGCATTAAATGATCGCGATATTGGGTATGCCAAAAATCATTTCCACTATTTCTAAGGGTTAGTCGATTGTAACTCTGATATTCTGGTTGATCGGGAAACATTTCATAAAAAAATCGTGAAGAACCATAATCTCCTCTTGCATATAATCTGAGTGACTTCATTGCAAACCTTCTAGAGAACCCACCATGGATGCGTGCACCAGCATTTTGACTCAAAGCTAGAGTGCCATCTTTCTCGAAAATTTCTAATTGTATTTCTCTTTCCCATTCTCTACCTGTCTGGTAGTAATTTCCACTGGCATCACTTCCTGTAAATGTATTACCAGGCACATAAATTCCAGTCTGTTCATCCCAGAAATTTTCTCGATTGGTACTTATACTTATAACAGGTAAATCAAATGGGTTAGATGGATGCCCAATAAAATAATTTCCATTAATTGTAGCAGAACTATCGTTGTCAAGAATATAAAACCAGCGTAAATTATTAATCTTTTGGATATTTACTCTTGGCGATCTAAAAGCTCTTATACCACTACTGATATTATTTGTACGAATCATCGAATAGTCATTAGGCTCTTCTGTACGATCAATTAAAAGAATAGGATCGGTATAAAGTATTCCTGAGTCTTTAGGGTTGTCACCATTAAGGGTGTAATAAATTTCATATCCTTCTGCATTTTCGAAGGTCAAATCAAAACTGTCTTTATAAAAACCTGAGGGATGGCTGGGGGTAGGTTGTGAAAAAACTAAATGTGACGTAAATATTAAAAGGACAGTAGTCAGGTAGATATTAGTATCTCTCATGTAATTGAAAATTGAAACTTGACATATTATACTCAAAAATATACAAAAACAATATTGTTTCCAAATTACAAGAATAATTAGAGTCTTGAAAAAAAAAAGCACCCTCAGAGGGTGCTTTTTTAGTTCCATTAACATGTCTACTGCTTAACTAGGCCAATGCTTCTTTTACTCGCTCGGCTGCGTCTTTCAATACGATAGCAGAGGTTACTTTCAATCCTGACTCCTCAATGATTTTAGCACCTTCTTCTGCATTGGTTCCTTGTAATCTTACGATGATAGGAACTTTGATATCTCCTATATTCTTATATGCTTCTACCACTCCTTGAGCAACACGGTCGCAACGAACAATACCTCCAAAGATATTAATTAGGATAGCTTTGACCTTAGGATCTTTCAATATGATTCTAAATCCAGCTTCAACAGTCTTTGCGTTTGCGCTACCACCCACGTCAAGGAAGTTTGCAGGATCTCCACCACTTAACTTAATGATGTCCATAGTGGCCATTGCAAGTCCAGCACCGTTCACCATGCAACCTACATTACCGTCAAGTTTCACATAGTTCAAACCACTTTCAGAAGCTTCTACCTCTGCAGGGTCTTCCTCAGTGATGTCTCTCATCTCAGCAAGATTCTTCTGACGGTAAAGTGCATTATCATCAATATTGACCTTAGCATCAACAGCTAAAATCTGGTCGTCGGAGGTTTTTAAAACTGGGTTGATCTCAAATAGAGAAGCATCAGCACCTTGATATGCTTTATAAAGAGCAAAAATAAACTTCACCATTTCTTTAAAAGCCTGACCTTCCAATCCTAGCGCAAAAGCTACTTTTCTAGCTTGGAATGCTTGAAGACCTACACTAGGGTTGATACGCTCTTTGATGATTTTCTCTGGTGTTTCTTCCGCTACTGTTTCAATATCCATACCCCCTTCAGTAGATGCCATGATGACATCACAACCTGCAGCACGATCGAGCAAAATTCCTAAATAGTACTCCTTAGGCTCATTTGCACCTGGATAGTAAACATCCTGACAAATTAAAACCTTATTTACTTTTTTACCCTCAGGACCAGTCTGTGGCGTTACCAATTGCATGCCAATGATGTCAGATGCTTTTTCTTTCACCTCGTCTTGGCTTTTAGCTAACTTTACACCACCACCTTTTCCACGGCCTCCAGCGTGAATTTGAGCTTTCACTACATACCATTCAGTACCAGTGGATTTATTTAGCTCTTTGGCAGCTGCTACCGCCTCTTCAGGAGTGTCAGCTACAATTCCTTCTTGGATTTTTACTCCGTAGCCTTTTAATAATTCTTTTGCTTGATATTCGTGTATATTCATTCTTTAGGTAATTTTTTCACGAATCTAAGTCATAATCGCCATTTGATCAAGTCTTTTTGCATAAGCTTTTCGATTTTATGGATAAGGGACTACTTTTCAGTTCTATCCGGTTGCAGAAAAATACCGCGGATTTCCTTATAAGCTCTCAGCCATATAATAAAATAAGCAACACAGGTTTTATTTTATTATAAATACTAAGTCGAAACCTTTTCTGTAAGTATTGTTTACTTCATAATAAAGCCTCTCTAGCATTTATTCATCACGTTTTAAAGCTGTTCCATTTAGACCTTTAGCGAAACCATGCTTTAAAATTCGTCTTTAAAATATAGGTATATCCGCTTGTTTGCATATTAAATTTCAAAGGAAGTACTAAGTTTTAAAAGCGCTGAAGGCGCTATATATCAAAGCACAGGGTGAAGCCCTATGAGAAATAGACAGCATGACCTAGCCCTGAAAAGGCGGAACAAAGTAACAAGCTGTTTCTTTTCAGTGCGTATATCTATTGAAGTACTTATGGGGATAAGCATATTAATATATTAAAGATCAAGGTCTTAATATACTATCCTGAAAAAATTCAACCTGTACAGTAATTTCTGATGACTATAAATATAGCAATGACCAAGTTTGCTGTTTGCAGTACACTTGCATATTATCAAACAGACCAAGACAGATTTCATTCCAAAAAAAAACCGCATCAATAGACAGAAGCGGTTTTTAATAATGAAGAATATTGATTTTTAATATTTCCACCGATTAGCAAGAGCTACAAGGCTAAGCATTACAGGCACTTCTACCAGTACCCCTACCACAGTAACTAATGCAGCAGGACTTTGGAGTCCAAAGAGGGCAATGGCCACGGCCACGGCGAGCTCAAAGAAGTTGCTCGTTCCAATCATTGCCGCGGGTGCACATACTGCATGTCGTAAGTTGAGCTTGCGTCCAGCAAACCAAGTAACAAAAAAGATAAAATAGCTCTGAATGATGAGCGGCACTGCAATCAATAAGATGATGTAGGGGCTTCCGATGATGGTAGAGCCTTGAAAGGCAAAAAGCAAAACAAGAGTGAGCAATAAGGCGATGATGCTGACTGGCTTGAAGCGAGGTAAAAAACTTTCCTTGAACCACTTTTCGCCATGCTTTTTGATGAGGAGCTTATTGGTAACTACGCCTGCGAGTAGGGGAATGACCACGAAAATCACTATAGATGCTACGAGGGTCCCGTAAGGAATGGTGACATTAGTAATACCGAGCAGTAAACCCACCAATGGTACAAAGGCAACTAAGATGATGAGATCATTGATAGAAACTTGAACCAATGTATAATTGGGATCACCATCGGTAAGATATGACCATACGAAAACCATGGCGGTGCATGGAGCGACACCAAGTAAAATAGCTCCTGCAATGTATTCTCCTGCCTGATCCGGTGAAATATAAGCAGAGTATAGGTGCTCAAAAAAGATCCAAGCAAAGAAGGCCATGGTGAATGGCTTGATTAGCCAGTTGACTACTAAGGTAAGAATGATGCCCTTTGGAGCCTTGCCTACATCTTTGATGCTGCTAAAATCGATCTGTAGCATCATAGGATAGATCATAAGCCATATCAGGATAGCAATGATTTACTTTATATATTTCAATGTCTTCCAATACTTGCATGCTGTCGCCAGCCACTTGACCAATGCCAATGCCGACTGCAATACAAATAGCTACCCAAACGCTTAAATACCGTTCGAAAAAAGGGATCTGTTTTTTACTCATGATGTTGGGATGTTTGAAAAGATAAACTTCATTTCGTTAGCGATTTGGAAACAACGCTCTTGATATTTTTCTGATTGTTGAGGACTATTATCAAAGGCTTTAGGGTCTTCATAGGTTACAGGAATACGTACCTCAGATCCCCTTACTACAGGACAGGCCTCATTGGCTGAGTCGCAAGTCATGATGGCAGCAAAGTCAGCTTTGGGATTAAAAGCATGATCCAATGTTTTTGAAAAACCGATGATGGGATGTTCATTTTCTCCATAGCTAATGGCGTAAATTGGATTTTTCCCATCGCTAAGTGTGGAGATTTGAAAACCGGCGACAGTCAGACTTTCTGCTGCCATTGGAAAGAGTGCCGTAGCTTCTGTTCCCGCTGAGTAGCATTGCAAGGCGTCAAGATCATAGTAATGTCCCATTGCCTGAGCCCATACCTGACACAGATGGCTTCTTCGTGAATTGTGGGTACAGATGAAATTGAGCCGAATAGGTGCTTTTCGAATTCTCCTCATATGGATATAATCCACTAGTTGCTGTAGTATCTCCTTGCGCTCTATGGGGATAGAGTCAGTAGACAGGCGATCGATATAAGCTTTTAAATTGGTATACATATACTGACAATTGATGATAAAATTAGCTTAACAATTTGAGCAGACTGCCGGTCGATAGCCATCGAAAAAGTCGCCGAAGCGCTGCTTCATTTCTTCCCATTTGCTTGCGTCAATACAGTAATTGACACTCACACCCTCTACCGTACCTTTGATGATCCCCTGTTGCTTAAGTTCTCTTAGGTGCTGACTGATAGTAGCCTGCGCAAGTCCGAGCTCGGCCACGAGATTATGATTGCAGCAACTATTTGCCTGTAGCAAATATTCTAAAATCGCAACACGAGCTGGATGCGCCAATACCTTGGCCATAGTAGCGATTTCATTTTGTTGGAGACTAAATAAATCGGTTTTCGTTACACCCATTTTAGTTTTTTTCTTGGGATGATAATAGCAATTGCCATCAGTGCCAATTAGTGCGCTCTAAAAGCTTTTAGCGTGGCTCGACGACAGTATTAATTATATTGCAATATTACGATCAATTATCTACAATTTAAAAAGATTGCTACCAAATAAACGCTTAATATTTTAAAACTTGATGCGTTTGATTTTAATATTCCTCTAGGGTAATGGTAGAAAATATGGAGCAATTTTATTGATAGAAGAGAAGTAATGAGTACATGAAAGTCACATACTCAGATTCCTTTTATTGGAATTGTACATTATAAGTTGTCAATTTTAATCTACGTGCAGATTCTATAAGAGAATTTAATGCAGCTTCTTTTGTATTGAAGCAAAGCTTCAAGATCCACAAGGGATTACACGTTTATAGAAAAATGAGTTAACACCATTGATTCCGAAGGCGGTCGTATATAAATTGATACCAGTCAAAATATGCTTATCCAGAGGCCAAACGTATTCAGCTCAATGTTCTCTATTCACTTTCCACTGCGTTCTCATTCCAACTGTAAAGAAAAAAATCTTAATCCTTAAAGGTGTACTTTCGGTATTTGGCGTCTTTTTTTAAGAATGTGGCCATCAAATGACTTTTTCAATGAAGCTCAAGTAGTCAGTGAGTTATGCGGTGCCATCTTAAAAAATAATTGAATGATTTTTTAATTGAGCCTGAAAAAGCTAGATTTGCCAGAGCATATCATCATTTATGGAATATTTACACGGAGTTTTTGGATTGCTGTTGCTCGTTGGGGTGGCGGTATTATTTTCTAGCAATCGTAAGTCGATCGACTGGCGGCTAATAGGAATTGGCATAGCATTGCAGATCATTTTTGGATTGCTCATCACCCAAGTTGAGGCTGTAAAAGTAGCTTTTGATGTGGTTAGCAATGGCTTCGTGAAGTTACTGAGCTTTTCCGTAGATGGAGCGCGTTTCATCTTTGGAGACTTGGTCGATGAGACGAATTATGGTTTTATTTTCGCATTTCAGGTGCTACCTACCATCATCTTTTTTTCTACGGTTTCCGCTGGACTTTATTACTTAGGAATACTGCAAAAGTTGGTATTCGGTATTGCTTGGGTGATGTCGCGCACCATGCGTCTTTCTGGTGCTGAGAGTCTTTCTGCTGCTGGAAATATATTTCTAGGCCAAACGGAGGCGCCGCTTTTGGTGAAGCCCTTCATAGGCAAAATGACCATGTCGGAGCTGATGTGCCTCATGACAGGGGGAATGGCCACCATCGCTGGGGGAGTTTTAGCGGCTTATGTGGCGACTCTCGGCGGGGGAAATGATGCTGAAAAGGCTCGCTTTGCATCCTATTTGTTGAGTGCCTCCATAATGAATGCCCCTGCAGCTATCATTATGGCTAAAATATTGATTCCTGAGTTACACAAAGAAAATATCAATTCCGACCTAAAAGTAAGTTCAGAGAGTATGGGCGTTAATCTCATCGATGCATTATCGAGAGGTGCCGCCGATGGCTTAAAGCTTGCGCTTAATGTAGGAGGGATGCTGTTGTCATTTATAGCAGTGATTGCCATGATCAACTACCTTATGACGGGAGTAATTGGTGAGTACACCGGACTCAATGAGATGGTCGTAGCTAGTACTAATGGTGTATTTACTGGCTTTTCATTGGAATATGTACTGGGTCAGGTGTTTCGCGTCTTTGCCTTTGCTATCGGTGTTGAGTGGTCTGACACTTTAGCTGTAGGTAGCTTATTAGGTCAAAAAACGGTTATCAATGAGTTTGTGGCTTATGCAGGCCTTGCCGAATTTAAAGCTGCGGGTGTGCTTAGCGATAAGTCATTGATCATTTCAACCTATGCCCTTTGTGGTTTTTCAAACTTTAGCTCTATCGCGATTCAAATTGGAGGTATTGGAGGTATGGCACCTAATAGACAAGGTGATTTGTCGCGATTAGGGCTTCGAGCTTTGCTAGGGGCTACTTTGGCTTGTATGATGACAGCAACCATTGCTGGAGTATTAGTGAGTTAATTTTTTTCGAGGGATGATCATGTTACCTGAAGCTGCCGAACAGCGCCAAGCCTTACTTAATTTTTTGTGGCCTTATGTGACAGAGGAGCGGCAATACAAACTATTGCAGGTATTAGACCATCGAACGCGCTATCTTAGTTTGGCTGTAGAAGACCTTTTTAAGGAGCAGAATGCTAGTGCGATAGTACGTACAGCCGACCTTATGGGTGTGCAAGATGTTCACATCATAGAAAAATACCATCGCTATCGCATTCAAAAGGGAATCAGCTCAGGCTCACATAAATGGTTGAGCACTCATGTGTACAATGATCCCGCTGGTATGAGTACTCCAAAATGTATAAAAGCCTTAAAAACTGCTGGTTACCGGATTGTAGCCACATCCCCACATAAAGATGCTTACACCCCCGACAATTTCCCCATCGAAGGTGGTAAGTTTGCCCTCATTTTCGGTTCTGAAAAGACAGGATTGAGCGAAGAAGCCTTTGAAGCTGCCGATGAATTAATCCGCTTACCGATGGTAGGATTCACAGAAAGCTATAACGTTAGTATTGCAGCCGCTTTGCTAAGCGATCATCTTATTCGTCGTATTAAAGCATCCGATAGTATTCACTGGCGATTAAGTGATGAGGAAAGAAGGGATATTCTGATTGATTGGTCACTCAAATCTGTTCGTCGCCCAGATGCCTTAGTGAGGTACTTCCTCAATGATATAGACAAGTAAAAGGTATATAAACGACTAGAATTTAATCTCTTTTGGCATGCGTAACTGAATGATCAGTGCTGAAATAAGTGTGAGGATACCAATGAGAGCAATAGCATATTCGATACCGAATATGTCAGCCACTACTCCAGATATCACTGCACCGAAAGCGTATCCTAAATCTCTCCATAGCCTAAAAGTACCAATACTTTCTGCCCTTTGGATGGGCGTGGTTGCTTGAGCAATAGTTGCCAGAAAAGTAGGATAGACTAAGGCGGTGCCTAAGCCTAAAGTGGCAGAAATAGAAGCTAAAATATAAAAATCTTTAGTAAAGGGTATGAAAAGTATAGCGATAGCCTGCAAAAGCATCCCCCAAAAGAGCATAGCTTTTTTGGAGTAATGGTCAGACATTTTACCAGTAAATAGCTGACCGATTCCCCAAACAGTCGGGTAAATCGCTGTAATGATGCCAATATTCTCAGCATTATAATTGAATGAAAGCAATATAATCGGAAGTAATCCCCATATCATCCCGTCATTGAGATTGTTCACAAGACCCGCTTGAGTTACCGAGCTCAACGTTTTATTCTTAAAGGTGGTTTCTAAAAATATATTATCTAGCGGTGCACCTTGGTGGCTTGATCCTTCTTTGCTAACGAAGGCTTGGGTGTCCTTTACCCAAATAATTGATAATAGTAGTCCAGTAATCGCCAGTCCTATGCCAATGAAAAAAGGGTAGGGGGTGATGCCATAAGTATTGGCAACATATCCCGTTAAGAAAGCCACAACACCTACTGCAAAGTATCCTGCAAATTCATTGAGTCCCATGGCAAGTCCTCTATCTTTTTCACCTACTAAGTCAATTTTCATTACAACTGTACTGCTCCAAGTCAGCCCTTGACTAATACCCAAAAGTACATTGGCAAAAATCACAAAATTCCAGCTAGGTGCATAAATCAACATGAAAGGAATAGGTAGCGCGATGAACCAACCTAAGATCAGTAAATTTTTCCTCCCAAACCTGTTGGCTAGCCTTCCAGTATAGTAGTTTGCTATGGCCTTAGAGATACCAAAAGCAGTAATGAAGGATAATAAAGCCGATTTTGAAGCGACACCAAAGCTATGCTCTGCAAACTCAGGAATGATGGTTCTTTCCATTCCTACCATACCGCCTACAAAAGCGTTGACAATGATTAACAGTACGAACTGTTCCCAATTTTCTTTCAAACCTAATTGTATCCCTTTTTTCATCATACCAAAGCCTATATCTTACTTCAAACAAAGGTCATGCGAAGTTCCTAAAATTCTTTTTACAAATGTTAAAAAAGGATTGATGTGGAATGAAGGTATTATCGAAAGTTTGCTCTAATGCGGCTTAGTGAAACCTGTGTAATTCCCAAATAGGAGGCGATGTACTTAAGAGGAATTTTATCAACTAAATTGGTGGTTTCAAGCAAGTCAGCATATCTTTCTGTCGCTGATTGAAATTGCAGGCTTTCAATACGTTTCACGGTATGTACATATTCTTTCTCAAAGATCAAGCGAAATAACCGCTCTATATCATGATACTCATCATAGAGTGTAAACAAAGAGGGAGCATCTATTGCAATTAGGCTTGTTACTTCAATGGCCTGAATACCTTTTAAGGTAGGATTGCCTGTAAAGAGGCTTTCAGCACGGACAATGACTTCATTATCAAATGCAAAGTGTTCGGTAATATCATTGCCCTCTTTGAGATAAAAAATACGTGCAGCCCCCTTTTTGATGACATAAACCGTCTTACATCTGCTACCTATAGGTTGAATAAGTTCATTTTTTTCGTAGTTCTTAATTGAACTTATCGCTGAAAGTGCCTTCTTGGCAGCATGGCTAATATCGTAGATTTGATTAAAAACAATAGGAATGTTGTCCAAGGGATTAATATTTTATATGCTTATCCGCATCATTACATCAAGAGATATATGCCTATAAAAGACACAGATGGTTACGTTGTTACGCCCTTTCAGGGCTCAGTGCATGCTTTCTGTTTTTCACAAGGCTTCACCCTATACTTTGCTATGTTGCGCCTTCAGCACTTTAAAACAATAATTGTTCATTTTAAATTTAAGGTGCAATCAAGGGGATAAGCATATTATTTAATAAATAATCTTATGCTTTGAAACGAAGCTTTAAAACATCTGGTTGTTGATATCTTTACAATCATAATAGTGCTAGTACAAGTGTTGACTCACTAGGCTTTAAAAGGATCTAGCAAACGTTTTCAACCTTCACTAAACGGTCTGTAAAAACAAAGCATGCCCATAATTTTCTCAATCCTATCTACTAACTATATCAATTTACCATGTTTTTAAGTGCTTGAGTTGTTTAGCAAATATTTTGGTTATAAATTTTGGAATCAAACGATTTCAATAATAGTAAATCTTGCTTTTCTGTTTATATACGGAATATCGTCACTATATTATAACACTCTGTTAAAAGAATTGTACGTTTTATGTTTCCCGTTTAATGAAATAAGTAGGAGATCCAACAACCAGCAAAACCATGAATTATCAAACCATCTATCAACAAAGCATTAAAGATCCAAAAGCTTTTTGGATGCAGCAGGCAGCCTCTTTGAATTGGTTCGTAGAGCCTAAAACATTAACCACAACAGATGAAAATGAATATACCCAATGGTTTCCCGATGGGAAGTTAAACATGTCATACCTATGCATTGATCAGCACATCAAGTCAGGCTTTGGTGATCAAACAGCCATCGTATATGATTCCCCCGTTAGTGATCAGCGCCAAGAAATAAGCTTTCATCAATTGAAAGAAAAAGTTGCTCGCTTGGCAGGTGGCCTTCGGGATCTTGGAATAAAATCTGGCGATACAGCTGTCATCTACATGCCGATGATTCCTGAGGCAATATATTCGATGTTAGCCTGCGCAAGAATTGGAGTTATTCATTCAGTTGTATTTGGTGGTTTTGCACCAAAAGAATTGGCAATTAGGATCGATGATTGCCAACCTAAGGTGGTCCTTACCGCCTCTAATGGTATAGAAGTAAATAAGAAAATAGCCTATCAGCCACTTGTAGACCAAGCAATTTCCTTAGCTTCTCATTCCATAGAAAAGGTTATCTTATTTGATAGAGAGCAAGAAATTGATGTGCGATTTGACGATCAATGTGTTGATTTCAATAGCTTAATTGCACAATCTCGTCCCTTAGATGCTATGCCTGTGCTATCTACTCATCCACTTTATATTTTGTACACTTCTGGTACTACGGGTACGCCAAAGGGGATCATTAGGGATACGGGAGGTTATGCTACCGCTTTAAAGTATAGCATGCAGCATATTTATGATGTGGAGCCTGGGGAATGTTTTTGGGCTGCGAGCGATGTAGGCTGGGTAGTAGGCCATTCGTACATTGCATATGGTCCATTATTGAATAGAAATACAACCATCCTTTTCGAAGGAAAGCCCATTCGTACGCCAGATGCATCAACCTTTTGGCGAATCATTGAAGAAAATGAGGTAAAAAGTATGTTTACAGCACCTACTGCCATTCGGGCGATTAAAAAAGAAGACCCCAATGGAGATTTCATAAAAAAATATGACTTGAGTAGTCTTAGATATCTCTTTTTAGCAGGGGAGCGATGCGATCAAGCGACCCTAGAATGGACAGGCGAGCAGTTACAAATTCCTGTAATCGACCATTGGTGGCAGACAGAGTCCGGCTGGCCTATTCTGGCTAATTCGGCAGGGGTAGAGCTACTACCCATTAAGACCGGATCAGCAGGGGTTTCTGTTTGTGGGTATGAAGTAACGATCTTGCGAGAAGATGGCAGCCCTGCAGCAGACAATGAAGAAGGACTAGTTTGTATTAAGCTTCCGCTACCTCCAGGCACTTTAATGAATTTATGGCGCAATCCTAAGCGTTTTCAGGCGGGTTATTTAGATCGTTTTCCTGGTTATTATTTTTCAGGAGATGGTGGATTCAAAGACGCTGATGGCTACGTGTATATAACGGGTAGGGTCGATGATATCATTAATGTTGCTGGGCATAGGCTATCCACTGCAGAAATGGAAGAGATTGTTGCTGCACATCCGCTCGTTGCAGAATGTGCTGTTTTTGGAGTGAAGGATGATCTTAAAGGCGAACTGCCACTCGGTATGGTAGTGCTTAAAAATGATGCGGTGAACGCAGAGGAACTAGAAAAAGAGCTGATACAAAAGGTTAGAGAGGAGATTGGTGCGGTGGCTGCATTTAAAAAAGTGATCCCTGTAATGAGGTTACCCAAGACCCGATCAGGAAAAATATTGAGAAAACTGCTAAGAAGTATAGCCAATGAAGACGAGTATCAAATACCATCTACCATTGACGATCCTATGATTGCAGCAGAGATTGAAGCTGAGGTAAAGAAGCGGTCGATGGTGAAAGATTGATCAATCAATTCATATCACTAGATTTAAAAAAAATCAGCTTGATGTTTAGTTCTCGCTGATTCTTTTTTATGGAATGAAGATTTAAAAATTGACTGACAGCTGCAGTTGATATGATCTGAAAGGCGTGAGTTCTTGATAATCCATTAAGTGTTTCGATAAAGGATATAACAAAACTCTCAAGCTTTTGTAAAACTTTTTTAGGTTAAGTTGTACGACCTTAT
>JAFIEW010000101.1 GCA_020832375.1 Cyclobacteriaceae bacterium
CACTGTCAAAATATGTCACTCATAAATATTTATGTAATCTTGCGGATAAGCATATAGCGTTTTTCTTAAAAGCAAAAGTAAGCAGTAGCTAACTGTAATGAAAGGATTTTTTGACGAACAGTCAATCTTATTTGACTCAAAGTCAAGAATATTTACGCAATAAAGACAACCCATAAGTATTATTATTGATAGATACTTACCTGAAGGATAAGAATAAAAGATGCTCTGCTGCAAAAATTAACTGTCCTAAATGAGCCCATATTTTTCTAAAAACCATAATTCAGCTTCTATAGAAATAATCATAAAAGCCTCTCTATTTGAGCACTACATACTCCATAGAATACAAATCATAACCTTTTGCCCAATAGTTTTTTTTAGTATTTATTAATTTAAAGCCGTTTTTTTCATAAAACTGGTAGGTCAATTGAGAAGTACGCACGATGATTTTATCGACATCAGGTATTGAATGTATCATCTCCATTCTATATTTTAGTAAAGCTGCACCAAGCGACCTGCCTTGAAAATCAGGATGAATAATATCCCAACTAACTGTTGCCGCCCTATCGCCTTTAATCAAATTAATTCCACCACAACCTACAACTTGCTGATTATAGAGCAAAACATAATAAGATTCAATTTCTGACCTCAGATAAGATATAAATTGTTCTTCTTCACTTTGCGCAAAATATTGAGGCGTGTTAAGCTTTAATAAGTGAATGAGCTCTCGCTGATCGGCTTGTACATATTCTCTTATGATAATATTACTATCCATTATTGAGCATCCACTTTGATATAATTTGAGAGTTAATTTATTTGGCAGTTGCTAGGAAAAAAAGACCTCACAATACTGAGAGCCTAGATAATAACTAGTTTGTTTAACTGCTTATAGAAGATACTAAAGCTAGCGAAATTAACATTTTGGTTATAATAATAAAAAACAATGTATAGTATTAGATAAGCTATTCTATCTCCCGCAATACTCTTCTAAGTAAAGTACCGACTCTTTGATCCCATATGAAGCGGCTTTCTCCCAATAATCACATGATTGTCGATCATTTAACCCATGATATGCAATGCCAACTTGGTGGTATGACCGATAGTTATGCTTATCGAGCATAATAGCTGTCTCTAAATGATTAATTGCATTATAATATTCTTTGGTAGCATTTTTCAATACTCCTAAATAATAATAAGCCTCAGCATAGTTCCCGTCTAGGGCAATAGCCTTCCTTAAATCATCGTATGCTGAATTGTAGGTTTTGAGTCTGATTTTTGAAATTGCTTTTAGCAAATGTGCCTCTGCAGAATTGGGAAAATAGGCAGCCATGCTCATAAAGTCTCTCATCGCATAAGCTATTTCTCCTTGCTGCATTTCAATTAAACCTTTATTTTTATATGCATCATGAAGTCTTTTATCAAGCTCCAATGCCACAGTATAACTTACTTTTGCCTCATCTAAATAACCCATCTGAAAATAAACATGCCCTAGATATTCATGAACCTTTGCATTTTTACTCCCTTTGGCATATAAATATTCTAGGTCGGATCTGGCAGCAGAAAGATCGGCATATTCATAGGCTACATAGGCTCGCTGAAATCTAACTTCCTCATGAGAAGGATCTATGTCAAGATATTTCTCGGTATATTTCAGCAAATTTTCCAAGTCTTTTCTGTCGCGATAATATTCTACTAAAAAGTAAATCGCTTCAATATTTTCTATATCAATCTCTATTGCTTGCTCAATATCTTCAACTCCATCGTCATCCCCTGAGCGGGTTCTAGCAACCCCTCTGTAAAATAAACCCATGGAGTTCCGTGGCTCGATGGCTAAAGCTTCATTAGATAAATTCAAAACAGAACGATAGTTATCAAGCTTTTTTTCTAAGCCTGCCGCTAGCAATATAGCATCTAGATTATCTGGTCTAAGTGCTAAAAGATGACTCAATACTGTAAGTGCTTGAGAAGTCTTGCTTAATTTATCATAACGATGAGCCCTTAGGATTATATTGGTCTCAAAATCAGGAATTCGGCGACTAAGTTCAGATAGATCGGACTTAACTTGAGCAGCATTTCCAAGTTTTTCATTCACAACAGCTCTGTAAAAGAGTAAATTGTATTGAAGTACATTTTCTCTACCCAAATAATCAAAATACCTCAATGCGTCTTTGTAATCATAAGTACTTAGCTCTGCCATCGCCGATACATAAATCGAAACCGGATTCAACAATTTACCTGGGGAGTGTTTTAGTAACATTTGATTATCAGCTTGATCAGCTGAAAAACAGATAAACTTCCATGCATTCCTTTGATCTTGTAGCCTATTAAAGAGCTCTGGTTGAGGTAGTAGATCATTATCTACAGATAGTCGGGTTTCCCAGAAAAGTAAGTCCGAACTCAACACCATATCCATTCCTACTCTTCGATATCCTCTTAAAGCACCATTGAGAAAAATAAACTCTGGAACTTTCGCAGTATTTACACTCGCAAAAAATGTTTGCCCTAATAGAGTATGATCATTAAAATAACTAAAGTATTGACTTTCTGAACGCAGACCCTCATTTTCATCTATACCAATTACTTCCATCCGATTTTCCGATACAATATCTGAAAAGGTAACTTTTGGTAAATCGGCGGGTAATTCATCTACTCTGAGCTTTACTAGTCCTGCAGCTGACTCTATCCCGACAACTCTTGCCTCAACCTCATAAGACCTATCTTCAAATATAAAGCTAAGATTTCCTTCTGCGTTGAGTACATCCGAAGGCGAAATTAATTCATTATCACTAATCCGAACGGCAGGTGCCTTACTAGATGTACCCAATGAGATGTCATGGTAACTAATAATAAATACTTTATTTTCAGCCGCTTTAGAAAATTGAATGCTGATAAACAATGAAAGGAAAGCAAATAAATACTTTTTCATAGAAGTAGATCAATCGTACAGTAAAGTGAAATTTGGACTGCAGATGTTTAACATATTAAAAAATAACTTAGAGATAAAATATTCTCAAAACTATTCGGGTATTACAAATTTAAGAATAAAAACGAGCATTTTATTACATCAAGAAAAACAAATCTATTAACTAGCTTATATCTTCGGTAATATTTCATAAATCAAGCCAAAAAACTGGACTTAACCAACCATTTTCAGACAGGCATTGTGTACCTAAGTGCCTATCAATAAGAGGAAAATCTACTATTTGAAGAGTTTTCTGTTGGAATGATAATTCTTGCCAAGTCAAATCTTCATCTCTTTTGTAAAGATACCTAAAATAGCTTGCTTTTTCAGATCGATCGATACAATAAGCCATCTTACCGTCAACTTTTTGTAGTACTACAGATTGAACCTTACAACAACTATTGAGCCAATGAGCTGTTGCAGTGACAACAGAAGACATAACTGATAGCAGTTTTGGGTGATCAAAAGAACTGTTCACAAAGGCTATATCATTTCCTACATTTTCAGAAACTAATAAAAACGAAGGATATCCTACCCTATTAAAAGAAAGGTGTGAAGATTCTTTACTGTTATACTTTTCTCTTCGATTAAGATTCTTCACTGACATTGTAGAGTCCATCAAAGGTAAAAAACTCGTCATGTAGCGAGCTAACTCTCTAGAAACCCCATCTACATCTCTATTCTTTGAAATTCTGGCTCGTCTCTCATCAATGGATTCTTTCATAGAATGAGGAATACTAAAAGTATAATAATTTAAACTATCAGGTTGAATCGAAAATAAATCAAAATCAAATATCCATGCCCACTCTAACTTACTCCTACTGGAGGCAAGCTCCATAGCATGATGTTGATCACCTTTCTTTGGGTGAAAAATCATCAAATCAATCACTAAATTTTCAACTTTCTGTAGATGGGTGGCACAAGCAATCAAGAATTTATAAAAACCTATAGCCTCATGCCAATGATCATGATGAGCCCAATTAAAAGTAGCACCTAATAGAATATGTCGACTTGAATCCGTGATTTTTCCATATCGCCAACCAATATTTTTATAAACTTCTCGATTTGAGTTTTTTCCATTCTCAGAGATAAGCATAGGCTCAAAGGTATCTTCCAAAAAGCCCCACTCACTCCAAATATTACGACTTTTTTGATCTAATGAGATAAAATCAGACAAATAATCAAAGGCTTCCAATTCTTGTATTTCGATTATCTTTTGATCAAGGATAAAAGCCTCCCATTTCGATTGAATATCAACATAGAGCGTATCATCTTCTCTTTCTATGATCAACTTATTGACATCTTGGGCATCAACACCATTAAAAAACATTGAAAAACCAAAGATGGTATAGAAAATCAAGTAAGCCCGATTTAATTTTGAAATAGCTTTACTCATTGATGTCTTCTTATGAAGTAAATAATTAATACTAACTAGTATCTCTAAGCTTTTACTCTGCATTAAGTAATTAAACAAATGAAGAGTTTAGAATATTGAATAGGTGGATCAAAAATCTAAGATAATTACAGTAAAACCGAAAAAACTAGTAATGACTCAATCCATATAGAACTATAACGCCTCATTGGTTTGTGTTATCTCACATAAATCTTTCTAAAGTATGCAGGTTTGTCCAATCAATCGGTGAGATTTTATGCTTTAATAAATATTCATTTGCTTGTTTAAAATGACCACAATCTAGAAATCCACGGTATGCGGACAATGGAGACGGATGTACGCTTTCTAATATTAAATGATTGCTCGGGTCAATAAACTGTCTTTTAGTTTGAGCAGGCTTGCCCCAAAGCATAAAAACTAAGTTTTTCTTTCTCTTGCTAAGATGCTCTATAACATTGCTTGTCATATGTTCCCATCCAAAATGACGATGAGAACCAGCTTCACCTTTTTCTACTGTTAGTGTACTGTTTAGCATCAACATTCCTTGTTTAGACCAGTGATTGAGATTCCCCCCATGATAGGTAAATTGAGGATAGTCATTTTTTATACATCGATAAATGTTTCTCAAAGAAGGCGGTATAGCTACACCAGGCCTAACTGAAAATGAAAGCCCATGTGCTTGGTCGGGTCCGTGATAAGGATCTTGCCCTATAATTACGATTTTTACTTCTTGAAAAGAGCATAGGTGGAAAGCTGAAAATATTTCATCACTTTCCGGAAAAACAACGTGATTTTGATATGCCTCAGTTAATTGTAAATCTAAAGAAGACCAATAGTCTGCATCCTTTTGCGAGTAAAAAATATTACGCCATTCTAAATCAGGTATTTTAGAGATCAATTTGTCTAGCATTCCTAAAAATAATTTATTTACGTTTTATCCAGTGAAAATGCATCGTTTTTCTGATTTAATCAATCATTCTACACATCTACCCTAATTAAAATACCATTTTAGTTAAGGATTGCAATACATAGCCTTCAAAATAAATATCAACTCTTACTTATTTTATGCAAAAACCTAAAACTCATTATATTCAAATACTAAGGTAAATGGATATTGAATGGAAAATCAAGAAGCTTACCTACCTAAGCCATTATATAAAGTAAATTGACATAAAATCAATCGTAGATGAATTATATAAAACGTACTGAAAGTCAACAAGTATGAATTCGATTTTAGGCGATGGTGTTTAGTTTTTAATAGATCTTTTTAAGGTAACTGTTTGTCAAAAAAAGACGTATATCTAAGCAAAATCTATCTACTTTTTTTTATATTTACATAAGCAACCCAACCAATGATTGCATTTCGTTGATGATTACAAATAATCTTAACTGATACACTAATACTTACCCATTGGATACTTGCTCAAGGAATTAAAATATTTAAGTTATGCTGACAAAAACAACAGAAGGTATCGAAGTTAGTGTGGAAACACAATATGAGGAGATGCATAGCAATCCTACAGCTAACCACTACGTTTTTTCTTATCGTGTAAAGATTTCAAATTTTAGCCCTTACACTGTACAATTGATGCGTCGCAAATGGTTTATTCATGATGCAGGTAGTATGATGAGGATGGTAGAAGGTGAAGGCGTTGTAGGAAAACAACCAATCCTTGAGCCTGGAGAGTCTCATCAATATATCTCAGCTTGTAACTTAAAGTCTCCTTTCGGTAAAATGGTAGGTGTATATGGAATGAAAAAAATAATGGATGATAGTGCGTTTGAGGTAACTATTCCTGAATTTATGATGAGTCCTCCACACCTGTTAAATTAATTAAGATAAAACCAAAAAACCATCACACCCTATTTTTTTATTCTGATTAGCTATTAGCTCAGTTTTAGTATAACCTAAAATTAAGCTTAAAATCCTTCATTTAATATCAAATTGAATTAGTCTACTCCTGATAAGAAATCTTTTTGAGCACCCCCTCTGCGCTGAAACGAAGTAGTTAGTGTATCTGTAATTCATGAAAAAATATTGAGAATAAATATTTAAATTTGAATATCGAAAATGCATATTAGATTTGCAGACTATTCAAAACCTATCCGATACTATCGTGCTGAAATATCCTATATGGTTTGCCTATCAAAAAATCATTCATTTTCTTTATTCAGTAGATTGGCATTCACTTCAAAACCCAACGCTTTTCTCCTTTTATAAAAATGTTTGTAAACGTTTAAAAACGGATAAAGTATGGTTTGAAATAATTGAATCATACAGAAAAGATCTATTAAACTCCGAAACCTCTATAAAAGTTAAGAGATGTGGAGCTCCCTCAAGAGTAAATGACTCACCAATCCGTGATATAAGCCAACTTACAGCGTCAAGCAGTAGCAGCCTTAAAAAAGGTAGATTTATTTATTGGCTTAACCAATGGATGAATCCTGATATATGTATAGAATTTGGTACTGCATTAGGCATAGGAACGGCTTATTTAGCCATGGAGTCAAGATGTCCTATTATAAGCATAGAATGTTGTAAAAATCAATCAAACCTAGCAAAATCATTTATCGATAAGCATAATATGCACCACGTACATCTAGTAGTTGCTAATATTGACGAATGGATAAATCAAAACAACAAGCTAGTAAAAAACAAAAAAGTACTTGCTATTCTAGATGCAAATCACAAATATCAACCCACGCTAGATTATGTAAACTTTTTTTTGAAATACTGTGCCGAAGACTCAATTTTAGTGATAGATGACATTTATTGGTCAAAAGAAATGTATGAAGCATGGCAAAAAACAATCACGCATCCTTCAGTAAAATATAGTCTAGATTTTTTTGACTTTGGAATGTTATGGTGTGGCAAGCCTATGATTCAAAAGCTTCACTATAAAATCGAACACTAATCGGTATACTTCCGTACTCAAAGCCGAAGACAATAATAACGCATCAGAATTATATTTTAAAAAAACGATCAAAACTAAAATATAATAAACTCCAAAAGGAGGTTGATTGAAATAGCGCTTATGCGTCAGCAATAATAAACTCTTAACCAATATGAACAGCGACAATTCTAGAGCTGACAATTGCTCGTCATGCATAACTTTTTGGTGGAAAATTTTCCTAAATGATATTTAAAGATTAATTTAGCATTGAGCAAAATAAAGAAAAAATAAAATTTTGTACTAACAAACTAACAGCTAATTAAATATGCAAAATACTGGCGAAACTTCCACAACCAAAGATTACCCATGGTTCGGTAAATATCCAGCCGGGGTTCCAAAAGATATTGACCCTAATCAATATGAAAGCCTTCTTGATTTGTTTGAAGAATCTTTTAAAAAGTATGCAGATTTAGATGCCTATGAATGCATGGGTAAATCAATAACCTTCCGTGAATTAGATGAAAAAAGTGCGAAATTTGCCGCTTACTTACAAAATGATTCGGGACTAGAAAAGGGAGATAGGGTAGCGATACAAATGCCAAACATATTACAATACCCCGTCGCTATGCTCGGTGTACTTAGAGCTGGAATGGTAGTTGTTAATACCAACCCTCTTTACACAGCCCGCGAAATGGAACATCAGTTTAAGGATAGTGGTGCAAAAGCGGTTATAATTGTAAAGAATTTCGCATTTAATCTAGAAAAGATCCGTTCAAAAACGGGCATCAAAAAGGTATACACTACAGGACTGGGTGATATGCTCGGCGGCCTTAAAGGGGGTATAGTTAATTTTGTAGTGAAATACATCAAGAAAATGGTGCCTGCTTACAACATCCCCGATGAGATTAACTTCGTGTCGGCTTTAGAGTCAGGAACTTCGCACAATTATGTAAGACCAGAGCTTAACCGTGAGGATATCGCCTTCTTACAATACACCGGCGGTACAACTGGAGTATCAAAAGGAGCTGTATTAAAGCACAAGAACGTTATTGCCAATATGCTCCAAATTGGAGAATGGATGAAGCCTCGCTTGAAAGAAAAAGAAGAGCTTGTAATCACGGCCCTCCCTCTTTATCATATTTTCGCATTAACTGTAAATTGCTTAGCAATGCTTAAGATTGGTGCGAAAAACATACTCATCACCAATCCGAGAGATATGCCCGGCTTTGTAAAAGAGCTAGGTAAGCATAAGTTCACCGTGATTACTGGTGTAAATACTCTTTTCAATGGATTATTGAATAATCCTGATTTCAAGTCATTGGACTTCAGCCATCTTAAAATTGCTGTCGGTGGAGGCATGGCTGTACAAAAAGTTGTTGCAGAAAGCTGGGAGAAAACCACGGGCACTCCATTAGCAGAAGGGTATGGGCTCACAGAGACCTCACCAGTATTGACTTGTAACCCAATAGATGGAACAGAACAAATAGGAACTATTGGACCTCCTCTTCCTAGTACTGAAGTAGTAATTTTAGATGAAGAAGGGAACCAGGTAAAACAAGGTGAAAGAGGTGAGATTTGCGCTAAAGGCCCACAAGTAATGGATGGCTACTGGCAAAGAGAAGAAGAAACTAAAAAAGTTTTTATAAACGGATATTTTAAAACAGGAGATATCGGTGTATTCCTAGAAGATGGTTTCGTTAAAATCGTTGACCGCAAAAAAGACATGATCAATGTATCAGGTTTTAACGTATACCCGAACGATGTAGAAGATACTGTATCTAGCCATCCTAAAGTACTTGAAGTGGCAGCTATTGGTGTAGCGGATGAAAAATCAAGTGAGGTCGTTAAGCTTTTCATTGTAAAAAAAGATCAAAGTCTTACTGAGCAAGAAGTGTTTGATTATTGCAAAGAAAACCTTACTGCCTACAAAAGACCTAAACATATTGAATTCAGAGAAGAGCTACCTAAAACCAATGTAGGTAAAATACTTAGAAGAATTCTTAAAGAAGAACAAGAAGCAAAGGGTTAATTTTAACCCATGGATTAAAAAAAGCCGTATTCAATAGAATATGGCTTTTTTTTTACATTTTAGATTTGAAATTTACTAATTGATATTACTGGCTAATGAGGTGTTATATTAAACCCGGAATATGCATTAGAATTTCTATTCCGAGCTAAAAATACTTCAAAATCAAACGCTTCGCTGCATTTAACGCCTTCACCATAGCGATGCTATGCCTTAGTCGTTAAACACTTGATTTTCTTGTATTTTTAGCTCTCATAACGAACCCTAACGCATAACCCTGATTAAAAAGACTTGTAATATTTAGCAACACCATCAATTAGTTATCCTTTTGCAATATGCTTATCCACTTGCTTGCACCTTAAATTTCTAAGGAAGTATTATGGCTTAAATACGCTGAATGCACGATAAAGTAAAAAACAAACTAAAGCCCTGTTAGAAATAGAAAGGATGCACCCGGCTCTAACACCCGGCTCCAAAAGGACATCATAACGAAACAAGTCGTGTCTTTTCAAGCCGTATATCTATTTAAGTAATTATGCGGATAAACATATTTTACAAAATCTAATTGGAAACAAAAAACAAATTTAGCCCTTCATCCCCCTCAAAAAAGAAATTAGGACAGAATCATTTACCTGGAGGCATGGAAGGCCTCACTTCAATTTTACTAGGCAATGTACGTGCAGGCATCTTCAATAGATCAACGACCATCTGCCCTATATCTTCAATTTGAATCTTCCATGAATCTGCATCATTGGGCGTATGATCATTAAAATAAGTTGCTACTGAGCCAGGCATAATGGTACTAACACGCACACCACTCTGCCGAAGATCAAGCATAACAGCTTGGGTAAAGCCTGTCAACCCAAACTTACTAGCATTGTAAGCGGCACCTCCAGCGAAAAAGTTAGTGCCCGCCAAAGAGCTTATCGTAATGAACATCCCTTTACTTTCTTTAAGTGCGCTAAGTGATGACTTTATAGAATAAAACACCCCTGTCAGATTGGTATTTATAACTTGATGCCAATCATCAATAGATAAATCTTCTATTGAACCAAATTTACCAACGCCTGCATTGGCTACGTAGCAATCGATTTGCCCCCACTTTTTCATGACCTCATCTATCGCTGATTTTTGAAATTCATAATTTGATACATCTGAAGCTAATGCAAGCACATCACCATGATTTTTTAATCTCGATGCTGCCTCATCGGCTGACGATTGACTTCGTGAGGTAATCGCAACCCTCATACCTTGCTTCAAAAGTGCCTCTGCAACTCCATAGCCAATCCCTTTACTTCCACCTGTAATAAAGGCAACCTGATTCTTTTTAATTTCCATACCGCATTTTAATTTTTAATTCACTCACTATGTACGGATCATCGTACTAAATGATATTTTATCATATCAACAAAATATAGGTTATCCTAAATAGGCCTTGCTTAAAAAATCCCAAGTACTGCAGATTCGAGGTAGCACAAGCCTCACTTGTCTAATTTGATGAAAACAAATAGTATTTATTAACCAAAACGGTCAATGCTATTTAGGGATGTACAAAGTACACGATTTACGAATCACAAATTACGATAATGCTTGGGGCTAAGCTACAATATGTCAATCTCAGACATTTTCGTGCAAGCACTTTCGCTATTTTTGATTAAAAACTGTGCACTTAAATAAATAAAGTACAGACTTTGTGATTTATCAACGATTTAGCTGTTTTTAAGCATGCTCTAAATAGCATCTAAATGATCACTAAAGCTGATGGCATAGGTCTTTATTGTGATTTTAAAAACTGTCTATTCCTTTCAGGTATTTCAACATTTTAAACAAAGCTAAAATTTTCACTACCGATCAATTCTCAGAAAAAATCAACAAAACTCTGATGAGCTCAAGTTTAGATGAAAATAGAGGCATTAACTGGAGGCGGTAAGAAATCATAAAAGAGATATAAATAGATAGAAAGGATACAAGAATATGAGTATTAGTATTCAAAAATTAAGCTAGCCAAAACATTCAAGTTTTCAATCAGTTAAGACTTAAATTAGATATCCGTCTAATATTATTTAAAACCAAAGCATCATGAAAAACTCATCTGCACAGCCATCCTCAAGTATAAGTTTCTTAAAAGATCGATTTTCAGAGATAGGCTCACTCATTTTTAAACATCAAGGAGCGCTCATAGTAGATCAGAATGGAAGAATTACAGAGGCCAATGAATTTATTAAGAAACTTTGCCACAATAATTCCCTAGAAGGTAAAAATCTATGGGCATTGATGAGTCAAAAAGGAGACTCCAAAAAGAAAGTAAAGTCAGAATGGGAAAAGATATTAGCGGAAGAATTACTCGAAACGGAAGCTTGGATAGACAACAGCTCGAAAACCCACTATTCAAATATAAATTTCCAACCCTATTATGGAAAAACAACAGATGAAAAATTCTTTCTCGTCATCATTAATCTAATAGACAAGTTTATTGAAAGAGAGAAGGAAATTCAGAGCCACCTAGAAGAAATTAAAACTCAAAAGGAAAGGCTTGATGACAATTTAAGGAGGTTGGAATTTCAGAAAAAACAGGCAGACGAAGAACGAACCAAAAATAAGGCCACGCTTGACGGTTGTGTTGATGCAGTGATTACGATAAATAAAGAAAACATCGTAGAGTATTGGAATCCTGCCGCTGAAAAATTGACAGGGTACAGTAGCGAAGAAATGATGGGAAAGGACATGAGAATCATAGCTCCACCACAACAAAGGCAAGTCCACTCCAATGGAATGCAACATCACCTAAAGACTGGTGAAAGGACAGTACTAAATAAAGGTAGAGAAATAGAGATATTACACAAAAATGGCCACAAGGTACCAGTATTACTCACTTTATCAAAAGCCACATTTAAAGGTGAGCCAATTTTCACAGCTTTCATTAAGGACATATCAAGCTTGATAGAGGAAAGGGAGAAAAACGAAACCATAAAAAAACGAAATGAGGCTATTCTCAATGGCTGTGTAGATAGCGTAATAACCATTGACACATCGAACATCGTCGAATTTTGGAATCCTGCAGCTGAAAAATTAACTGGATACAAATCAGAAGAGATGATCGGTAAAGATATGACTCTCATTATACCTAAAGAGGAAAGAGAAGGCCATATTCGTGGGATGGAACACTATATGCGTACTAGAGAAAAACGTGTGATTGGCAAAGGTAGAGAGGTAAATATACAAAAGAAAAATGGTGAGATAGTGCCTGCATTATTGACACTCTCTGAGACAAATATTGGAGGAAAGCAGATTTTTACAGCTTTCATCAAAGACCTCAGCGATGATGTAAGAAAGAGAAAGGAGCTAGAGGCTAAAGAAGAGTTAGAAAAGCTAGTAATTGACATGAAAGAAAAAGAGATCGAAAATAGAGCTCTTCTCACTGCTGTTAATCAAGCTAACGCTTATGTTGAATTTGATCTTGATCATAATATATTAACCTGCAACGACAATTTCCTTCATGCAGTTGGTTATACTAGAGAGGAATTAATCGGAGCTAACCACTCAATGCTAGTAGATAGCGAGTATGCTAAAAGCGATGAATATATCGCATTTTGGAACAAACTAGAGAGCGGCGAAACTTTAAAAGGGGATTTTGAAAGAGTATCAAAATATGGCAGCATTGTTTATTTAAAGGCTTCCTATTCTCCAGTATATGATGAAAATGGAAAGATTATCAAATTCATTAAAGTTGCTTTAGAAAATACAGCCCTCATAAAAACCTTCAAAGAAGCATCAACTTCGATCAATCAAATTTTAGAAGGGAATTTCAATTATGAAATGGATCTTGATAATGTCAGCCTCACAACTGAACTTCAGATAGTCGTGGAAGATATTAATCGCTTAAAATCAACCATTAAAACCATTACCGCTGACGTCAATCAGGTAGTAAAACTGGCTGGAGAAGAAGGTGAACTAGAGTCTCAAATTAATCCAAAAGATACCAAAGGGGCTTGGAAAGAGTTAATAAACAGTATAAATAAGTTATTACAGAACATCACTAGACCAGTTTTCGAAGTAACGTATTCACTTTCGAGACTTGCGGAAGGGGACTTAACTCACGAAATTAGTTCAGATGCAAAGGGTGAGCTAGCTAAAATGTCTTCGGCGCTAAATAAAGCCGTACAAGGTATTAGAGCCTTGATGCTTTCCGTTGAATCAAATGGGATGTCTATCAGCTCAGCGGCGGATGACCTTGGGTCTAGAAGCGAACAAATGAGCCGAAGTACGGCCGAAATGGCATCAGCTACACGCCAAATGTCAGAAGGTGCTCAGCAACAGGCACAAAAAATTGATAACACCTCTCGATTGGCCGAACAAATCCTACAATCAGCAAGGTCTTCCGAAAAATCAGCACAATCTGTTAAAGAAAATGCCGATTTAGAGCAGGATCTTTGTAATAAAGGGATTGACAGTATTGAAAAACTGGTCAAAACAATGAATACCGTATCGGAGTCATCAAAGACGACTACAGAGAATATTACCAATTTAAAAGATAGATCTGAAGATATATCTCGAGCGCTATCTGTAATAACCGAAATAGCGGCTCAAACCAACTTACTTGCGTTAAATGCTGCAATAGAGGCCGCAAGAGCTGGTGATGCAGGTAGGGGCTTCGCGGTAGTGGCTGACGAAATCCGGAAACTAGCGGAAGACTCAAAAAGATCAGCTACAGATATAGATAAGACGGTCAAAGCCGTAAAAAAAGATGTAGACAAAGCCACTAATAACATGGAGCAGATGGGGAGCCTAATTAAAGAAAGCAATAATTCTACTTTTCAAGTTCAAATGTCATTTGAAAAGATAAGAAATAGTAGTTCAGAAACGCTAAGTTTATCTAAAAACTCACTAGATCTCGCAAAAAATCAAGAAAAACATATGCAAGATATAGTTAAGATTATAGAAGAGATTGTTGTAATTTCTGAAGAAACAGCCGCTGGAACGGAGCAGATAGCGGCAAGTACTGAAGAACTCAATAAAAATATGGATGACATCACAGGAACAGGCGCTCTTCTGAATGATATATCTGATGAATTCAGGAATGGTCTCTCCAAATTTACATTAAGAAAAGCCTAAAAATAATTAAGAAGTCCCCTATTAAAGAGAGATTTAAAAATATCAAGTCTCTCCTTTTTTATATCTCAAGGAAAAGCTACTCTAAATCCAAATTCTAGTGCTCCATGGCTGAGCCTGTCTCTATCACTAAACGGAGCCATTATTAAATTAAATTCTTCAAAAAATACACCACCGAACACCTCAATAAACCTCCACTTATATTGAAGGCCTGCCTTCAATATAAAGCTTACTCCCGTTTGATCATCTATACTAACACTTTGCTTAGATCTCAAATCCAAATGTAAAGATGGTCCGGCTTCGATGTAAATGAAGGATAATGGAGAATAACCAATTAAAACTGGGAAATGTAATGTACTAAATTGCTCATTTTGCCTAAAGGTTTGTCCATTATCTAAAAGAGTACCGTCAAACCATAAATCGTTTGACTGATAGGCAATACCAAAACTTTGATAGAAATTACCTAACATTTTTCGTTGATAGGCAAAACCTAGTCGATAAGAGTTACGATTCGAGAAAGTACCACTAACATGCTCCTTTGATATTTTTGCTGAAATGTATAACGGTACCTGGGAGTTTAACTCCACTTGCTGTGCTGTGGAAGGTGAGCTCAAAAAAATAAAAATCACCAAAAAATAAGGCAGTTTATTCATAATTAATCAAATAAAGCTAAAATGCTTAGCAGTTAAAATAAAAGTATATGCTTATCCGCTAGTTTACAGAACTGAGCTGTTTTGTCATCAAGTAATGAAT
>JAFIEW010000102.1 GCA_020832375.1 Cyclobacteriaceae bacterium
GATGGCACTTTGGCTTTAAGCGGAATAGTAACAGGAGATTTGGAAGATGCATTTTGGGAGCTACCTACAGGTGTGGAGGGTACTCTTTCTGATGAGGCATATGATTCGGGTACAGGTGAAGTTACCGCATTGTTTACACCGGACACAGATGATGAAGGCTCAACTTTTATTTTCACTCTGCGTGCAGTACCGAGCACAGGCAATCCTTGCGACGAAACTACGGATGAAATTGAAGTTCAGGTGGACGAAGTGCCACGCCTCACTTTAAATAATCTTACGAATTCTTGTGGAGATGAATCGGTTGATATTACCGTAGATTTTGACAATACGACTTTTACCAATGTAAGCTGGACGGTACTTAATGGTGCGGGCTCAATTACAGAAGAAACTGAAAATGGAGCTACATACAATCCGGTCGTATCTGATTTTGGCGCAACCATTGAATTACAATTGTCAGTGAGTCCACCTTCGGGCAGTGCATGTGCGGGAGAGACTTATGAATTCACAACTTCTTTTTTTATAGATCCTCCCGTTGAGCTTGATTTAAGTGCAACCCCAGGGGGTGATATTTGTAGCGATGATGAAGATATTGAACTATCAGGAGCAATAAGCGGAGGAGCGGACTCAGGTACTTGGTATGTAGGTAGTATTGATCCTGCTAATATATTAAGCACAAATAATTCAGGTGGAGTTGCTACAGCCTCATACACCATTGCTTCCGGAGATATTGGGGAGACCTTAACTTTTATTTTAGAATCCGATGATCCGGGAACTAGTTGTGAGGCGGTCAGCGAATCTGTTGCTTTCAGTATTTTTCAAGCGACTTCAGCCACGATTGACCCCTCTCAAAATAGTGAACTTTGTCAACAAAGCAGCCTGACCCTGTTGGGTAATGTAGGAATTTCAACTGAAACAGGTGAATGGACTTTAGTTAGTGGACCTGACTTAGGGAATTTATCCCTTAGTGCCACCACCAACACAAGCGGTACTTCTTATGAGGCTGAACTTGATGCACAGAATGCTGAGCCCGGAACATATACGCTTCGTTTTACATCAACTGCTGAGGCAGGCAGTCCGTGCGAGGAGGCTTTCGAAGAAATAGAAATCGAGATTTTTGAAGAAATCACCGCCGATGCAGGGAGTGATCTTGCTGTTTGTGGCGATGAATCCATTATATTGACAGGTACGGTCACAGGATTACTCCAAAGTGCATCTTGGTCTATCCCTACTACGGCTGGAACTTTAACTGATCAAAATTATAATGATGAAACGGGTGAGGTAAGAGCTACTTTTACCCCCAATCCTGATCAGGCAGGTAATCAGTTTACGGCGGAATTAGTGGCGACACCTATCGATGACAATCCGTGTAATGGGCAGAATTCAACGATTACAATCGATCTTTTAGTGCTGCCTACTATCAATACCATTGTTAATCCCAACGTTCGTGAGGATATAGCTGGTGAAGGCACAGCCGAGGTTGATCTTACCGAGTTAGAAAATGCGATTAATCCCAGCTTAACCGCAAATTTCCAATGGTTTGAGGACGGTGAAAATGAAGGTTTAATTGATGATCCTAATAATTTCATCGTAGAGGATGATCAAGAAGTCTTTTTCACCATAACAGAAGAGAATGGATGTACCAATTCAGGCTCTATCATATATGAAGTAACTTCTATTCCTGAGACGATTGATCCCGAACCATTCTTCTGTGAAGATGTGCCAGCCGGCAGTAATCAAGCAAGCAATATCGACTTAACTGCCTTGAACGCGGATGTAAATAATTCTGGAGGTTTGAATTTTGAATGGTATACCGATGAGGAGGCTACCGATTTAATTAGTACTCCCACTAATTTTAACTTCTCGGGTAGTCCTTTTACAGTATTTGTCAAGGTGATTGATGAAAATAACGCAGCAGCCTTTGCTATTCAAGTTGTCACCCTCAATTTGTTAGAGCTACCCAATTATAGTCAAACTAAAGAGTTCGCTATTTGTGAAGATCTGGATGAGCCAGGTCAGGTAAGCTTAGTGATAGAAGATATTCAGAGCGAAATATTCGAAAATGACGCTGACTTTTCTTTTGAGTGGTATTTTGAGGAAGATGGTATCTCGGCCACACCACTAGATCCTGCAAGCAGCATCACTAGAAATACTGACAATTCAGCTTTTATTGTTTTGGTGATTCAAGAATATCCAGACCAATCTTTAAGTTGCGTTTTAGAAGTTGTGGTCGACATTAATTTTTTACCACTACCTGAAATTAATGATATTAGCCCAGAGGTATGTGAAGATACAGAAGGTTCTTCTATGGCGTTTGTAAATCTAACAGGATTGATCAATGCTATTAACGATGGGGAAGATCTAGAATTTACATGGTTCACCGATGTTGAATTTAATGCTGAGATTGATGAGCCTGATAATTTTGAAGTCGAAAATGGGGATGAAATTTTCTTTATTATCACCGACACTTCAAATCCTGAAAACTGTCAAAACTTCGGTTCTTTTGTTTATGAGGTGAAATCATTACCGATCGTTTCAGAAATCAGCCCAATAGAACTGTGCCCTGGTGAGATTTTGAATTCCTTTGATTTTTCTTCTGATAATTTTGATGCTGAAAACTTTGAATTTGAAATTCTAAGTGGCAATGAGAATTTAATTGATTTATCCGCTGGTATTGAAGTATCCAATTCATTTCCTGAAATTACTGCAGGAGAGAACCTTACTGAAGATCCGATAACCATAGAAATAGCCGTAAGGCAGCGCATCAATGAGTGTCTAGGTAACGACCAAATTTTTACCATTACGATAAAGCCAGAACCAGTACTCATCGAACAGGAAGATATTGTGCTATGTTCTGAAGATGATTTCGATATCGCTTTTACTACCGAAGAGATCTCTGGTACTCCTATTATCAGTTGGACTCAGATTGACGGGGATGATATAGGATTAGGTAGTACGGATGCCTCAGGTACAGGCAATTTAGTTGGTACAGCTATCACCAATACAACGACTGAAGCCATTAACGCTACTTTTGAAGTGGTAGTAAGCCTCGACGGCTGTGAGAGTGAAGCGAAAACTTTTACGATCACTGTCAATTCTCAACCAGTAGTTGAAGATCCTGAAACCATTGAAGTTTGTGCTGGAGATGAAGTTGAAGTGAGCTTCTCATCCCAACTGGGAGGAAGCAGTGATGTGGAATATTCTTGGAGCATTGAAGATCCGACCCTAGGCATGCCTGAGTCAGGAAAAGGTGACATCAATTTTGTAAGTCAGCAGTTTTTTGGTAGTACTGATGAAGTACGAACAGTGACAGTGAGGGGTACAAGTGCTGAAGGCTGCGAAGGAGAAGCGATAACCTTTGATCTAAGGATTAAGCCTTTGCCAGCAATAGAGCAACAAGTAGATCTATTTTTTGCGCCAGGCCAAGAAGTAGATGCTATTGCGTTTATGGATAATAGCGGAGGTGATAGTGAATTTAGCTGGACAGTAACGAATGGTGAGGCAATTGGAATAAACGATGAAGAGGGTACGGGCTCATTACCAGCATTCACGGCAGCGGCAAATGATACGGGTGAAGCTATTGTGGCAGAGGTCTCGGTCAGTGCCCTTTGGGAGGGGTGTAGCAGCGTGGACGATATGAAATTCACGATTGCGCTTTTGCCTACACCGATTATTACTGAAATTGAAAATCTTTCTTTCTGCCCTGAAGATGATATCACCATAGATTTTACAGTAAATCTCTCCGATGCTACGGTAAACTGGACTAGCAGTAATTCTGATATAGGTATTGAAAACGGTAGTGGTCAAATTAATTTCACAGCTCCTGCAAACACTACTTCAGACCCGATCATTTCGACTATTACAGCTTCCGCCACTAGAGAGTCTAATGGCGTGAGTATCACAGGACCTGAGATTACTTTTGAACTACGTATACTTCCGCAGCCCGTGGTAAGTGAGCAGGGTGATATCAGTTTGTGTCCGGGAGAAGAGCAAGAGTCAATTGTATTTACATCTGTCAATTTAGCAAACACAGGCTTCAGTTGGGAGGTGTCAGATCCTAGTTTGCTAATAGATGTCGATGCAGAAGGTAGTGGAAATTTACCTTCATTTACAGCCGCACCGAATTTTAGTGGGGATGAGTTAAGTACTACAGTAACGGTCATTCAAACTGTAGATGGTTGCGAAAGCGAGCCGATGGTATTTGAAATCACGATTCGTCCAGAGCCCGTCATGGAAGAACCAGCAAATATCATAGTATGCTCAGGTGAGCCTTTTAATACCAATTTTGCAACGGAGACCATAACAGATAACCCAAGCTTTACCTGGAGACAGACTGGTGGAAATGACATTGGTTTGGGTAGTACGGATGCCTCAGATACAGGCAATTTAGTTGGTACAGCTATCACCAATACAACGACTGCAGCCATTAGCGCTACTTTTGAAGTGGTAGCAAGCCTCGACGGTTGCGAGAGTGAGCCAAAGACTTTCACCATCACTGTAAATCCTCAACCAGTAGTTGAAGATCCTGAAACCATTGAAGTTTGTGCTGGAGATGAAGTTGAAGTGATATTCTCATCCCAACTGGGAGGAAGCATTGATGTGGAATATTCTTGGAGCATCGAAAATCCGATCTTAGGCATGCCTGAGTCAGGAACAGGTGACATCAATTTTGTAAGCCAGCAGTTATTTGGTAGTACCGATGTAGTACGAACAGTGACAGTGAGAGGTACAAGCGCTGAAGGCTGCGAAGGCGAAGAGATTACTTTTGATCTTAGGATTAAGCCAATCCCTCAAATTAACAATCCTGATGAAGATCTCGAACAAAGGATATGCTCAGGAGATGATATTTCTTTGATCTTTAGCTCTACATTTGATGAACAAAACTTCTCATGGTCAACGACGGTTAGTGGCAATGTATCTGGAGTACCTAGCTCTGGTACTGGTAATTTTGATGGACCAATTATCAACCTAGGAAACACGCAGGCTACAGTGACATTTAGTGTAGTCGCGACGGGTGCTGGCACAAATACTTGTTCAAGTCCTGTGCAGGATTTCACAGTCGAAGTTGATCCAAGACCTGATTTGAATACACTTCCATCAAGAGTAGAAATCTGTAATGGGGATGACTTTATTTTAGATCTGAGCTCACCGATAGGAATAGCGGGCACGCTTATAGGTTGGACGGTTAGTGATAATGATTTGGGAGCTACAGATGGAAGTGGAACACAGATTAATGCCTTACTCGATAATCAGACGAATAGTCCCTTATCTGTAGTTTATTCAATACAGGCAGTGGCGGGAGATTGTGCCAGTGAAGTTAGAGATGTAGAAGTAGTTGTATTTCCCCGTGCGGAGGTGGATTTAGAAGATGATTTTACAATTTGTGAGGGCATTGAGATTAATTTAATCGCCACATTATCAGGTGCTGCCACCTCGGGTAGCTGGTCTGGAGGAAGTGGTCAAATCATAGGGGCAAATAGTAGAGAGGCCGTTTACCAACCTGCAGAATCAGAAATCGGATCCTCGGTGACATTTACTTTTACAACCAACAATCCTGTAGGAGCTTGTGGATCTGTGAGTGATAATATTACAATCACTATCGACCCACGACCTCAAGTAGGTATTGATACGGAAGGCTTAATTTCACAGATTTGTACTGAAACTGATCGGTTTGAACTCATTGGTGTTCCTGCTGGAGGTAGTTTTCAAATAGAGAATACAGTATCGGGAGGTAATTTTGTAGTAGCTGAAGCGGGTAGATTCTTTTTTGATACCGATAATACGGGTACCGGTACCTTTGATGTAATCTATCGATTTTCCGATGCAGTTACCGGCTGCGAAGGTGTAAGTAGTAGAAGAGTTACTGTTTCAGATGGTTTGGATCCAGAGTTTGAGTTTCTATTTCAAGCTTCTGGAGCTGAGGCATCTGAAGATGTATCAGCTATATGCCAAGATATTGATGGTGTTGTACGCCTAGACCCTACATCAAGAGGTGGTGTGTTTTCGGGAGCGGGGGTGATCATTATCGGTAGAGAAGCACGTTTTGACCCTAGTGACCCAGAGGTGAAACTCGATACCTTAAATCCAATAACCTATCAGATTACGAGTTCTGCTGGGTGTACGAATGAGATTACTAAAAATATATTTGTTTCTAGCTCACCTCGCTTTGGTATTAATGCTGAAAAAGTTTGTGGAGTTACCAATGAAGTGGCGTTCAGTCTAAATTCCTTGGTATTAAATGATGGAGATTCGATTATCGCTTATGCGTGGAATTTTGGTAATGCCACATCATCGCTTGCCGAACCTATTCATCAGTTTCCATCACCTGGACTTTATGAAGTTTCTGTTTCCGTTCAAACGCTTCAAACATGTACTGTTAGGGAAGTGAAGGGCAATATAATAGTAAGTGACCTTTCGATTGATCAGATTACAGCTTCCAACATTTGTGGTGATGGAGATACACAATTTGAGGTAATTCCACAGGCTAGCTTCATTCCTTCTGATTTAGGTGCTAATTTTAGTTATCAATGGAACTTCAATGATAATAGTGGCTCCTCTGCTGATGTAAATAATCAAACAGCTTTTCATAATTTTAGTGGTTTTGGAGAGTATACTGTAAATGTAACCGTTACCGACGATAATACAGGTTGTAGCATCACTGATTCAATTGTAGTCAACATCGTGCCTTCGATTAGTAGCTTCCCTTTTAATGAGGTATTCGATTTAGGTACTAACTCAGGCTGGTTTGTAGAGGGGGATGAGGACGTGTGGGAATTGGGATTACCTAGTGCAAACACCATTAATGAAAGCGCCGTAGCTGGAACTCAGGTATGGGCTACCAATTTAGATGGGGTATATTCAAAAAGTAGAAGAGCACAATTAATAACACCTTGTTTTGAAATTAGTAATTTATCCCAGCCGATGTTATCCTTTTTCTTAAATCGTGATTTGGAAGTAAGAGATGGACTTGCGGTAGAATATTCCACCAATGGTGGAATCAGCTGGAATGTGCTTGGTGGCTTAGATAGAGGGCTCAGCTGGTATAACTTTTTAGGTATCCCATCAG
Source organism: Cyclobacteriaceae bacterium (assembly GCA_020832375.1). Taxonomy (GTDB): domain Bacteria; phylum Bacteroidota; class Bacteroidia; order Cytophagales; family Cyclobacteriaceae; genus JAFIEW01. Next base: position 7,064 of record JAFIEW010000102.1, read on the forward strand.
ATCCTACAAATAGTGGTGTTGAAAATTTAGGATGGTCTGGAAGATCGGAAGGTTGGGAAGAGGTAGCTTTTCCTCTAGATGATATTTTGGCAGCATCAGGAGAATTGGGCACTTCAGTAATTTTTAGATTTAGTTTTGCTTCTGAAAATTCAAATATTCCAAATAATGATTTTGATGGAGTCGCAATCGATGATTTTTATGTGGGTGAAAGAGATAAAAGAGTTTTATTGGAAAACTTCACCAATATCAATTTACCTGAGTTTGGTACTAATAGTGCAGCTTTCCAAGCATCGGTAAGCTCAATATTAGCTGATGATGTGACCTCAATTCAATACCATACTGCATTTCCAATAAGTGATCCAATCAATCAAGAGAATCCAAGAGTAGCCAACGCTAGGGCTTTGTTTTATGGTATAGAAACTGCACCTCAATTTATTATTGATGGTAAGTTATATGATGAATTAGATCAAAATGTAATAGAAAGACAGTCTTTGAAAAAACCTAATGCTTTAATTGATATTGATTTGCGGGAAGACGGAAGCCTAGACGGAAGGATATCGGGCATTGTAAATATTCAGCCTTTGAGTCAATTGAGAAGTGAACATTTGTTGTATATTTCCATTGTTGAGCAATCTCGAGAGGTTAATAATATCACATTGCATGATTTGATACTGCAGAATCTTCCTAATTCGGCAGGTACGCTTATTACGGATATTGATACCTCTGAAGATCTAAGCTTTGATTTTGAATATATTGCAGATCGAGATTTTCCAGCGGGTGATATTACTATTGTTGCATTCCTACAAAATAACGAAACCAAAGAGGTGGTTCAGTCCGCACGTTTTACCATTGATAATTTTGTAGAGCAAGGGGTGGTGAACTCGCTCAACGATCTAGGCAAAATGGATATTAGACTATATCCTAATCCAGCAACCAAGTATGTAGGTTTGAACTTTGCTCAAGCTTTGAGTTCATCTTTAGATTATGAGTTGGTGCATCTCAATGGTACCGTGCTTAAAAAAGGCACTATTAGAGCGGGTCAAAACAAAGAGCAAATCGATGTTGAAGGTCTTCGTTCAGGTATGTATATGATTCGCCTGTCAGCTGATGAGCAGCCTTCTAGGATTATGAAAGTGATCATCGATAGAAGATAATTTTAAGAGCTTGTTTAAAAGGTTTTCAATGTCATTTCATTGGCGATAATCTTTTAAGCAAGCTTTTTTAATAGCTCATTATTTACGTTGGATATACATTTTTTGAAGATGACTGAAGAGGTTTTTAGGGTAATCAATCTCTGCATAGGGTCGCCAGCCTTTTATATCAGGATGATAAATTATTGCACCCTTTTCACCAATATCAATTACCTTTTTCAATTCAAGCTGATTAAGTTGATGCCTTTGGTAGGTCTTCATACTAGGACTTATGATGACTTCATCGGCCTGAGCTATGAGTTCGTCATAGTCGCTATGGTAAACATTCAGCAATAGGCTAGCGTGTGGTGTAATCATGTCATTATTGATGCTTTGACCAGGATATTCATTGATGATAAGTAGCTGCAAATCATCACCTAGCTTAAGCATTGTGTTTTTTTCTAATGATAGAGACTCAGGTAAAGTCTCGTTTTTATTATTCAAAGTATTATGAATCCGATGTCCAGAGTAAGAAAAATTATTTGTTGATTCAGGATCACTACTTGATATTGTTTTCGCAAGCTGACCTGATGAAAATAAATCGGCCCTCAAGGTATGCTTATCGTGGTAAATAACCAGTTCAGTCTGATCTAGCAGATATTTGTATTTTAGTAAGGACTCTGAAGAAAAAAGTACAGTTGCTATGAATAAAGGAATGGCATATTTTATTCTCATCCCCCAAAAAATAATAAGAGCAAGGCTTATAATGATCGTATACAAAGTAAAAGTTTGCATGAGGCTGATTGATACACCTTGGATCGTACTTGCAGGAAGGCTATCGATCATGTAGATGAGCCTATTGACATTGGTAATGAATACATCAATGAATTGACCAATTACTACCGCTAAGAGACTTAAAATTGCAGAACTAATCACCAGTGCAATCGCTGCAAGAAGTTCTACTGTTGCAGCCTTGATAACAATCAAGTTGGAAAGTAAAAAGTAATTTGGAAATTGATTGAAATAATAAAGGCCTAGCGGAAAGGTGGTGATTTGTGCCGCTATACCTACCGTACTTATCTGCCAAATGGACTTTGCAATGCGGTTTTTTACCTTCAATTGTTTCTCTAGTATTGGTTGAAATATGAGAATGCCAGCGAGAGCGGTATAAGAAAGCTGAAAACTCACAGTATATATTAGCTTAGGGTTGAAAAGCAATAAGATAAATGCGGAGAGTAGGAGAGTATTGTAAACATTACCCGCTCTGCGGTTGATTTGTCCGATAGCCAAAAGACTAAACATGGTTACTGCACGTAGCACAGAGGGTTGCAGCCCCGTAAATGCTGCATAAAACCATAATACGGGTAGTACAATGCCAATGATGTAGGTGGCTCGCCATTTTCCAGTTTTTCTGCGCATCCCCAGTGTTAGTAGTAGATAAATGATGCCAACATGAAGACCCGAAACAGCCAAAACATGCATAGCACCTACATTGGCATAGGCGTTTTTAAGTTGATCCTCAAGCATGCTTTTATCACCCATGAGCAATGCCTGAGTAATAGCTTTAGAGTCGGCATTCCATAAATATTCTGAAAGTACACCTTTTGTATAGGCTCTAAGTTTAAAAACCGCAGTAAAAAATGGATTTGCTTGATTAATTGAACTGTTGGTAAAAGACCCTTCTGGAAGGTAGGTTTGGTGATAAATATCAGAAAGTGCTAAAAATGCAGCATAGTCGAATTGATTTGGGTTTTTTGACCCTTCTACTCTCTTGGGTTGAATTGAGCTTATGATTATATCCCCGTATACTGGAAGGTTAGCAGCTTTTTTGGAAATATATAGTTTTATTTTTCCATTCACGGGGAAAAGCACACTGTCTTGTCGAGCTGCAATCACCTTTGCATCATAGCCAAATGTCTTGTTCTTTTCCTCAGCCGGTGAACTGATTTGAATAATGTATTCGGCGTAGTCCTTAGTTTGATTTAAAAGGTGCTTTGGGTCTTGAGTAGCGTCATGATGAAGGGATAGACCATACCCTGCAAAAATCATGATGATGCAGAAGGTGATGCTTCTCAAATTGGAATACCAAATTTTTGCTTTTTTTATGAATATAAAATGCGCAGATAATGCTGAAAGAATTGCGACTATAATAACTAAGCCATCCGTACTTATTTTAACCGCAAATTGATGATATATCAGTACACCTAAAATCAAAAAGAAGGTGTGTTTGAAGATTGGATATTTGGAAAAGTTATTCATACCCCATATCTATAAAAATCATGATGCTTATCTTTTCTAAATTTAGTTAAAAATTTTATTAAATTAAAGAATCATGATCAATATAGATACAAAAATCTGATTAATAAGTCATGTAAAAATGATTGCTTATTATCTTGTGGGTAGGTGGTTATCTTCTTTGCTTCTTGTTACAGCTGAATAAGAGAAGCTTAAAAATTTGCGAAACGCTACCAATAGCCTGACTCATCTCAGAGATCCATTCATAGGAATGAGTTTGGGAATTAGCCTATTTCAAATTTGATTCACTCAATGAGCAGAAGCTCTCTTTAAGCGATCATTGATTGCTTTACCTAGTCCTTTATTGGGTACATACTCTATCACTATTGTTTTACAACTAGGAATTTCATCGAGCTGACGTAGCGAGGCAAATAGGTTTCTAGCTGCTACTGTCAAGTCAGAGGACTTGCTCAAAATTACTTGCCTGTGTCCGGGTATATTTTTTAGTTTCTTATCGAAACGAAGGTAATATATACTTTCATCGTCTTCACCATCAAATTCTTCAGCATGCACTACTCGTACATCTTTAGGTGCATAGTGACTTGCTAACATACCGGGAGCCTTCGGATTGGAGCTGCTGTGATTTTTTAAAAGGACAGGTCCTACAATTGCCTCAATCTCTTCTATGCTTATGCCTCCTGCACGATATACAATATATTGTCCATCTTCATAGCCTACAATAGTAGATTCTAATCCAACTTCCGCATCTCCATCTTCTAGCACGTAATCAATTTTATCACCTAATTGCTTGATCACATGCTGCGCGGTGGTAGGACTAATATATCCAAATGGGTTGGCGCTTGGTGCTGCCAATGGAAAAGGTAATTTTTTAAGTAACTCGAGTGTTCGTGTTTTTCTTGGTATCCTTACCGCTACAGTCTTTAGACCACTGGTAACGATATTGGGGATTTTATTGTTTTTAGGAAGAATGAGGGTTAGTGGCCCCGGCCAAAATGCATTAGCAAGCTTTTTGAGCTCTGCTGGAAATTCGGATGTAAAACTTTCCACTTGCTCAATACTATGGGTATGTACAATCAGTGGATCGAAAGAAGGACGCTGCTTCGCTTCAAATACCTTCATCACGGAACTCTCGCTGTAGGCATTGGCAGCCAAGCCGTACACTGTTTCTGTTGCGATGGCCACAATCCCGTCTTCTTCTAGCAGTTGAGCCGCAAAGGCCACATCCGTTCCTATTTTATCTATACCCTTCATGATTATTTTCTTTCTTCTATAACTTTAATCTACTGATAAGACCAAAATCTACCATTCGTTTTTATGAATGCGAGATTAAATTAGGTTAAATCATCTATCTAATTGCACGTTCTATACACCAATTTGTTTTTTGACTAACCTTACAATCCCACACAAAATTAATGGCTAGGCAATCAATTATAAAATATCATGTCAACAGAAAATAAAAAAAAGCAAGCACAATGCCTGCCATTTTATTTAGTTGTTGTCTGGTAAATGATTTGTGAGTAATTTTAACTCAACTAAATAATCATCCTCAACAAATTTTTATCATGAATAGTAGAACTAAAGCGCTTATCAATGCCCTTGCTGTGATTTTAGTACTTGTGGCAGTATTAATGGAAATGAAAACCATCATTATACCATCAATACAAAATTATGCCTTTTGGATTGTAGTAGCAGCCTTCGGTATGGTGCTCGTAACCAAGCGATAAGCTATTCGCACCAGTCTCTTTTCAGCTTCATAGCTTCTTGAGACCCTAGCATCACGGCCTGATCTACATTAGCGCAGGCTTCTTCCATTTCGCCCAGTCCCTGGTACGAGTAGGCAAGTATTAAGTAACCTGACATTAACTCAGGATCTTCCTCAAGCACATGGCTGATACTAGCGATAGCATCTTCAAATCGGCTGTCAGCTAGTTCGGCTTTTGCCTTGTTGCTCAATATCAGGTGGTTAGGCCCATTGAGCGTAAGAGCCGACTCAAACTCATCAATTGCCTGCGTTAGCATGCCTAATTCTGTCAAAACTACCCCTCTATTCAGGTAAATATCACCAACATTAGGTTTTAACCTGAGCGCCATCTCGTAGTCATCCATCGCCCCAACATAGTCCTCAAACTCACGCTTTACATTGCCTCTATTGAACCAAGGCCGATAGTCTGTGCTGTCTATTCTAATGGCAGCATTGTAAGATCCTACCGCTTCAGTGTACTTTTCAAGTTCAAAAAAAGCTACACCGCGCGCATTAAGGTAGCGCGCTTCATTTGGATATTTTTTAACTAATTGGTTGAGAGGAATGAGCGCCTCGCTATAATTTCCCTCATCCAACTGCCCAAAAGCTTCATTTTCCAAGGTTTCTCGCTCGTTCCCACATCCCAACAAAAGTAAAAATGCAGCAACTAAGGCCAAGATTCCAGATAATCTGTTCATAATTTATATCAATTTTTAGGTATCGAATTCTTAAACGCAAATCTAGGCAAAAGTTCAAAAGAATTTTATCAATTCTACAAATGGCGAATCTATTCTTTTTTTGCGTGGGATGAGGACACATCAATGTTGCACCGACTAATAAAATCTTTATTTGCTAGATTTTAAGTTTAGGCTTTTCACTTTAAACCATTAATTTTGCTCAATAAAGATAATATCAATCGTGCAAGTGCATAGGATCGTACATTCGTTTGACGAAACAGCATTTATCAAAGAAAAAACACCATGGCAAATAAGAAGTCTAAAGGAGAGGAAAATAATGAGCTTAAAAAGTTAATTGCTCATGCTAAAGAATATGGCTACGTATACCCATCAAGTGAAATTTACGATGGATTACAGGCAGTTTATGACTATGGCGCTTATGGATCGGAGCTAAAGAATAATCTGAAAAGGCTGTGGTGGGAATGTATGGTGCGGCTTAATGAAAATGTGGTTGGACTAGATTCAGCTATTTTTATGCATCCTACCACTTGGAAGGCATCAGGTCACGTGGACAGTTTCAATGATCCTATGGTAGACAATAAAGACTCAAAAAAGAGATATCGTGCTGATGTTTTAATAGAAGAGTATGCCGAAAGCCTTCGTAAAGCAGGTGAAGTGGATAAAGGTAATGTGATTGAGTCTGAAATGAATCAGTTGTTGGAGGCTGAGGATTTAGCTGCAGTAAAAGATTTGATCGAACGTGAAGATATAAAATGTCCTATTTCTGGTACTTGTAATTGGACCGACGTGAGGCAATTCAATTTGATGTTTGATACTCAAATAGGGTCTGTTGCAGACGATAGTGGTAAAATTTACTTACGTCCGGAGACAGCGCAAGGTATTTTTGTCAATTTCCTGAATGTACAGAAGACAGCAAGACAGAAAGTACCTTTCGGTATCGCTCAAATTGGTAAGGCCTTTAGAAATGAGATTGTTGCACGGCAATTTATTTTCAGAATGAGGGAATTTGAGCAAATGGAAATGCAATTTTTCGTACGTCCGGGTGAGGAGATGAAGTGGTTTGAGCATTGGAAGTCAGTAAGATTGAAGTGGCACAAAGCACTAGGTGTTCCTGAGGATAAATTGAGAATTCATGAGCATGAAAAGTTGGCGCATTATGCCAATGCAGCGGTTGATATTGAGTTTGAATTCCCGTTTGGCTTTAAAGAAGTTGAGGGAATCCACTCGCGCACCGATTTTGATTTGAAGCAACACCAAGAGTTTTCCAAAAAGAAAATGCAGTACTTTGATCCAGAAATCAATCAAAACTACATTCCATACGTGGTAGAAACCTCAATTGGAGCCGATAGACTCTTTTTAATGACCCTTTTCAATGCATTTGTAGAGGAAGAAGTAGGGGAAGGTGATAAGGTAAAGCAGCGCACCTACCTAAAGTTACATCCTGCGCTTGCTCCAATCAAGGCCGCCATCTTACCACTCACTAAAAAGGATGGCCTACCTGAAAAAGGAAGAGAGATCTTTGATCGTCTACGTTTTGACTTTAATTTGATTTATGAAGACACTCAGTCGATAGGTAAAAGGTATACGCGCCAAGATCTGATCGGAACACCTTTCTGCATCGCCGTAGACCATCAGACGCTCGAAGATGATACGGTTACGATCAGACATAGAGATACTACAGAGCAAAAAAGAGTAAGTATTGATGCTTTGCATGCTCGTTTGTCAGAAGCTTGTAGCTTTACAAGGATCTTTGAACAGCTATAGTATCAGTTCCGTATGAATAAGTTTTAAAAAAAGGCCTTTGCAAGAGGCCTTTTTTTGATTGCAATAGAATGATTTGAATGTACACATTTCTCGCCAATTGATGTTGTTTCGGACGATGCTTGTTTTTTGATTAAAATTGGATAGCATTCATACTGTTTGCGCAGACTATCATGCTATAATATATCGCCAACTGTCTTATGAAACCTCTATGAAGGCTAATTATTGGTCTTAGGCATCTTATTTAATTGAATTTTAACTAGGATAGGTCTTAAACACGGAATATGCCTTAGAATTTCTATTCCGAGCTAAAAATACTTCAAAATCAAACGCTTCGCTGCATTTAACGCCTTCACCATAGCGGTGCTATTCCTTAGTCGTTAAATAGGGTCTGCTTAAAAACAGCTAATTTGTTGATAAATAAATCATAAAGTC
>JAFIEW010000103.1 GCA_020832375.1 Cyclobacteriaceae bacterium
GCAACATATTAGTTATCAGCAAATAAAGATAAGTAGCTAAGTTAACACCTCTATTTATTTATAATGGTCCTTGCGTTTGCTGAGTGCATGCTGGCTTTATGATGGCGTGCCTATCAGCTTTAATTTTTTTCGTACTGCTTAGCTAGCTTATTGCTTAGGCAGTGCCTGCGTGAATTCCCTTGCGGCATCTCCTCTCAAAGCATCCGCCAGCGCTATGAGTCCGTCTTTGAGGTATTTGACACGGTATCCTTCCGATTGCAAATAAAGCATGGCAATGATGGCGCGGTCTTTTTTCGGACAAGCGGTCACGATCAGTCGGTCTTTTGGCAGTTCTTTATGCCGCGTAGTCAATGACGGTAGCGGTATATGTTGGGATGCTGGAAAATGCCATGCCTGCCTTTCTTCATCGAAGCGAATGTCTAGTAAAATCAAGGTGTCTGCTTGCAGTCCGGCGATCACTTCTGCGATTTCAGCCTTCATCTCTTTGCGCTGCGCATAGTCGAAAGATGATATGAACGCATCTAAATTGGACTGCGCAGAGCTGAGCAAAGGGGTAAATAGCAAGCCTATCCACAGAAAGCATGAGTAGAGGCAGCGCTTCACTAGGCGATCAGGTCCCTGATTTGCTCTGCCGAAGGCACTCTGCCTTTGAGCTTTACCACTTCATCTACTACTACGGCGGGTGTGCTCAACACTTGATAGGCCATAATAGCTTCGATGTCTTCCACTTTTTCAACTTGTGCATCCAAGCCATATTTTTGAATGGCCTCTTCTGCGGCAGCGACTGTTTTTTTACATTTTGGGCATCCTGTGCCGAGTACTTTGATCGTTTTCATCATTGTTGATTGATTGGTAAATGGTTATTTGGTTTAAGATGCACAGCTCTTGATGAATCGTTCATCTGAAAAAAGATGCGTTTCAAAAAGGCGTTGAGCTTCTTCAAAATTTTCTCTATTCAAGCAATACTTCACTTTTGGCCGCTCGATTGTACCTTGTATGAGGCCTGCCTCTTTGAGCGCTCGCAAATGCTGACTGATGGTAGACTGAGCAATCGGAAACTGTTGCGTCAGGTCGCCGGTATAGCAGCATGCCTGCCCTGTCAGCAGCCGTATGATTTGGATCCTGATGGGATGTGCAAGCGCTTTAGCGTAAAGGGCTAATTTTTCATCTGTGGTCATGCTTTTGCTTTAAGTGCGTATTGATCGTTGATCGTAAATGTACGATGATACAAACATAGGTAATAACTGCCGGCGAAAGGGTGACGGATGTCACATAGGCTAATGATTGACCGCAGTTATTAGGATGGTTTTATTGAAATGGTGATAAGGCATGAAAAATCCGTATTATTAAATCACCTTACTTTTGCCAAAAGTGTCGGTTTTGAGTGAATCTTTTAAAGTGAAGGAAGCGGATGCTAATATTTTTTAGTTGTTGCAATCCAATGCTGCCTTTCGATTCGTAGGTTTGTTATTGGGGGATGATAGCACAAGAGTCTTACTTGATAGCGCCAAAGGTCCTCCCTGAAAAGATCATTACTTTAAAAATAGATAAATGGAAAAGTTAGCACCAGAACTCATCGCACCGACTTTTGATAGGGTCGATATCTTTGACCGTCAAATCAATTTGGAAGACTATCGCGATAAGAAATTACTCATCGGATTTTTTAGACATGCGGGCTGTCCTTTTTGCAATTTGCGGGTACACAGTTTGACCAAAGAGCATGAGCGATTGAAAGAGAAGGGTATGGAAATGATTTTTTTCTTCGAGTCGCCGAAAAATATCTTGCTGAGAAGCAGCTTCCACCAAGAGGTATCGCCTATTCCACTTATTTCTGATCCCGAGCGCAAAATATACGACGCTTACGGCCTTGAGCAGTCGGCTTATAAATCTACGGTCAGTCATATCACCACCTTCGTGCAGACGGCCTTCCGAGCCAAAAGAGCGGGGGTGCCTATTCATCCGATGGCGGCAGGAGAATCGATCAATACCATTCCTGCAGAGTTTCTAGTCGATCAGGGCTTGAAGATCAAAGAAGTACACTATTCTCGTAGTTTGACGGATCGCTTAGCGATTACCAAAATCCACGAGTTTGCCAATGGGTAGTTGGTACATCTTTTTGAGGGTTCCTTTTTTTAAGTTTAGGCTCTTCTTCCAAGCTTGCTTAAGCTAGAGATCATATTTTTTGTGCATTCTTGAGCTATTGGTTCAAATTGCCTTTGTTTTTAAGGTTTTTCCGCAATTTTTACCGGCGCTATTGCCCGCCGGATGCGGTAGTTTTTTATCTTTGTAGCTGCAGGGGAGCAATCATTTCAGATGGTCGTTTGCCAATTTTAAAGCGTTCGTACAAGGTGGACGCCATCAGGCAGATCTCAAGGTAGGTGTGGGGGTATTATGATCACTAGCCATGCCAATTAGTATCCTCATTCCACGCTAAAGAAAAGCTCAAGTAGTCAAGAAAAAAACAGATCCTTTATGAAAGAAAAAATAGATGAGGCAGTCGCCTTTTTGCATAGTAAGACTCAGATAAAGCCGATTACGGGTATCATATTAGGCACTGGCTTAGGTGCATTGGCAAGAGAAATTGATGTAGAAACAGATATCAGTTATGAGGATATCCCGCATTTCCCGCTTTCTACAGTGGAGAGTCATAGTGGTAAGCTTACTTTTGGTCATTTGGAAGGCAAGCCGGTGGTCGTGATGCAAGGGCGCTTTCACTATTATGAGGGCTACAGCATGCAGCAGCTTACCTTTCCTGTGCGGGTGATGAAATTGTTGGGTATTGAAAAGCTGTTGATTTCCAATGCCTCCGGTGGTTTGAATCCCGGTTATGCCATTAGCGATCTCATGATCATCAGCGATCACATCAATCTACTACCTGAAAACCCACTTACCGGTAAAAATGACCCTGAACTGGGTGTTCGTTTTCCGGACATGAGCGATGCCTACAGTCCTAAGCTGATTGCTCAGGCCGAGGCTTTCGCAGAAAAAGAGGGTATTAAGCTACAAAAAGGCGTTTATGTGGCGGTAAGTGGCCCCAATTTAGAGACTCCTGCCGAGTATAAGTACCTGCGTATTATAGGTGGGGATGCTGTGGGGATGAGCACCGTACCCGAAAATATTGTTGCAAGACATATGGGATTAGAGTGTTTTGCTATATCAGTCATCACCGATTTGGGAGTAGAAGGAAAGATCAAAAAAGTCTCTTTGCAAGATGTAGTAGATGCCGCCAATAAAGCCGAGCCATTGATGACCAAGATATTTAAGCATCTTGTTTAGCGTGGGATGAGAACACTTTAATGCCCACTGAGTTATAGTTATCAAAATAAACCGAAGAAACATGTTTGGAGATATATTTGGAAAGAAAAAAGCCAATACCGGATCTAGCGCGTCCGATCAATATTTACACTTGAAGCTCAAAGAAGTGAGAAAAGAAACTGCAGATGCAGTGACGCTCATCTTCGACACGAGCAATGAGGCTGTCGATTATCAGCCGGGTCAATTTTTTACCCTCATCCCAACGATCAATGGAGAGGAAGTACGCCGCTCTTACTCTGTTTGTACCAGTCCCGATACGGATGAGTTTCCGGGAGTGACAGTGAAGCGAGTAAAAGATGGCTTAGTCTCTAACTTTTTGAACGATAATGCTGAGGCAGGACAAGTACTCAAAGTGATGCGGCCAAATGGCAACTTTGTGCCAGAGGTAGATTCATCTAAGAAGCGCAATGTTGTGCTGTTGGGTGGAGGAAGTGGTATCACACCGCTCATGTCGATCTTGAAGAGCGTACTGCATCATGAAGAGCGGAGCGAAATCAGTTTGCTATATGCAAATCGCGATGAGGCAAGTATTATTTTTAAAGATGAGCTTGATCAATTGCAGGAAAAATATGGCAGCAGATTAAAAGTGATGCATCTACTAGAGTCTCCGCAAGATGACAGCTACCTTAAAGGATTGGTGAGCAGCGAGCATGTAAAGCGTTTTCATCAGGAGTATGTAAGTAATGACTTGCAGAAAGAATATTTTATGTGTGGGCCTCAAGGATATATGGATACCTTGGAAAGAATGATGCCTGAAATTGGCCTTGGTGATATCAAAATCAAGAAAGAGAGCTTCGTATCGACCAAGCTTCAGGCTAAAGATGAAGGATCTGCAAGTCCTCAAAGTGAGACGCGTAAAGTGACTTTGATTTATGATGATGAAGAGTACGTGGTAGAAGTATCGCCTGATAAAACGATATTAGAAGCGGCATTGGATGCTGATATCGATTTGCCATACAGCTGCCAAAGTGGTCTTTGTACCACTTGCAGAGGTAAGCTCCACAGCGGGAAGGTAGAGATGGAAGAGGAGGAAGGGCTTTCTGAACAAGAAATTAATGAGGGTTACGTCCTTACCTGCGTGGGACATCCTAAAACCGATGATGTGAAGATTGAAATCGGTTAAGAAAAGATCAATAAGGTTAAAAATCAAAAGCAGCAGAAGTGATGTAATACTTATGATTACATCACTTCTGCTGTTTTATTACATATAAAATTTAGTAAAATAAACTAATACATCAAATTTTAGATTGGATGATGTCCACTATTTTCTTTCTTTTAAAGGTTTTTAACCTGTATTTTGCATAGTTTTTATCTTCTATGACAATTTTACCGGGAAGAATTAAAAAATAACCTGCCCTTTTTACGGAGAGAATGTCATCATAAGAAAGAGTGAAAGAGCCGGGCTGTTTTCCTTCCTCTCGTGTAAAAATCACACTATCACTAGTAAGTTTGAGCTCCCCTTTAAAGTCTCTAAGCGGTTCATACATAGTAGTTATTCTTTTGACTTCCTGAACATGGAGTACTGAGTCTGCATTCTGTGCTGCATAAATTTTAGGCTCAATAAAATGCAGCAAACAAGCTGTAATTAGATAAATATAGTTGGTTTTCATATAAAGCCTTAAAGTACTGATGATTGAAGTAAGACTGCGAATAAAAAAATACACAGCCTTAAAATGAAAATATTGAAATTCACATTTTAGATTTCATTATACTTACTATTTCCTTTCTTTTGTAAGTAGAAAAAGTGAATTTCGCATAGTTTTTATCATGAATTATAATCCGATTAGGTGTAATCAAGCTTCTTTTTTTTACTGCATAGATATCATTGTAATTCAATGTAAAAGAACCAATACCTTTTTTGTTCCTAGAGGTAAATATTACTTCATCAGCTGTTAATTGTAATTTACCCATCATACCCCCATAACCTTTGGATAAATCCAATTCTCGAGTAATAATCTGAGTATGGAGAATGGAATCCTGATCTGTATTTTGGGCAGAGACCTTCAAACTAAGTATAGAAAAGATACTCACAGTAAAACAGCATAAAAATATAGTCTTCATTTATATCTTAGTTTACTTTTAATTGGTTTAACTGCAATAAAGTACGGTAATCAACCGGATTCAAATTTTGGAATTTATGATATCGACAATTTTTTTCCTTCTGTAGGTAATTAAAGTAAATTTAGCATAATTTTTATCTCTTATGATGATAATATTTGGTGTAAATAAAGACCATTTTTTCTCTACTGATTCGATATGATCATAATTCAATTTAAATGAGCATTTACCTTTTTTATTCCTTGTATTGAAAACAACATTATTGCTTGTTAGCAACAGTTCACCACCTACACCTGCATATCCATAAGAAATACTTAAATCTCCTCGAGTAATAATCTGAGTATGGAGAATGGAATCTTGTTCTGTATTTTGAGCATATATTTTGAAGCTAGGTATTAAAAATAAACTAGCAGTCAAACAAAATAAAAATATGATTTTCATAATAAGTGATAAAAACGCTTTGATAGAATTAAATTAAACCAAGAAAATTATTATGAGCTAATCAATGGTCTGGTTAAAATCTATTGAAAATTTGGACTAAAAAACTATAAACAGGCACCTGTTGTGCATGAAATGTTTCCTACACCGGAAAAACCACAGGTATTGACATATGAAATACATTCATCATTAATAAATGCACTTCCAAAACCCCAACCAAAACCAATGATAGCTCCGCTTATTGCTCCAGGAATAGCACCAATCCCAAAAACCGGTGTACCTAAAACAGCTCCTGCTACAGCGTAGACAGTAGTCCATATAATAGTCGTCACCACTTGCCTTAAAAGTCTTCTCAACCATCTACCTTCAATTGTATCATAAGCAGCGAGCTCATCTAACAATAATGGAAGATTAACACTATAGGTATCAATGCCGGCAATGAGCAATTGTTTTTCATCTGTAGGAATAGAAGAATCAGCATGTATATCCGATTTAATCAGGTCAAGCTCGCTGATAATATAAGAAACACCATCCGCTTCTACATAATCGTCATTCAGATCTATCAGATAATCATCAAAAGCATAAGTTAGTTCAATCAATTGTTTTTCGGCTGGTTTTGAAAGCTCCAATTCGTAAATAGTCTGGTGCAAATCATAAGACTCTTCCAGTCGGGCATTACCAGACTTTGCAGCATTAATCTTTTGGAAAATTTCTGTGGTCATAAGCTCATCATAAGCTTTTCTATAATCTTCATCTGGAAATTTTTGATCTAAATAATCAATCATATCACTTTCCATTTGAGAATGATAGCCATATCTAGCTGAATTTTTAGCATCCTTGCTTCTAGCGTTGCTAAAAGCTTCAGAAATGATTGAATAGTCCACTGCTAAACTTTCAATATTGTTCACCTCATGTTTTTCAACAGGTTCATTTGTGCACCCAATTAAAAATAGGGTAGTGAAGACCGAGCAAAGTAAAATGTTTTCATTATATTTAGTTTGATTTTTAAGTGTACTAAATATAATAAAAAAATACAAGATTAAAACAATATTTAATTTATAATTACCTAAATTTGAGTATAAGTACCCAGTGAAAATGTATTTAATCCGCAAAGAAAAAAAAAGCTGTAAAAGCGGCTAAATTAATTGAATTAGGGCTTTTCGGCTTTTTTTTCAATTAAGCAAGTATTTCAAGGCATCAAAACAGGTGAATTTAAAATTACGAATTCGATATAAAAAGCCAATACAGGATGTAGCGTATCACATCAATAGTCACACTTGAGGATCAGAAAAGTAAGAAAAGAAACTGCCGATGCAGTGATGCTCATTTTTAATACGAGCAATTAGCATTAATTTAAAAGATGAGCTTGATCAATTGCAGGAAAAATATGGCAGCAGATTAAAAGTGATGCATCTACTAGAGTCTCCGCAAGATGACAGCTACCTTAAAGGATTGGTGAGCAGCGAGCATGTAAAGCGTTTTCATCAGGAGTATGTAAGTAATGACTTGCAGAAAGAATATTTTATGTGTGGGCCTCAAGGATATATGGATACCTTGGAAAGAATGATGCCTGAAATTGGCCTTGGTGATATCAAAATCAAGAAAGAGAGCTTCGTATCGACCAAGCTTCAGGCTAAAGATGAAGGATCTGCAAGTCCTCAAAGTGAGACGCGTAAAGTGACTTTGATTTATGATGATGAAGAGTACGTGGTAGAAGTATCGCCTGATAAAACGATATTAGAAGCGGCATTGGATGCCGATATCGATTTGCCATACAGCTGTCAAAGTGGTCTTTGTACCACTTGTAGAGGTAAGCTGCACAGCGGGAAGGTAGAGATGGAAGAAGAGGAAGGGCTTTCTGAGCAAGAAATTAATGAGGGTTACGTCCTTACCTGCGTTGGACATCCTAAAACCGATGATGTGAAGATTGAAATCGGTTAATGTAACTTGATTTTTACAGTAAAATTTCTGAAACCCGACCCCCAAAGGTCGGTTTTTTTTGTGCTCTAACTTTTATCGAAAGATATTTTAGAAGCTTTGCTACATTTTTTTATGCCGAGTCAAACTTTTTTCAAACTTCTGGCATCATAGGGATAGAGCAAGCAATAAATACTTTAAACGAATAAAGTATATTAAACCGGCTTTTGGGGAAAGATATAAATTTTAACTGGGCTCATTGTATCAAATCAGTAGATGGTGGAAAAAGATCTAAGCATTATTTTGATTGAAGAGGTACGAAGGGGTAATGACACCGCTTTCAATCAGTTGCTTTCAATCTGGTATCCAAAGCTTTACAATTACGCCTTCAAGTACTTTGGTGAGAGCAATAGAGCTACGGAGGTAAGTCAGCAAGCAGCTGTTTCTATTTATCAGCATATCCATCAGCTGTCGAATATTGAGAAAATGAAGCCTTGGTTTTACAGCATCATCGCTAATCAATGCCGACAGGAGAGCCGACGGTTGAAGAGAGAAGGGTGGATCTCTTTTGATCAGTTAAATGGGAATAGCGACAAAAGCGGTGATGGTAATTGGGAAATAAGTACTGCTTTACTGACCAATCCTGAGGATCATTACCGTCAACAAGAGCTAAAAGCTGTGCTACTCAAGTGCATGGCACAGCTGAAACCTGAGCAGAGGGAAGTGTTGATCATGAAGGAATACGAAGG
Source organism: Cyclobacteriaceae bacterium (assembly GCA_020832375.1). Classification (GTDB taxonomy): domain Bacteria; phylum Bacteroidota; class Bacteroidia; order Cytophagales; family Cyclobacteriaceae; genus JAFIEW01. The sequence continues at coordinate 8,478 of JAFIEW010000103.1, forward strand.
ACTAAAGTTTAGAGAAATAGCCGATACTTTAAATATTTCAGAAAGCACGGCGAAGACTCGATTATATGCTGCACTTGGGCGCATAAAGCAGCTATTGGAAATAGAAGGAATTGATTCTAAATGGATGAATTATGAAAAGGGATAATCGGATTAATCAATTGATGGACTACCTCTACGGGGAGATGTCTGACAGGGAGAAACAAGCATTTGAGCTTGAGCTGGAAAGCAATGACGAGCTTAGGAAAAAACTCGAAGAGATGAAGGCTACGCGCTCTTTGCTTGGGCAGTTGGAAGAGGAGAAAGTAAGTGTACCAACCTATATGTTTCCTGCCTCATCTACGAAGAGGAGTAGCAGTAATCATATACTCAGATTATTGATAGGGGTAGCTGCTGCGGCGGTATTGATCATTTTACTAGGGAGATGGAGTAATTTCCAAGCGAACTATTATGAAGGGGGGCTTCAGATAAGCTTCGGTAAGGCAGCTGTGATCCCAGATAGAATTGATTCTCAAGAATTGGTAACAGAGCAGCTCATTAAAGAAGTGGCTAGAGAGTTGCAATTACAGGAGTCACAAGAAAGGGAAAGGCTACTCGAAAAGTTGGAAGCAAAAATGGTCAGTCAACAAAGTAAAATTAATGAGCAGTTTTCGGATTGGACTCAAAAACAAGCAAGTCAAATGTCAGCATTAGAGAAGACGCATGCTCTGCAACAGCAAGTCTTCACCGAGCAATTTTTGACACTTTTTGCCAACTATTTAGAAGAGCAAAGGAGAGAAGACTTGGCTTATTTGATCAGCCGTATTGAATTGTTGGAATACAATCAAGATCTCAGAGAAATTGAGTTGGAAGAGCTCTTGAGTGCTTTAGACGGTAGAACTGGGATTGTATATAAGCAATAGTCACCGCCAGCTTGATTTATTTCGGATAGATAAAGTATATCCCATTGGTGCGTCCAATTATGGGGAAAATGGTATTAAATAATAGCGAGGAGTAAGGATGGTTATTTTTTGAAAACTGGGTTTTATCGTGATCATTTGTTGGTGGTTTTTGTAGATGTTCGCAAACCTTTTGATTTCGAAGACCCACTAAAAGAGAATCAGCCTTCGATAAGTTTAACATTCAAAAATTATGAAGCAACTAATTTTCATTGCATTTATGCTCATGCTTTCACAGCATGTGAAGTCACAGAGTATTGATTATTCTAAAATGAATCGTGAGTTAGAAATATCTAAAACTGTACTTAAGGGGATGCTCAACGAAAATCGGGATCCCAATATTCATTGGGTAAGTCAGTCCAATGATATTGAAGCTCAATATGTCTCGGACTATGGTGTAATATTTTCAATTCCCAGATCTTACTTGGCCGCCACGGCACGACTTCCAAAGCTGTCTAATAAAATTCAACAGGCGATTGATGAATTAGAGTATGATCTTGATTTCTATGAAGATTATAAAAATGATTCGGATGTAGTTTTCATTGAAAAGGATTGGGATGATAAAATGCGTGCTTTTACCGTGCGAACGCTTAAATCATTGCAGAGAACTCAAAGGAAAGAAGAAATAAGGAATTTAAATGTAGAGCAGATTAAATTGTTTATGATCGACTATGGCCATTTGATAAGTCAGCTTCGAGATGAGGATAGAATTAAAGTGAAGGAAAAAGAAGTCCCAGAGTCCGCTTATTGGGAGTATAGTGTTGTACCGGGTAAAATGAAAGCTAATATGTCTTTCGAGCTGAGCGTAGCAGAGGTAAGAGCTTTTCAGAAGGGAGAAATTTCTGAGGAAGAAGCTTTGTCAAGAATTGTCATCACTACTGAAGGGCCAAAGCCTTCAGTAGATCTTAAGGATGTAATGATATTTAAGAGCGTTATCGATCGACTATATCAGTCGGACTTATCTTCTACCTATTACTTGAGAAAGGAAAGCTCGGTAGAGTATCAAGAGTTGATTGGTGTAATCCTCAATATGGATTTTGTCTCTTCTAATAGTTATAGGAAGCAGCTTTTTATTGATGTGCTTATGTATGATCTGCCTACTCGAGGATTAAAAGAACTTAATCAATCAGAGAGAGATGAGGAAGTTAAAAAGATCTATCCGATCTTTGAAAAGGAGTTGATTCAAAACATACTTGAGTATGGAAAAAATATCGAAAGTCTTAAAGCCAATGAATCCATTTTAGTCAGTACGCATATCACAGAGTGCAAAGGGTGTGAGATTCCATCTTTGCTTAAGATTAATGTCCCTGCCCAGTTATTGGAAGATCTAAAAAAAGGAAGCAAGACTAAGTCAGAAGCTGAGTCATTAGTAAAAATTGAGAGGCTTGGGTACCAATAGAAGCTAAAGCAAGAAGAAGCATACTTGGTAATTGAGATTATTAATAAAGAGCAATCAGATCTTTTGGAGCGCAATGATAAGAGGCTATATGGTTGATTTGGATATGATTTTTAGCCTATAGTTGATAAATGAATTGAATGTAATGATGGTATAGCTACTCACAATATAGCGTTCAACCGGGGTTGTTTTTGGGGCTAAGCGTCAAAATAGCGAGTTTGATATTTTGGCTCATCCAATACGACCAATTGGGTTATCATTGATTGTTATTCAATTATCAGTTTTGAAGAGCGCTACAAATAAGTTGTTATTTTATGATTAATAGCTTACCCAATTGCTTTCTTTCTACTGAATAAATTGAAGTAGAAAACGGCCTTTTGTTTAGCTTATCATAGCTGTTGTTTGGAGGTTTTGGAATTCATGATATTTTAATAGCCCTCCGTATCGGTTTTTACTTTACCCCAGAAAGTGCGATATACAAAGTAGCTGTACATAATTACTAAAGGCCCGCCCACAGCGACAAATCCCATCATGATTTTCAAGGTTTTTGTAGAAGCGGCGGCATTATAGATGGTAATGCTATTTTCTTGGTTGTCACTTGAAAGGAGTAAAGTAGGGTATAATTCTAAAGCGACAACGGCTAAAAGCAAGGCAATGGTAATGCTTGTAAATACAAAAGCCCATCCATATTTTTCTTTTCGTGCTAATCGAGGCACGTTTGCAATGCTTAAGAAAACCAATAAAGGTACTGCAAAGAAAATTTTGTTTTCCATATAAGGAGTTAACAAATGTTCGAGAGTAAACAGGCCATAAAGTGTAGTAATCGTATAGGAAATTACAAAAAATAGCATTCCAATATTTAGAAACTGCTGCATTCTGCTGTATAATTTACCTTCTGTTTTTAAAAGTAAATAAATTGCACCGTGCATCATGAATAGCGCAACACCTGTTATACCCACTAAAATTGAAAAGGGGTTGAGAAACTCAAAAAAGCCACCGCCAACATATTCAAAGTTATTATCTAGCGGCATCCCATGTAAAATATTCCCTAAGACTACACCCAGTAGGAAAGCGAGCATGATACTCGAAATTGAGTAGGACCAATCCCACATTCTGCGCCACCATTGCATGGGCTCCATATTCCTGAATTTTATGGAAATACCCCGAAAAATGATAAATAATAGAAATAAAATAAAGGGCGTGTACATGGCAGAGAATAGCGTACCGTAAAATACAGGGAATCCCGCAAACAAGGTGCCACCACCAATCACTAGCCACACCTCATTACCATGCCATGTAGGGTCGATTGCCTTCAATGCGGTGTCGCGGCTACTATCTTGCTTGAAAAACATATGCCATCCTCCTGCACCAAAGTCAAAGCCATCGAGTATAGCGTAGCCAGCAAAAAGTCCGCCTACTACTAAAAACCACCAGCTGGGATAGTCTAATCCAAATAAGGTATCTGCCATTTTATTCTTTATTTATTCGTAATTACCTCTGTTATTTGTTGGTTCAAGCTGCCTTCATCGAAATCGATATCACTTTGTGGTCCCTTCTGAATTGCCTTGTTCATCAGATAGATAAATAGTAAAAACAAAATCGAATAAACGATGAAAAATAAAATCAAGGAGAATAGTACTTGATTGGCTTGTACACTTTTTGAAAGTGCATCTGAGGTACGTAATAGTCCATAAACTACCCATGGTTGTCGACCCATTTCTGCTGCAAACCACCCAAATTGATTAGCCAATTGCGGAAGAATAGCGGTAAAAACAAAAACCCACAATAGCCATTTATTCTCAAATAATTTACCACGCTTCCATTGGATGAGAGCAAATAGGCTCAAAGCGATCAAAAACATTCCTATAGCCACCATAAGGTGGTAAAATTGAAACACTGCATTGACTTGTGAGGGCCTATCTTCTTCGGGGAAAGCGTTTAAGCCCGTTACTGGGGTCTCAAAATCTTGATGTAACATAAAGGATAAGCCTCCGGGTATCTTTATTCCCGTCACTTCTTGATTTTTCTTATCTACCCAACCAATGAGGTAAAGATCTGCTGGTCCTTCAGCTTCAAAATGGCCTTCCATAGCTGCAAGCTTTGCCGGTTGATTTACAGCAACTCCATCTGCAGAACTATGGCCTGTGGCCAGTTGAGCTAATGAACTAATCACAGCGACTACTAAGGTGATTTTAAATGCTTTTTTGGATAGTACCACATAGCGACCTTTCAAGAGGTAGTAAGCATGAACACTTAAGATCAAAAAGGTGCCTGCTAAGAATGCACCGATCCAAACATGAGTCAAGCGATCGACCGAAGATGGATTAAATACCATCGCCCAGAAGTCAAGAATCTCAGCTCGGGCCTGCATGCCTTCTCCTACGATATGATAGCCGGCAGGAGTCTGCTGCCAAGAATTAGCCACAACGATCCATACTGCCGAAAACATAGATCCTAAAAATACAGCCCAAGTAGCGACCAAATGAACCCAAGGCTTGACTCTATTCCACCCGAAAAGCAGTACACCTAAAGCACTACTCTCGAGCGCAAACGCAAAGATGCCTTCTGCGGCTAAGGCACTTCCAAAAATGTCACCTACATACCTTGAGTAAGTAGCCCAATTGGTCCCAAACTCAAACTCCATCACAATACCTGTTACCACACCTATACCAAAGGTGATTGCAAAAATTTTAGTCCAAAATTTAGCCAAAACTTCATATTCTTTCTTCTTTGTTCGTATATAGGTCGTCTCAAAAATGACCATCAATAGTCCAATACCAATGCTTAAGGGGGGGTAGATGTAGTGAAAAGCGACTGTAAAAGCAAATTGTATGCGCGATAAGATTTCTACTTCCATGGCTTATTCTTAATTTAATAATGGATACATCTAATCGACTCGGTGCTTTAGGCATTATCTTAGATCTGCGTTTTAAAGGCTAAGCCTATTGATAGCTTGTAATCTATCGATGATGTAGGATGTATTGCAAGCAAAGGTAGCTTGTGACAATCAACTAAACCGAGACCTGCATCACTATCGCAGTAATGCATTCATATTGTTGGTTATTAGTTGTTTGCAGTCTAGTGTAGTTGTTTCAATTGGGTTTATCGGCCCAGTCTTCACTATTTTTTATCAAGCATCTACCAGTATAGCTGATGGAATAAAAAATAAAATTCACTAACCTAAGCATATTTTTAGCGTAATGTAAAATGGTAATATTTTTTAACACAAATTCTTTCAACATGAAAAAGATTATTTTATTCCTACCATTTATTCTTTTACTGACTTTTAGTGTCAATGCGCAAGATGGTAAATTTGGTGTGCGAGCTGGTTTAAATGCTTCTAACTTCTTTGCAGATGAAAATCCTGACGATCAAAATTTACGCTATTCTTTGAATGCAGGAATTTATAGTCGTGCTGCCTTGATTCCAGAGCTATTATTTATTGAGACAGGGCTTGGATACAATGGTAGGGGGTCTACTGTTACGGGCAGTGGAGGAGAGGCTACATTAGGTCTAGGTTATTTGGAAGTGCCAGTGCTAGCTTCGGTAAGCCTTGCTGATATCATTCATTTACAGGGTGGTGTTTATGCAGCTTACTTGCTCAGTGCTGAAGCTTCTGTGGATTCTAATTTTGGTAGTTTTAGCACCGACCTTGATCGTGATGATTTCAATAATTTTGATTTTGGTCTTAGTGTTGGCGCAACCATTAATCCTTCACCGCTCATGGTAGGGGTGAGGTATAATTATGGACTTACCAATATTTTAGAGGGCAATGATATTGCTGATTTCTTTGGATCAAGAGCTCAAAATTCTATGGTACAGTTATTCGTCGGATTTGAATTTTAATTCTGATTAAAATATTGTTTTTAAACCACATTCTCTAAATAAGAGGTGTGGTTTTTTTGCTTCTAGTAATTTTCGTGATAGCTATTTGCAATGCTACCAATTGGCTCTATAGAATGCCAATCATTCTATATTTTGAAGAGCAATGAAGTCTCTGACCAATACTTTTTAAAAGTCATAGATCAAAGAATAAGCTGAAGCCATATGATATTAAAGATTTTCACGAATCAATGGTTGGTCATGTACCTTGTGTTGATTGTGAAAAATCTTGCTTAGTTGTCAAGC
>JAFIEW010000104.1 GCA_020832375.1 Cyclobacteriaceae bacterium
AAAAACACAAATTCGATTTTCAATAGAATTTTTATGTAACTGAAAATCAAATAAACAAAAAAAAGTTAGTCAGAATTTAAAAAAAATTCGGCAAACATTCAAAATATTTACTTATCTTTGACGTTAGTAACGTAAAACAAAACTATGATTATTTCTTTTGGCTCGAAACAAACGGAACAAATTTGGAACGGAATCCGAGTTAAAAAAATGCCGATTGAAATACAGAACGTTGGACGTCGAAAATTAAGAATGCTGAATAACTCACAAGATATTGCTGATTTGAGAATTCCGCCTTCTAACCGACTTGAAAAACTGACTGGAAAGCTGAACGAATTTTACAGCATTCGGATTAATAAACAATGGAGAATAATATTCCAATGGGAAAACGGAAACGCAAGAGAAGTTGAAATTATCGATTATCATTAAAAAGTAAAAAATGGAAAAGTTAGCAAATGTACATCCTGGAGAAGTCCTAAACTTTGAATTTCTTGAGCCTTTGAAAATATCGGCTTACAGACTTTCTAAAGATTTGAAAATACCTCAAACAAGGATTTCGGAAATCATAAAAGGCAGACGTAGAATAACTGCGGACACGGCTTTGAGATTGAGCAAATATTTTGGCAATTCTGCAAAATTCTGGCTCGGACTTCAAGACGATTATGACATCGAAGAAGAACGTGATGAAAAAAAAGCGGAACTCGAAGAAATAAAGAAATTTGAAAATAAAAATGTTGCCTAATCGTGTAGAAGGCCTCGCCAGATTACTCTGACGAGGTGCGCCTCTCACATTTATCCCGTATCGAAAGATCGGGACCACCAAGCGTACGTGAGCTACGCTCAGGGATTTCGCAGCATTCTGCTTATTCCCATGCTTGGCGGTTGATTGGATGATAGGTTGCAATTTTAGATAATAAGAAAGCATCGATTCATATCCTCTTCGTATTAAGCGTGCCAATGTTATTGTAGTATTTAATATTGGACTTTGAGCGACTGCCCAGCCACCCCCACCAAATTTCGGCGAGCCACCTTAATCGTTCATCAAAGTTGTATTGCATGATCATTTTGGTCAATAAAATGCACTTTTTCCCTATCCTATACTTTGTCGCTTACAATACGATTAGCTTTTTCCATTCTATTAGAAGACATCAGCCTCATTACATCTTCAAATGATGGCCAACTCAAGTCAAAGATTGGAAAAACATAATCTACTCAAAAGTCACTAAAAAGTACTATTGAGCCACTTTATCCTTAAAGCCAAAATGACCCTAAAATTAACAAGTAAGCAAGCCCATTAGATGAATAATAGATAAAATTGTAATTAAGAAAGATTAGCTTTACCTTTAACAGGATATTAAAAATATAAGCCCACCTTAATGCACCGCAAATGGCTAAGCAATTGCGTTCATTTGAATCTTAATGGCCATTAGCAACAATGACCACAAAACATTAACATAATCCAAAAAGCCTTATGGCATAATCTTTAAACATAAAAGCATGAAAAAACTCATCCTATTTCTGACTGTACCCTTGATGATATGGTCTTGTGGTTCCGACAAAAGTAAAATGGAACAAAGAGATGTAAAACAGTATAGCATTGAGCAGTTCTACCAAAACACCAACTACATTGGTGGCAGCTTTTCTCCTGATGAAAGTAAGCTATTGGTCTCAAGCAATGCGTCGGGCATTTACAACTTATACGCCCTTCAGATTGGTGGCGACGGCATCGACACACTTACACAAAATGAAAAGGAATCCTACTATGCCATTTCCTATTTTCCTAGTGATGAGCGAGTGCTCTTCACCGCTGATCAAGGGGGCAATGAGCTTAATCATATTTACTTGCTAGATCTGGATGGCAGCATCAGAGACTTAACTCCCGGAGAGAAAGAAAAAGCTTCCTTTATGAAGTGGTCTGATGATAAAAAGACATTCTTTTATATATCCAATTTACGTGATCCGCGCTATTTTGATCTTTATGAAATGGATATCGAAAATTTTGATGCCACGCTGATTTATGAAAACAATGATGCATTCAATCCAAGTGATATTTCAAATGACAAACGCTATTTGGCGCTGGCGAAAACCATTCTGCGCGACCAAAGCGAGATGTATCTATACGATCTAAAAGAAAAAAACATGCGCTTACTCTCTCCGGAAGGGGAAAAAGCAAGTTACCGCCCTTTGGAATTCAGCCATGACAACGAGAAACTATACTTTACCACTGATGCCGGCAGCGAATTCAATTACCTGTCTGCAGTAGATTTAGCAAGTGGTGAAATGGAAAAGGTATTCTCTACCGATTGGGACGTGGTTTATGCCTTTCATTCTGAAAGCGGACAGTATAGAGTAGTTTTGGTAAATGAAGATGCGCAGAGCAAGATTCACCTTTTTAATTCAGCAGATGGCAGCAAGGTAGATATGAAGGCGCTGGATGGTTTGGGTGTAACAGCGATTAATTTTTCCCCTTCGGAAAAACAAGTGCAGGTGACGGCGGCCGACTCACGTTCCCCATCAGATTTATATGTGTATCATTTGGAAAGCAAGACAAAAACACCTTTGACCAACTCCCTCAATCCCGATATTGATAAAGATGATTTGGTGGAAGGCCAAGTGGTGCGTTATGCGTCCTTTGACGGACTAGAAATTCCATCCATTCTTTATAAGCCACATCAAGCTACCGCTGACAATAAAGTGCCGGTGCTCGTGTGGGTGCATGGTGGACCGGGTGGACAAACTCGCGTGAGCTATTCACCTTTGATACAGTACTTGGTTAATCATGGGTATGCTATTATAGGCGTAAATAACCGTGGTAGTAGCGGCTACGGCAAGACCTTCTACGCTTTGGATGACAAAAGGCATGGAGAAGATGATTTACAAGATTGTGTATTGGCTAAAGAATATTTGGCCACATTGGATTGGGCGGATACTTCCCGTGTGGGGATCATAGGAGGCTCTTATGGTGGCTATATGGTAATGGCTGCACTAGCTTTTGAGCCTGAAGTTTTTGACGTAGGTGTTAATATCTTTGGAGTAACCAATTGGCTACGCACCTTGAAGTCTATTCCAGCATGGTGGGAATCAGAGCGCATTGCCTTGTATAATGAATTAGGAGATCCTTTTTCTGAAGACTCTATCAGGCTTCATAAAATAAGCCCACTATTTCATACTCAAAATGTGACCAAACCACTCATGGTATTGCAAGGAGCTAATGACCCCAGAGTACTGCAAGTAGAGTCCGATGAAATTGTGGAAGGTGTTCGAGCCAATAACGTTCCGGTAGAATATGTCCTCTTCCCAGATGAAGGCCACGGCTTTAGAAAGAAAGAAAATGAAATTAAAGGCTACGGACAGATTAAGACCTTTCTCGATCAATATCTGAAGTGGGGCGATTGATTTACCTTAGCCTTAAATATAGGCGTTCTTAGCCAAAACGGGTAATCTCTAAATAGTTTTGCTGTAAAGAACAAAGAGTCAAGGAAACGTTAATAGCGGGTGAAGGGGTGATTTGAATGTCTGTGCTTCTAACAGTTTTTGTGCTAGACAAATTGACAAATACCTCTCATCTGCTACTGCATATACATGCAAACCGTTAGTATTCATTGACCTACAAGTCTTTAATATAGCAGATCAAATTATTAAACTTATTAAAAAAATTAAAAACCCTAAGATGAGAGAAAAAATACGATTTACCATGCTACCGTTTTTAACAATGGTAGCATTTTTAGTATTCGCCAGTAGTTGCGGTGAAGAGGATGATATCACTAGTGAAATTAAAGTACCTACCATTACAACACTTGAAGTTTCTGAAATTAGCCATACAACTGCTGCAGCAGGTGGGGAAATAACTGATGACGGAGGTGTTGATGTTGAGGCACGGGGAATTTGCTGGGACACAAGCGAGGAGCCCACCGTCAACGACAGCAAAACGGAAGATGGCAAGGGCTTAGGTAGTTTTACCAGCAGCATTACTGGTCTAGAACCTAACACAACCTACTATCTAAGAGCTTATGCTACCAATAGCGAGGGTACTGCCTATGGCGATATCATATCTTTTACTACTAGTGAAATAAAAATGCCTGCTATTACAACTTTAGAAGTTTCTGAAATTGCCTATACAAGCGCTACAGCAGGTGGTGAAATTACGGATGACGGAGGTGTTGAAATTACTGCACGGGGAGTTTGCTGGGGCACAAGTCAAGAACCTACCATTGAAGACAGCAAAACGGAGGATGGCAGTGGCTTAGGGAGTTTTACCAGCAGCATTACTGAGCTGGAACCAAATACGACCTACTACCTAAGGGCTTACGCTACCAATAGTGAAGGCACTGGCTATGGTAGTGCCCTATCTTTTACAACTCTTGAAATTAAGTTGCCTACTATCACAACAATTGAAGTTTCTGAAATTGACCAAACAGTCGCCAAAGCGGGTGGAGAAATAACGGATGATGGAGGTGCTGATGTTACAGTGCGAGGAGTTTGCTGGAGCACAAGCCAAGAGCCTACCATTGATGACAGCAAAACGGAAAACGGGACAGGCATAGGGAGTTTTACCAGCAACATTACTGAGCTGCGACCCAACACGACCTACTATCTAAGAGCTTACGCTACCAATAGTGCAGGTACTGGCTATGGTAGTGCCCTATCTTTTACAACTCTAGAACTAGAAACGGGAACCTTTACAGACACCCGTGATGGAAATGTTTATAATTGGGTAAAAATAGGTAATCAGGTTTGGATGGTAGAAAACTTAAAATATTTGCCAAGTGTAGTTGGTCCAAGTACAAATTCTCCAACAACGCCTTATTATTATGTACATTCTTACGATGGGACTAATGTTAATGCTGCTAAAGCCACTGATAACTATGAAAAATATGGCGTAATATACAACTGGCCAGCAGTAAACAGCGGAAATATTTGTCCATCAGGTTGGAGAGTGCCTACTAATGCGGAGTGGACAGCATTAACAGATTACCTAGGTGGAGCAAGTGAGGCAGGAAATAAATTAAAATCTACAAGTGGTTGGTATGAAAATGGTAACGGTATAGACTTATATGGCTTTGCAGCCCTTCCAAGCAGCGGCCTTAGCAGCGATGGGGAATTCTTCGAGCTCAGTAGCAAATGGGGTTACTGGTGGAGTGCCACATGGAGCACTAGCTGGGCCGCATGGAGCCGGAACATGAACTCTTTTGGAAACCGTGTAGGAAGTGGTGAATTCACCCGAAGGGAGTCGGGTCAATGTGTCCGTTGCATAAAGAATAATTAAAATGTTTGCATCAATTCTTTATTCCATTGAAGGGTTTGTTTTTATGCTTATCCGTTAGTTTATAAAACTAAGATGTTTTGTCACTAAGTAGCGAATTTTATCAAATACATTAAGTTGAAATACTACTGATGATGTTTCTCAATGATTTGACCCTGTGACACACTGTGACAACATTGTGGTACTCTGTGACCTAAAAAATCACAAGTTGTGGCTCGATGTTTCACAATGAGCCCATTTGTCTTAAGGGTTGGTCAAGCTTTTGGTAAAGTGACTTCTGCAATCTTGCGGATAGGTATATTTTTTTTAAATTGGTATACAATAACGTATTTATGGAATATAAGGTATAGAATGATTTCCTTTTGGCAATATTCCAGTTTACAAAGGAATTGAGCAAGGAGTATCAATATACCCTAGGTGAGAGTTTAAAATTATGAGTAGACGGCCGTGAGCCATCAAGTCACAGCTTCCCCCGATGATCAGTTGTCGGGGGAGCCTCACATCTATACCGAATAGCAATAGGACACCCAACTTATCCTATCTGCCCTCGGGCATTTCACAGCCCAATGCTCATCCCCATACTTGGCGGCTCCTATAGCTTACGATTTGCGGTAATAGGAAAGAATAGATTTTAAATTTCATAGGTTTCTAGGGATTGGATCATTATGTAAAAAAATAGCATAAGCGAATCGCGTGCTCCAACGGGACCACTAGAAATGCTATTGACTTCCTTTCTATATACCACTAAAGCGAAATTGCAGATAATGCTAAAATCTGGCGTGGAAACGTCCTGTACAGTCAAGGTATACCCTGTCTCAAATATTGCGCTCACAACCTACAGTAGAAGTACCTAATGGACTGTTCAAGCTCTACTCCCGAAGTATAGGAATGCTGTAAAAATGAATTGGAAGATTCTTCAGTTCATCAAGAAATCCTTAATTTATGTTGGATCTAAGTATCGGGATTATTCGATTTCTTTTGCGCTTCCAAAGGTCGTAGACCTTTCATATTTTCTCATTGCTTAATAAAATGTACCCCTTCATTTAGAAAAACGAGCCCTTGGTACAAAAAGTGAGTTTGTTATTATATAAATAAGTAATTTGAGTAAAAATAACCTACTTGTTAAAAAGAACTAATAACCTTTAAAATATCAATTCCATGTGGACTTTTATTGCTATCGTAATCTTAATACTAGTTATCAAATTTGTCTATGACAAAAACAAACAAGCCGATAAAATAAGACTGGAAGGTGGAATGCGAAAAAAGTATCGTGATCTAGTCGACTATTTCATGAGTCAAGATCCAAGGACCAAAATTCTGGAAGAGTCGTCAGACTCTATTACAATGGGAATTGCAAATATCGGAGGCAAAACCTTATTTATACTAACTCAAACTTTTGGTGAGGTAAGTATTCAATGGAAATTGGAAAGCCCTGTATTTGGAAGACATAAATTGGAATGGGATTTTCCGGAATATGCAGATCATTTTAAGATCATTCAAAAAATTGAAAGCGACATTGGAAAATATCAGCAGAATGTGATGAACAGTATGATGTAGTTTTAATAATGAAAAATTTTAAGTTAATGAGAATTCTCTATGAATGAAGAATACAAGAATTACTTATACATAGTCATTGGTTTATTGATTTTTTGGGGAATCATAGGCTTTATATCTGGATATGGTTTTTTTGGAGGAATAAGAGTATCTATATGGGCTATAGGTGAATTAATCATATACATTCTTAAATGTATATTTGTCATTTTCATAATATGGCTCATGTTGCTTTTTTTCAAGATAATAACAAAATCATAAATAAGGTTGCTTAGGAATAAATAATCTCGATAAGTTTAAACCGACATAAAAACAGAAACCTTTTTTATGGTTAATAAAGCATCAAATATTTTAGTACTTAGTCATTAGGTCATGTTACAGAAAAAGTAAGCAATAATCACTACACACAACTGTTAGCTAATTAACTCAAGATAGTATTTTGATAAAAAGAGACCATGAAAAATTTTATAATTATTCCTTTACAAAAAAACCGCCTTTATACGGGTAAAATATTGCCTTGGTACAAAAAGTAAGTTTGGTACTGGAGAGGTCTTTAATTTAAAAGATTAATAAATGCAATTGCATACAGTCATTTTAATATGTTTGAATTAGAGTCCAAAAAAGATCAAAGGCTCATTTCATCAGAAGTAACATCATGAAAACAGGTATAAAAATTATTATTATTATAATTCTAGCATTTGCAAATTTAGATGCACATACCAAAACAAATATCACATATCAAAAGCCTAAATACAAAAGAGTAGCTCAAGCCTATGGATATATCATAGGAAATGAAAAGTTTTTACAAGTAGTAGAAAAAAATTATCCTGAGTATGCTCTGAAAATTTTAAGAGTCAGATTAGCATTTGAATCTTCATTCGGTAGGAGTAAAATTGGAATAAAAAATTACTTAATAGATTACATGGGCCATTCTGAATTTATTCAATATGATAAAAACGTCAATGAAGTACTTGGAGAACTATATGCAGATCTTGAACTAACAGAAGAGTTTATTTTATATGGTTTAAATCTTATAGAAAATAATGCAAATGGTATAGATTTCGAATCACCAATCTTAGAGACATTGTTGTCTTTTCAATATGCTGAAAATCCACATGACGAGTTTTTTGGGGGTTTTACTTATTCATTCAGCACAAAAGGACATCCAAAATCAAAAAATTCTGACATAAAATTTAAAATTCCCAAAAGTTGGAAAGCTCAAGAAGCAGAAAGGCCTAATATCATTCAAAAATTTACCAATGACTATGGGCAAGGTATTCAGTCAATAATGATAATGGTCGTAGATTTGGGATATAAATTAGAACCCTATGAAATAAAGAAATTTTTCAGTAAAACTGAAATAATGGAGATGATACCTACTTCTGGTAAATTTATTTCCCATACTGATATGACTTTTGATGGTTTCTTAGGATGCCTCTTAGTTTTTGAGCAGACCCAAAAAAGGCTTGACCTTGAAATAAATACTAAATCTGCTCAGTTTATGTTTATCTATGGTGATAAGGCTGTATATTTAACTTGTTCTGTAAACATTGTGGATAGAAGTAAGAAAAATATCGATGGTATGGAAAAATATTTACCATTATTTAAAGCTGTGGCCAATTCAATTGTGGTTATGGATCGATATTGAATAATCTATTATCACTGAGTAGTAGGATACTAGACGATAAGATAGAATAGAATAGATGTATAATTATATATCGCAATTCAATGAATAAAATATATAATTAGAATAAATAACCTCATATAATTTTCTTCTATCATCCAAACATCTACATTCGACACCCTCTTATCGGGGTCGAAACAAAAATTGATGGAAAATTGGCTATAAGTATATGATCCCCTCACCATCAAAAGCATCAGCCTGCAAAATTGATAATGGTTTACTTACTAAGGCCAAGATGGAGGTTAGGCATCTTTTATTGAGCGAGATATCCCTCTATCCTCATTCCCGTACAAAGGAATAAGACACTTTAACAAACAAGCACCGCCATGATGAGCAACTTTGAAGACGAACTTAACTACCCCCCTAGCGCTATACACGAGCACCTGACCGCTAAAGATGGCAGCAGAGCCAAAGGCCCTAGAGAAATCAAGTACGATCCTAAGTTGAAATTCGAGAATGGCACCATTTATTATGATGGTGAGGTGTGTGGATCCTACGAAAATAGCACCCGAGTTTTGGAGATTGACCGAGAAAAATGCCTCAACAGCAATAACTTATGTGCGATCACCACCTATCCCATACTACCAAAAAATGCCACCATCATCATTCGAAACAATGGTAATCAGCACACCATCGAAACCGATAGATTGGGGCGCCGAACTCGAATCACCGACATCATGAATGGTAATCCCAGCAATATTGGAACGCATATGCGTGCCAATGATGAGCAAACCAAAGCCAAGATGTGGGGTGATGAGGATGGATTTACTGACACACCCAAAAAACACAAAGACGAAGGAGGGCACGCACTAGCGGATAGTGCAGGCAGCTTACCCGAGATGGCGCATATCTTTGCTCAGGCCTATCGTGACAATCACAGTGCAGAATGGCGAGCAATAGAAAATCTTTCCAGAGAGTATTATCGCAATAGGGTTCCATTCGAAAAAGTTACCGAATTTTCATATAGCGGCGATAGCTTTCGTCCTGATCGAGTCTATTCGGCAGTCAAGAAGCAAGGCCATACATTTTACGAATTAGAACATTCGTTTGACAATCAAAACATCCCCGAGCCTGAGAAAAAGAAAAAGCCTGAAAAAGAAAATAAGCCCCCTCATAAAGCCGGCTTCAGACAAACTGAGGAGGAGTCGAGCGGCAGTTCTAAAAAGTATTGGATAGCCCTCGTCGTGCTATTACTTTTGTTGCTTGTTGGCTTTGCGACCTATATGTATTTCGATCGGATTCCTAAAGAAGAAGAGCAGGCCATGGAAATTCCTCAGCCAGTAGAAGAGGAAGTGATAGCGGAAGCACCCCCTGCCCCGCTGACCTTTGCCGCACCACTCGAAAGACTCACCGAGTCCACCACCGACATGAACGCTTATCGTAATTCGGTAGATAATGATCGAGTGATTCCCGTCATTGGCGCCATGTTCAGCATCAATGGCTATGCATTGACCGAAGAGGCGAAGGTGCTGCTACGTGCCTTTGCAGAAGACCATGCCAAGCTAGAGGTCCCCACCCGATTGCTGATAGAAGGCCACAGCTGTCTTTTAGGTTCGGTCACCTTCAATCGTTACATCAGTATACAGCGGGCTGCAGTTCTCAAAAATGAACTATTAAAATTAGGGTTTTCGAGGGATGAGATCAGTACTCGAGCTTATGGGTCGAAGAAGTATGTCACCACGGCCGTTTTGGAGCGGGATGTGGTCTTAAATCGAAGAGCCAATGTTACCATTTTAGCGGTAGAGCAGTAAAGTATTGGGGGAGGGTTGCCTATTGCTTTCAATGGAAAAAAGCAGGCATCACCCTCATTCCATATTCCATCCCTTTCGGTATTCTATCCAATAAAGATAAATTCTTTATCCAATAGGCTAGCACATCGCCAATGGCCATGCAGATTCTGATAGCGAGTACTTCATAAAATGGTGTTTACATACACATAGTACTTAATCTTGACCCTTGCTCATCATTATGAAAATTCAGTAAAATTTCCCAATTTGTGTTAAATTTCAACTACAATGGCATCAATTGATAAAATACGCAGCGGGCTGATTGACAAAATATTGTCCATTAATAATAAAGACTTTTTAGTAGCGCTTGACAATATAATTTCTTCAAGCGATGAAGAAAATAAGTCCGTAGGTTTGACCGCTGAACAAAGAGAAATGCTGGAAATGAGCGAGGCAGACATTAAGAACGGACGACTGATTTCACAGGAAGCCATGGACAAACGAAATCTTGAATGGCTCAAAGGACTGTAAGATGGACTCGTACAGCCGATATTCAATACATAGGAATACTTGAATATTGGTTAAACCGAAATAAATCGGCTACCTACTCGAAAAAACTAATTAATATTGTCTCAGAAAAAACAAAACAAATAGCTAAAACGCCATTCATTTACAAAAAAACAGATTTTAAAGATGTGCGAGTAGCTTCAATCGAAAATTTCAGCATTTTTTGTAAAGTAACCCCTGACGAAATATTGATTACTGCATTTTGGGACAATCGACAAGATCCAAAAAATTTGTTGAAGGCTTTAACAAATAAAAAATAAGCTTCTAAATATGAGCATCAACCACCGAAAGCCATCCCCCACTACTTCGCTAGATTAATCCTTTTAGGGGGATCTGCCTCTCAACTATATCCTGAACTCAACAATAATAACACCCCCAGCGACTAAGAGCCACTCATGAAACTATCATAAAACGACATTTCCTATATTAACCTGTACAGACTGGGAATGCCCTGTCTCAATTTGCTATCTCAATAGCCTATTCAAAGGATTTGCCTCAACCTATTTATCAATAAAGAAGACCTTAAGCTATGCCCGAACTTCTGTTCAACTTAACCAAAGGTAAGTGTGAGACACAGATAGCATCTAAAGTTACAATAGCATTCCAACATTCTCATCCCACCTTCTTAGAAACTTACCCGCTCAATTGCTGAAAAACTTCAATAATCGCTTAATCGATATATTTACCGTGAATTTTGTTAAGCAGTAGTTCAATGAATGCCCCGCTCTCTACCCTTTGTAACAGTCATATTTTTGGTCTATATTGTTCGATTAAGGCATACCAACTGTGTCAGGGCAATATCTATTGAGGAGTTAAACCATAGGCCAGTCAATTGGATCAGCTACTACAGAGGTGAACAAATAATTTCCTTTAAATCAGTAATTGCTACTATAATTGAGAGCTGGCTGTAATCGAATGAAGAGAAAAATGATGATTCAATTTAAACAGAATATAAAAAAGGAATTCCCCAGACCATTTAAATTGGTAACTAAACTAAATAGGAAAAAGGAAGACCCAAGTAAATATATTTTTACTGGAAATCCGAAAACTGAAGGGATAGACATTCAACTCTTTAAATACAAAAAGGAGGCGTTTGAAGAAAGTAGAAACATTGCACCCGGCAAATTTAAAGCCTTTGAAAAGAATCAAAATAATTACTGGTTAAATCTTTATGGACTTAATAATCCGGAAACTATTGCATCCATATGTGAAAAACAGGGGGTTCATAGTTTAGTTATTCAAGATATTCTTGATATAGACCAGCGGCCTAAATTTCAAGAGTATGAAAATTTTTCCTTTTTAACCTTAAAGTCAATTATACCCTCTGAAAATGAGATAATAACTGAACAAATAAGCTTTGTTTTCGGCACGAACTTTTTAATCTCTTTCCAAGAGAGAAAGGCTGACTTTTTTGAACATCTAAGAATAAGGTTAAGAGAAAATAAAGGAATTCTAAGAGAACGGGGTGCTGATTATCTGCTCTACGCAATGCTTGAGTCAATTCTGGATAATTACTTCAAGACTTTAAATAAACTAGACGAAGAGATCGAAAGGTTTAACTTCACAGATACTAAAAAAGAACCATCTCTGAACGTACTAGAAATTATTGAGAATCATAAGAAGTTTGTTCATTTCATCAAAAAATCTATACTACCGATTAAAGAATTTTCTCAAATCGTCGAACGGGGTGAGTGCCAATATATTGAGCAAAAACACATAAAATATTTTTTAGAAATTAAAGACTTATGTTTAACCCTTATTGATAGCAGTGAAATGATTCTTGCTTCTCTAGAGAGCGCCACAAACCTTTTTTTTTCGTTGCAAAGTCATCGAATGAATCAAGTAATGAAAACCCTTACAATTGTTGCAACCATATTCATCCCGTTGACCTTCATAGCGGGTGTTTACGGAATGAATTTTACCAACATGCCTGAGCTTGAATGGAAATATGGATATTTTGGAATATGGACAATTATGATTTCCATCTTTTTGGGAATGGTGATCTATCTCAAAAAGAAAAAATGGTTCTGATAAACTATAAGACGAAAAAAGCTTCTAATATCAAACGCACCCAATCTCAGCCTGTACAGACAGGGCATGCTCTGTCTCAATTTATTTTATCAAGAAAGAAGACCCCAAGCTACGCCCAAACTTCCGTTCATCTCGAATAAGGGTAAGTACACCACTCAAAATATTTCAAATCCCGACTGTCTTTAGTATCTTACGAGCTTTTAGTAAAACGAAAACCGAACAGGACCCCATCAATGAGCGAAGAATCAGCCCGTCAGCCAAAGCTTTGGCAAGCCCTTATTCCGATCCTTTTCTTAATTGTATTACTTGCTTTTAATGTGTATGTATTTGGTGATGAAGCCCTTGATGGCTCTAACCAAATTGTACTGCTGCTCGCTGCCTCTGTAGGTACTTTGGTAGCCTTTAGCACTGGATACCGCTGGAATACCATTCAAGATGGTATCGTAAAAAGCATTTCGAGTGCCCTGTCCAGCATGATTATCCTGTTACTTATTGGTTCCTTAGCTGCCACATGGATGATCAGTGGGATTGTACCCGCCATGATTTATTTTGGCTTACAGACACTTAATCCCACCATCTTTTTAGTAGTTGCCTGCATCGTCAGTGCTCTAGTATCTATCGCCACGGGCAGCTCATGGTCTACCATTGCCACGGTGGGCATCGCATTGTTGGGCATAGGAAAAACCTTGGGCATGTCGGATGGCTTAGTGGCAGGAGCTATCATTTCGGGCGCTTATTTCGGTGATAAGATGTCTCCTTTGTCTGACACTACCAACCTTGCACCCGCTATGGCTGGCACCGATCTATTTACCCACATTCGCTACATGACCTATACCACGGTTCCTTCAATTACCATTGCCTTGTTGATTTTTCTGGTTTGGGGGTTTCAATTTTCATCGACTGATAGCGACGTGAATATTGCACCAGTTTTGGCTGCATTAGACAAAAAATTTGACATCAACGGCTGGTTATTTATCGTGCCTGCAGTGGTTATAGGTATGATTGTACGGAAAGTGTCTGCTATACCAGCCTTACTTGTGGGGACCTTGCTGGGGGGATTATTTGCCTTCATCTTTCAGCCTCATGTGCTGCTGGAGATTGGTGCTGATAGCGACTATCCTTACTATTATAGCATCATGACCGCCATGTTTGGTGACGTAAGCCTCACCACCGACAACGCCATGGTGAGCTCATTGCTCGCGACTGGTGGTATGGCAGGGATGCTAGGAACGATTTGGCTCATCATCTGCGCGATGATCTTCGGCGGTGTAGTAGAATCTACCGGTCAGCTTAAAGTGATCACCTCCTATCTACTCAAAGGAGCCAATACAGTGTTCTCATTGGTAGGGTCTACAGTAGGTACTTGTATTTTATTCAATATCACCACTTCCGATCAGTACCTATCGATCGTAGTGCCCGGCAGAATGTATGCCGAAGCCTTCAAAAAAATGGGCTTGAAGCCCGAAGTACTCAGCCGATCGCTAGAGGATTCCGGTACGGTCACAAGTGTGCTCATACCATGGAATACCTGTGGAGCCACCCAGTCATCCATATTAGGCGTCCCCGTATTGAGTTACCTACCTTATGCCTTTTTCAACATTATCAGCCCCTTCATGACGCTCTTCTTCGCAGCGTTCAAAATTAAGATAGCGCGATATAGTGATAAAAAAGTTTGAGTTTAATATATAAAGGAAGAGGTTGGAATGAGAATCCAATTTGATGCTCTTTAAACCGATGAGTATCATCTTTATCATTAAGCCCCTCGCCATTTTGATGCAGTGCCTACTATCAAACCCATCAAAATAGTTACCCATTGTTAATCTGTGTTGGGCAAATTACCCATCAAAGACTACGTGGGATTTGAATAGGCATATTCCTTATTTTAGGGTGTGCTTGGAAACAGTGAAATAATCTATGTAAAAAGTAATACCAACTGATTCAGACCATTCAAGTGCAGGGTATTGAAACAGCATCATATGAAACCATTGCTCATATCTCCATGGGTTAGATTATGAACCTGTCGCTCTGATCGCA
>JAFIEW010000105.1 GCA_020832375.1 Cyclobacteriaceae bacterium
ATACTTTATTTATTTGAGTGCACAGTTTTTATTCAAAAGGAGTGAAAATGCTTGCACGAAAATGTCTGATATCAACATTTTATAGCTTAGCCCCAGGCAATTTTTGTAATTTGATTTAGATGAAATTCAAACAAATGTTCAAGCAATTTGAAAGGTTTACAATTTATACTTTACAAATCAAGCTAAGCTTGTGCCGTCTTAAATCTGCAGTACTTGGGCCTTTTTTAGCAAGGCCTATCTAACTGGCTAAAGTCATAAATTGAGCCATGATAGCTGTTGTCAACAAAGATTTGAGGTTGATAAGCCGAAATTTATCGATATAAGTGGTAATATCAGCTTAAGGTATGCCTTAGTTTTTTTTTATTCAATACTTCACATAAAAAAAGCCCAACCAGCAAAGCTGACGGGCTAATTTAAGTATTGAATTTTTTCAAGTATGATTACTCGCCTTGTCCCAGAGAGAAGCCGATTTTACCATCAAACTCATAAAGGTTCTCTGTTTTGATTACATCGAAATCATCAGCATGTAGCTTACTCATCAACTTGATGATATCACTAGGTGTGATGGGTACATGCTCCGTTTTACCCGCTTCAACCACTGTCTCATTATTTACAAATCGACATCTCCAGTGGTCAGTACAGAAGGTAGAATCCATACCGTCAGGATAGACTTTTACCCCTCTGTTAGTAATCATTTTAAGCTTAAGGATTTCTTTAGAGGCTTCTGTTAATCGATCACCCAAAGTGTTAGCATTTCTATCTCTAGAGTCTAGGAAGATATCTACTCCTACAAGGGTTTTAGTTTGCGGTTTAGGCTTAGAAATTTCAATCTTTAATCTTCTCTGGTCTACGTCAGTGGCGTTGATTTGAGGGAAAGTACTAGGAACTTGTCCTAATCTTTCGATTACAGCTGCGGTGAATTCCTTGGTATTTGCCTTTGTTTTACTTGTAGCTTCATTGTAAATATCGGCGGTATGAATACCATCTTCAATGGTCTTTAACCATGCGTTTTGAATCAAAGCAGCCTTCTCTGTAAGTCCTAGGTAGTTGAGCATTTGAATAGCCCCTTGCATCAGTCCAGATGGATTGGCAATCCCCATTCCAGAAATATCTGGTGCGCTACCATGAATGGCTTCAAACATGGCATAATCCGTACCGATATTAGAGCTTCCCGCTAGCCCGACAGAACCTGAAATCTCAGCTACAATATCAGAAACGATGTCACCGTAAAGATTTGAGGTAACAACTACATCATATTGCTGAGGTTGGTTTGCCATACGAGCTGAACCGATGTCAATGATTTGTACCTCTGACTGAATATCAGGATACTCAGCGGAAATTTCTCTAAATACTTGATGGAACAACCCATCAGTCAACTTCATGATATTATCTTTCACCAAGCAAGTTACTTTCTTGCGATGGTGCTTTTTTGCATATTCGAAAGCGTATCGTATGATTTTTTCAGAGCCGGGCCTTGTGATCAACTTCAAGCACTGATACACCTCATCAGTCTGTCTGTGCTCAATTCCTGCATAAAGATCTTCTTCATTTTCTCTGACGACAACAACATCCATTTTTGGGTGAAGGGTTGTAACGAAGGGATGCAGAGATTTTACTGGGCGCACATTAGCAAATAAGCCAAGCGACTTTCTCATGGTCACATTCAGTGACTTGTACCCCTTACCTTGAGGAGTAGTGATAGGTGCTTTAAGAATTATTTTATGCTTGTGGATGGATTCCCAAGAAGCATCTGTGATACCAGCGGTGTTGCCACTTTTATAAACTTTTTCACCAACTTCGATGAAGTCAGGGTTGAAATCTACATTTGCTGCTTTTAACAAATCTAAGGTAGCGTCCATAATTTCAGGACCAATTCCGTCACCTTTTGCGACAACAATATTGATCGTATTTGATTTTTTGGACAAGCTCTCTTTTAAAGCTTCAGAAGTATTCATTTATCGCTTGTTTAAATGGTATAATTGTTTGTGTTCTGCTCAAAAACAGTGCAATATTAGTGAAAATAAGCCATATTTCATAGTTATATGACGAGATAAGGGATCAGGTGTTTTGAAATAAATGAATTATTGCTTAAAGAGGAACTTTAATTATCTAGGTTCTTACGATATAAATAATACAAATAGCCAATTAAAGATGGGAGAATTCTAATGCAGATAGCATTCCTGAATTCTAATTTGTGGGATTAATTAGAAAACGGGATTAAAAAATGATCTATCATGACAATTAAAGTTACTACCAAACTTCATTAAAAAAACCTTGCCGAAAATCGACAAGGTTTTTCCATCATCCTATAATCATTAACCATCATGAAAAAGCATTATTAACTTTTTTCAATGTTTTAACATTATTAGATGATGATTGTTTTGTCAAGGGTATAGAATTTTTACTTTCACCTCAGGTTGCGAACTTGCGACTGCGTAGTTTTTATATTTAGGCTTTGTCCTGAGCTTCTTTTCAAGATTGGACATACCATAACCCTCTTGAGGCATTCCAAATGCATTTGTATCCATTTCACCATTATCATTTTCATCATGAACCACGGCAACAGCAAATTCATCTGATTTAATTTTTTCAAGCTCAAGGCTGATCTTCCCTTTCTTGGCATTGATAACGAAGTTTTGAGTAGATTCATCAGGATCGTCAGGAAATCCTTTTTTAGACTCAAAAACGCTTATCAATATTTTACCTTCATTATTCTTAATATCTTCAATAATTAATCGAGTTTGGCCAAAAGATAGCTGATGAAAGAAAATAAAACATACAAATAGGGAAGAAAAAAATAGTCTCATCTTTAAAAAATTAGTTTGATGGTATAACGATCATTTTAAAACTCTGTTGCACCCTGTACAGTCATCATCCCAAAAAAATTAAAATAAAGAAAAACTTATTTTGTCTGTAATGAGCTCTAGGGTCTTTATACCTCTCAATGAATTGCCCTTAGTATTCAGCTCGGGGCTCCAGACTGCAATACTAAACTTACCAGGTAATACCGCAGCGATACCACCCCCCACACCACTTTTACCAGGTAAACCCACACGAAATGCAAACTCGCCAGATTCATCATAAAATCCGCAGGTAAGCATTAATGCATTGAGTCTTTTGGTTTGGCTAGGGGTGAGAATTTGTCGATCACAATAGCGGCTGTACCCTTGGTCTGCAAAAAATGAAAATGAACGAGCAAGATCGACACAATTCATCTCCATCGAACAGTGATATATATAAGTTTGAATGAGGTTTTCAATATTTTCATTTTCAATATTCTGATGGGCTTTCAAAAAGTAGGCAACTGCACGATTACGTGAGGCATGGTCCATTTCCGACATCAGTACCTCTCCGTTAATTTGAATATTCGTGCAACCGGCAATGTCTGAAATAAATGTGGCGATTTTTTCTTTAGCGTTCTCAAATTTAGAAATAAGCGCATCGGTAATGACCAAGGCTCCCGCGTTCATAAAAGGATTTCTTGGAATGCCATTTTCATACTCCAGCTGTGCGATACTATTAAAAGGGTTTCCTGAAGGTTCTACATTCACCCGATGCCAAAGCTTACTCTTGAAAGCATGAAAAACCATCGTAAGCGTAAAAACCTTACTGATACTTTGAATGGAAAATGGCTCCTCTGCATCGCCTGCAGTAAAAGTATTACCTTGATTATCTACTAGGCAAATCCCATATTTTTCCGAGGAGACTTTTGCTAATTCAGGAATATAATCAGCTACTTTCCCTTGCAAGTCTAGGGATTTTACCTCTGCGTATACTTCATCGATAATTGCCTGATAATCTACGGATTTTGATTGCTTCATTATTTATTTGTCTGAAAATACATTAATTTTAATCATTGACTCAAAGGTTTTTAAACGGTCAATGTTACCAAAAAGATAGATAACGTCATCCTGATGTAACTTGGTGTCGGCAGTTATTTCGGTGATCATCAACTCGTCTCTTTGTATGGCCACGATATTGACTTGAAACTCATTGCGTAGCCCAAGCTCACCAAGTGTTCCTCCTGTCACTTTCGGATGGCTTTTTTCAATAATTAGAGATGCGAATTCTAGATCCTTAATGGATGGTATTTGAGAGGCTTTCACAATAGAGTTGTCCAAAGAGCGTAACATTTCATAAGATCCAGCACGAATTTCTCTTACAAACTCTTCTATAGATGCGGTTGGGATGAGGTATTTATTAAGCACCCTTGTGAAAATTTCAATACTCGTTTCAAACTCTTCAGGAATTACCTCGTCAGCCCCCAGTCCATAAGTATCTTCCATTTCGGTCACAAATCTTGTTCTCACTATGATATAGATTCTATGAGTTAAATTTCTAATGGATTTGACGATTTCTTTTGTAGCATGTCTATCAGAAATGGCAATCACTACCACACGTGCATCATGAATATTGACATGCTCAAGAATCACATCCTCAGTACCGTCGCCATAGAAGATATTTGTACCTTTTTCTCTTTCTTGCTTTACGGTGTCTGGGTTTAGCTCCAAGACTACATGAGGGATGTTGGCATATTGCGCTGCTCTTGCTACATTTCTACCATTGATACCAAAGCCGATGATTACGAGATGATCTTTTAGATCTAAAGCTTCTAATGGGTCTTCTTCTTTCTCTTTTGCTTTTATGGATGCTACTTTTTGCTGCAAAACCTTGTCTCCACCTGTCGCTTTCACCAAGCTTTCTGTGATGCGATGAGCAAATGCAAATACAAAGGGAGTTGCCGCCATAGTCAAAATCGATATGGCTAAAAAATATTGGTATACCTCACTAGAAAGTACTTCATACTCTAAGCCTACTTTTGAAAGAATAAAGGCAAACTCACCCACCTGAAACAATCCTAATCCTGTAAGAATGGTAGTTCGTTTGTTTCTTTTTACCAAAGCAGAGGCTGCCGCTGCTATTAAACCTTTGGCAATAGCTACGACCATAGATATACCTACAATCACTAGCAAATGATCAAGAAAAAAGTACATATCCAGCAACATTCCTATCGATATAAAAAAGAAACTGGTGAATATTTCTCGAAATGGGAGGATATTACTTGTAGCTTGGTGAGAATATTCAGATTCAGAAATAATGAGACCTGCTAGAAAAGCACCTAAGGCAAGACTTAAGCCCATAGCAGAAGTAAGCCATGCAACAGTAAAGCATATCACAACTACCGATAAGATAAATAGTTCTTTACTGCGTGTTTTAGCTACTTGATATAATAAGATAGGAACTAAATACCTTGCACTAATGACAGTGAAAACAATCACCACGGCTACTTTTAAAAGTAGAAACAAAAGATCATTGCCCACATCTTCACTCACCCCAGCTATAATGGGCGTGAAAAGCATCATGGGTACAACGATAATATCCTGAAATATCAATACCGCTAAGGCCATTTTTCCGTGCGGGGCATTCATTTCACCTTTGTCTGCCAATAGCTTTAATACAATGGCAGTGGAAGATAATGAGAACAAAAAACCTAAAAAGATAGACTCACCCCAGCTAAAGCCGCCCACAAAATAAGCGACCAACATGACTAAAAGTGTTGTGCCTACTACCTGAACACCCCCACCAAGAAATACTTGCCTTTTGATTGCGGCTAAACTCTTTAATGAAAATTCAAGGCCTATAATGAACAGTAAAAGGATAATACCGATCTCTGCAAGAACTTCAACTTCATGAGTTGCTTGCACTAAGCCGGTTAGGTGTGGGCCAGCAATTACCCCCGTCACTAAAAAACCTAGAATGGGTGGTAGTTTAAGCTTTTGTAAAACCAAAATTACGAGAACCGACAAACCAAGAATGATGACTATTTCTGATAAAATTGGAATTTCCATGAATGATTTTGAGGTTTTATTTATTGTGCAATGAAGTAAAGATCAATTGAATACGAAACGGATTGTATCCTACTCGATATTCTATTGATTATGTGCCGGTCATTTAATAGCTTGATTCCTGATAAAATGACTACATAATAATCAAATATCTCTCTGATTAATAACCAACCCTAAAATTCGCCTTTGATTTTCTTTCCTTAGGCTTCAATACTTACCGTTTTATTGTCCTACATTTCTTAAAAAAACAAAGGCGGTTTCTATAATGGTGTCAACGCCTTGCGCTTCATCTTCAGGAAGTAAGTCAACTTTGATATCTGGATCGATACCTGCTTCTACATTGAAACCATCTCGATACCTTAGTGATTGGGTAGAGCTAAATCGGTAAACCCAGCCATTGGGCAGTTCAGAGCTAATAGGAAGACCACCTCCCCCACCCGTGCGATCACCGATTACGGTCACTTGCGGTAATGCCTGCATATTGAGCACAAAATCATTAGCTGCGCTGTAGACTCTTCTATTGGTCAGCACGACCACAGGATTAGTATACTGATTTTCACCTCCGGGTTCGAGTACAAAATCATGTGGATCAGAAAAGTCATTCCTGCCAGGTCCCGCTTTATAAACTCTTTGGGAGACGGTAATGGGTTCTACGCAAAAACGAGAGGCCAAAGTTCTCGAGCCGTTTACTCTTCCACCGCCATTATCTCGAATATCAATGATCATTCCAATGGTATTATCTTTAAAAGATCTCACAATGAAGTCAATAATGCTGTCACTAATCACGCTGGCAAAGCTAGTATACTGTAAGTAAACTACATTTTGATCCGCAGCGATCTCAAAGACTTGCATTCGGAAAGGCCCTATCTGGCGGTAGTCTCTACCAAGATAATTCCTTTCAATGATGTTTTGATTCGCATTTGGAGGATCATTTAAAAACCACTCCCAATTCCGTGATCGATCAAAACCAGCACTAATATTTACGTGACCGTCTTCTAGTACGAATAACATCTCGGCCATGAGATCAAAAAATTCAATGGTCCCCAACTGATTATTGACTCTTCGATCATAAACACTGTATACCGAATCCCAGTCTATTCCTTTGAATTCAAAGAAGCTATATTTTTGATCTACCTCATTCCATATCTCTTCAAAGATGGCTTGATTATTATTTTCTATTTCAGGCTCAAAAAGAAGCTTTTCACAGGACGTAAGGGTCAGTACCAAAGCAAAAGTTATTAATAGACTAATCTTCATATTTTGTTTCTTAGGGTAAAATCAACCTCATTAAATCATTCTCAGCTTACTTTATTCTATAGATCAAGGCCAAATCTAGGGTGTGCATTCCTACCTGCAGACCTCTAAACTCTGGCTGATACCCTCTATAATCCCATAAATATCGTAGCTGTAAACCATTTCGACTTGGTAAAAACCACTCTATACTCCACTCGGATTGAAAGCGAAAATGATTACTAGGTCTTGCCCACTGCATACTGTTAAGATAAGCTGAAAAACCTTCATCCTGATTATTGATAAACGCTGGTAAACTAGAGGAAGCAAAGGCAGGACGAATAAATACACCGCTCAGCGGTAGTAAGGCAGTGGTTGCAAGACGGAAATTTTGTTGAAAGAAGCTAAAATCCCAATCCACACGGTAAGAAGGCCCAGCTAAAAGTGAAAAATCATAATGATGCGTATTATTTGTATACTGAAGATGCTGATGGTCAGCATAAGAGGTCATTGCATGAAATCCCAAATAATGCATAATCCCATAGCCACTTTTTTGATCTCTCAATTTCCAAAGGTTATTTTGAATCATATGAAAATAGAGCGTATTGGTTCGTGTATTGATGGATGAGCTACTCTGACCCTGAACGCCCATAAACTGTAACTGGTGTACAGCCTTCTTACGACCATAATATAAATCCGATGTAATGGCTGGCATGGTAGCGGAGTAATTCAGAGGGCTCATTCCTCTATCTGCCCAGTTGGTGATATTGCCACCCGCTCCGATAGTAAGAAGCCAGCCTTGCCTGAGGCTATCTTGGGTGCTTAATTGAGCGTTCACATCCCACGCAAAAAAGGATACTAATAAAAAAAGTGCTAGTCGAGTCATACCATTGTTTTAAACAAAACGGATCAAAATATTTTGATTTAAAACCTTCAAATATACCTAAGGCGGTACTAATAAGCAATTAGGTGTCGGCCCGAAATCATATAAGAAAGTTTATAGCAAACGATTTCAGTATAAAATATTTATGTTTTTGATAAAAGATCGTCTAAATAGTTGATCAGAGCTGGAACAATGTATTAACTTGGTGATCGGAAATAGGTTTTAAACAACTGATCGCTCCAAATTTTAAAAAAG
Organism: Cyclobacteriaceae bacterium; assembly: GCA_020832375.1. Lineage (GTDB taxonomy): Bacteria > Bacteroidota > Bacteroidia > Cytophagales > Cyclobacteriaceae > JAFIEW01. Next base: position 8,215 of record JAFIEW010000105.1, read on the forward strand.
ATACTACAATAGAGCACATTGACATTGTTTTGTCAATATATCTTATTATTTATTCAGATTGGAATGAGCACATCGAAGAAAAATTTTGTCATCGACTTTGACAGCACTGTAACTCGCGTAGAGGCACTTGATGTTTTGGGTGAAATTGCATTAGAAAATGATCCTGAAAAAAAAGAGAAGCTTCAAAAAATCAAAGATATTACCGACGGTGGTATGGATGGGTCAGTATCATTGGATAAATCACTGAAAGAGCGAATTGATATATTACAGGCTCACAGGAATCACATCCCAACCCTCGTAGCCAACTTGAAACAAAAGATATCGACCTCATTTCGAAGGAATAAAGATTTCTTTAAGAATCATCAAGATAATATTTACATCCTCTCCAATGGATTTAAGGATTTTATCGTACCGGTTGTTGTTGACCTTGGCGTAAAAGAAGCAAATGTATTTGCCAATGAATTCGTTTATGATGATCAAGGTAATATAGTGGACTTCGAACGCTCCAATCTGCTTTCCAAGAATGGCGGTAAAGCCGAACAAATAAGAGCCTTAAGTTTGCAGGGTGAAGTCTACGTAATTGGGGATGGCTATACCGATTATGAAATCAAAGAGGCAGGTCTGGCCACAAGGTTTTATGCATTTACGGAAAATATCAGTCGGAAGGCAGTTACCGACAAAACAGATCACATCGCTCCTAGTTTAGATGAATTCTTATATCAATTTAAAATGAACACATCTCTCTCATACCCTAAAAATAGAATCAAGGTACTTTTACTAGAAAACATCCATCCTGATGCAGCGCGAGCATTGCTTGAAGAAGGGTATCAAGTGGAAACCTTAGCTGGAGCTTTGGATGAAGATGAGCTTTGCGAAAGAATCAAAGATGTATCGATCTTGGGTATTCGATCCAAGACTCAGGTAACCGCCAAGGTATTGAAAAAAGCTAAGCGATTGCTTGCAATAGGCGCCTTCTGTATTGGCACCAACCAAATAGACCTGCAAACAGCCATGAGAAGAGGAATAGCTGTTTTCAATGCGCCCTTTAGTAATACTCGCTCAGTTGTAGAGTTGGCAATTGGAGAATTAATTATTTTGGCTAGAAATTTAGCCGATACCTTTCATGAAATGCATCAAGGCAAGTGGAATAAATCTGCCAAAAATGCGACCGAAATCCGCGGGAAAAAACTAGGGATTGTTGGATATGGCAATATTGGCGCTCAGCTTTCTGTAGTTGCTGAAAGCATCGGTCTGGATGTGTACTTCTATGATATTGAGGATAAACTTGCCTTAGGAAATGCTACTGCCTGTAGCAGCTTAGAAGAGTTATGTAAAACGGTTGACTTTGTTAGTTTGCATGTGGATGGTAGGCCTGAAAACACCAATGTATTTGGTGAGCAAGAGTTTGGTTGGATGAAAGACGGGGTCATCTTCATGAATCTAAGTCGCGGACAGGTAGTGGACATTGCGGCTTTAAAGAAGGCCTTGGAAAGTGGGAAAGTAAAAGGTGCGGCTGTCGATGTATTTCCTGAAGAGCCTAAGACCAATGATGATGTTTTTGAGTCTGAATTGAGGGGAATTCCTAACCTACTCATGACTCCACATATCGGTGGATCAACTATGGAAGCTCAGGTAAGCATAGCCGAATATGTACCTAACAAAATCATGCAATATATCAATACAGGTAGTACAACCAACAGCGCAAACTTCCCTAATTTACAACTACCTGTATTAAAGAAAGCTCATCGGATAATCCACATCCATCAAAATGTACCTGGGGTAATGGCAAAGATGAACCGCATTTTCGGAGAAAATGAAATCAATATTTCAGGACAATATCTGAAAACCAATGAAGAAATCGGCTATGTGATTACAGATATTGATAAAGGCTATGATGAAAGCCTACTGAAGCAACTGAAAAGTATAGAAGGTACTTTAAGATTTAGAATTCTATATTAAGTCAATTTATTATTCGTAAGCATATAAGGAAGTAAAATTCCTTCCTTGAGCTTTACTGCTTAAAATTGCCATTTAGATTTTGTGATTGGGACTAGAACACAGCCAAAAGCAGTCCTAAGATTATTGATGTTGTGATAACTTATAAGGCACCACATTGATGGATACCTCTTTCTTGTAGGTTCATCTTGGTCAATAAAGAATGTTAGTAAATTTGAAATGGAAGTATATATTATTGGTGGAGGTTTAAGCGGTTTGACACTGTCTTACTTCTTAAAACAAAGAAATATCCAATCTACGATTTTAGAGGCGTCTTCTAGATTGGGTGGAAGAATTCAAACCATCAAGGGTAGTCTTAATACCCCTCTTGAGCTTGGGGCCACCTGGTTAACAGATTCACACCACCATTTATTGGGTTTAATGAAAGAATTAGGCTTGAGAAAACATCCACAATTCACACAAGGTAAATCCTTTTTTCAGACCACTGCTAATGAACTGCCTCAAGAATTTTATGTCCCTGCTGGCCAAAGTGCATCTCATAGGATAGTAGATGGCACCCAAATACTTATAGATTCATTGGCTAAAGAACTCAACACTAATGATATAAAGCTAAGCTCAAAAGTTACTTCCATTACTGAAGAAGGTAATAAGCTATTGATACAAACTTCTGATGACAATAGCTACGAAGCCGATAAAGTGATCTTGTGTTTACCTCCGCAATTAGTCGCTTCATCCATTCAATTTAGTCCCGAACTACCTCCTAGCCTAAAAGAATTAATGACGACAGTACAAACATGGATGTCAGGCTCTATTAAATTCGTATTAGAGTATGAGCAACCCTTTTGGAGGGAAAAGGGTTATTCAGGAATGCTTTACAGCCATATTGGTTTAATTCGAGAGATGTACGATCATACCAATGTTGAGAAAGATAAATTTGGCTTTACAGGCTTCCTAGATCCTCAATCGACCTCCCTTTCTCAAGAGGTAAGAAGAGAAAAGGTATTATCTCAGATTTCTAAAATTATTGGAGAGGAAGCCCTGATGCCTACCCAATATTTTGATAAGGTTTGGAAGGATGAGTTTGTATTGGGGAATAATGAAATTATTCAACGAGCTCATCAAAGCAATGGACATCCATTATTACAGCAGGCTTATTTCAATGAAAAACTCTTACTTGCTGCTACAGAAACGGCAGCCGCTTTTTCAGGCTATATGGAGGGTGCGATCATTGCTGCAAAACATACAGCCAATAAACTATAAATCCTTTAACTAAGCGGCGGCACTCCTCTAAAAGAGGTGCTTTTTCTACTGGGGAACGGCTGACCACATCAAGAAAATATAGTTCATCATTTTAGTCAAAGAGGTTTAGGTCGGAATGAAGACGCAGTAAACGCTTTTCTCATTGATTCATACCAAAAACGCTTAATAAATTATACCGATAAGCATATAAAACAATGATGCTGCCTGATTCCAAAGGGACCACATCTCCATAGAAAAAAAATGATTTTTCACCATCGAGCCCGAAGGCGATCGCAGGTAAATTGCATACAATCAAAATGCAATGAACTGAATCAAATATGGATGCTTACAGGTTTTATGTTGTTTAATTCATAGAAGATCAATTTTATAAATAACGCTTCAAATTACTTATTTTGATCTTAAATATTTTAAAGATTAGGAAGGAAGGCACGCTATAAAAATGAATAAAAAATAACTCTTACCTACTAGCTTGCATAAATGAGCTTTTTTCTAATCAAGAAATTGATTCAATTAAAACCTATTAGCGAGAAATAAACCAATATAAGAGTGTAATTGATTGGCATGGTAAAACCGATGATGTTGCTCTATGGTTTCATCCTGTAAGACTCTGTGACATCCTTTTGGTACACTATGACCAAAAAAATCATACCCTATCACTCAATGTTTTACTGTGAATCCAATTTGTCTTAAGATAAGGCTAACTTTTAGGGATGCTATGCTTATAATCTTGCTGATAATCACTTGTTTATATGCATATCCGCTTGTTTGCATCTTAAGTTTCAAAGGAAATATTATTCCTTAAAAGCGCTGCAGGCACAATATAGCATAGCACAGAGAGAGGCCCTGTGAAAAGTAGAAAGCATGAACTCCAGCCCTGAAAGGGTGTCACATCCTTGGCATTTGTGTTGTTTCAAAGCGTAAATCTATTGTTGTAATTATACGGATAAGCCTACTTATTTAAATCCTAATCTAGATTAACAATACCATCAAGCTGAATAAAATACATTTTTCTGTTTGTTACAGTATAAAGAATCACTACACTTTGGCTTCATTAATAGCGTTGATGAGACCATTGCCGTGATAGATAAAGCCGGTATAGATCTGAATCAATTCAGCTCCTGCCTCGATCTTTTGCTTTGCATCTTCTACACTATTGATACCGCCTACACCAATAATTCTAAGCTTTCCATCGGACTTTTCATTCAAATAGCGAATCACTTCTGTAGCTCGAGTCTGTAAAGGTTTGCCACTTAGTCCTCCCGCGCCAATGCTTTTAAGTTGATTTTCACTTGTTAATAATTGACTTCTGTCAAGCGTGGTATTCGTAGCGATAACGGCCTCAAGGCCTGTTTCTTCGGAAAGACTGATGATGTCATCAAGTTGCTCCTGAGTCAAGTCAGGTGCTATTTTCAAGAATATAGGCTTCTTCACCTGCATTTTTTCACGCTCCTTGTGCAGAGCGCTAACAATTCGTTTGAGTGGCTCTTTGTCTTGAAGTTCTCGCAGCCCGGGTGTGTTGGGACTACTGACGTTGATCACAAAATAATCAACATAATCGTACAGGCCTTTGAAACAAATCAGATAGTCGGAAACCGCTTCTTCATTGGGGGTAACTTTATTCTTACCAATATTCCCTCCAACTATTACCTTGCTTTTGCGAGCTTTCAGGTTTTCTATCACCTGATCGAGTCCGCCATTGTTGAAGCCCATGCGGTTGATTAATGCCTCATCTTTGGTAAGCCGAAAAAGACGTGGCTTTGGATTTCCTTCCTGAGGCTTTGGGGTCACCGTGCCAATTTCTATGAAAGCAAAGCCCAAGTCCGCCATAAGGTCAATATGTTCTGCATTTTTATCAAAACCTGCCGCTAGCCCTACCCTTCCTGGAAAACGAATTCCTGCAAAATCAATATAGCCTGGTTCATTATAGATTGGCTTCATTTTCAGTGCCTTTCTAAAAAAAGGGAGGCGATTCCCAATATGCAAAAGCTTGAGAGCCGTATGATGCGCTTTTTCTGGTGGTAAGGCAAAAAGTAATTTACGAAAGGCTAGGTACATGCTGTTTTTTTTTGCAAAAATAATAGAAAAGATCAGTATACCCTTAAAATCTAAAAGTATTCGTCATCAACCTCGTTGGGGTCAGAAGGTCTTCTAAAGATAAAGCCGCAATCAAATCTTCCTGTAGTAATGGAAGTTACCCCTCTTGGGGTTGGCTCTAGCATTTCGAAACCAAAGGTACCTGCTAGTTCGAATCGATGTCCACTGATAATTCTTACTTTTCTGAAAGTAATATTACCAACGGCCGATGGAAGGCGTTGATTACCTTCTTGTATGAAAGCCGGAAGCTCACCCAAGTCAATCGACTGCCCTTCCAATGCTCTTATTTCTTCGATATCTTCGATATCTTCGATAATACCCAAACCAAGTGGAATCCGAATGTCATAATCGATATGATGAAACTCATTGAAAGGTCGTCTCAGGATGAATTGAATCGTTGATAGACTGTCATTTAAAAATGGGAATTCCATCACAGGATGATAGAAAAAGCCATCGGAAAATTGGGGACCAGCATGGCGAATAGATTGCTCTCTATTTAATATAGCACTAGCAGTATTAAGACCTTCCTCAGAATATCTAGTCAGCCCATCAATATTAAGATCTGCTTCAAAATACTCCACGCAAGCTTTAAAGGAAAAACAGGTCAACACAATTGCAAAAAAATGGCACTTATTAGACTTTAAAAATTGAATGAGTCTTTTTTCCATGTCATAAATATTCTTTCTTAAAGATAAATCAGCTATCAATTTTGATTTGATGTGCGAGTATGATTTAAGGTATTTTAAAATTTCTTTAAATTCATTTCCAGCTGTAAGTAAAACCCATTGGCAATAAATAAATTTTGTCTTTCAATATTTTCACCAAATTCATCTACCACTATGGACGATAAAAAGTGCCTCAAATGCCGATAATAGCCTAAAGTAGCTACTATACCCTTTTTATAGCTACCGTAAGAACAAGCAAGATTTATCCCCATACTGTATTGTTCCAGATCCAAATCATTAGAAGGATCTACAAATCTTCTAGTATCATCGCCTGCGAAATATATTGCACGAATATGACTTTGAGCAAATAAACCAGCAGAAAGCCTCCAATTATCATCAATCCAATACCGATAATCAGCTCCAAAACCCACATGATTGATACGCAACACACCTCCCTTATTACGGAAACGCTCGGTGCCTATCATTCCATTGATATAAATGTGATGCTTTTGTTTCTCATCAAGTACAATATCATACCCCCCAAGAACACCATAACCAAAACCATAACAATGCTGTCCTAAATAAATTGCTAGACCCATATTTATAGTTCTCTTATTCAAAT
>JAFIEW010000193.1 GCA_020832375.1 Cyclobacteriaceae bacterium
TTTATATTAATCTCACACTTGACTAAAAAGTGTCAACCAAATTCAGGCATCGTCAACAATTCACTATTCACTATTCACCAATTACCAGTCACCAATCACGAACCACAGATACCTAAATACTGTCACCCCTAATGGGGTTCTGTTGGGTTATTACATTTTTTGGCTATAATCATGTCATCCCTACGGGATTTTATGTGAACAATAAGCAGTCAACTGTGAACCGTTTACCGCTAACTGCTCACCGTGTACTGTTTACCCCTCTACACTTCTACTTTTCTACAATTCTACCTTATTGATCAATGAACAGTGAGCGGTAAACAGTGAGCAGTAATTGGTGATTCGTGATTGGTGGCTGACGTGTCATCTGCTGGCATATCAATTTCGTGATTGTCTAAAAACCTCAAAGAAAAATCCCGTAGGGATGATATTATTGTAGAAACGAAATAATAGATCAAATTCAAAACTCCGTAGGAGTGACATGATATAGGCTTATTATTTGGAACGGTGGATGTACGGATTCGTGAAAGATGACTGAAGCGAGGATGCATAGACCTGTCAGGTTTGGTTTTGAACCACAAAAGAAGATAATATCGGATTAGGTCTTTATTTGTAAAAAACCTGAAAGGTCTTTTGGTTTGCTAGTTGCTTGATTTTCTGTCGCTAAAACTTATCATATGACATGCCTTAGCAACAGCACGAGCTACAAGCTCGCGCTAGCGGCGAGAAAATCTCTTTGAACTGTAAAGGAAGATAATATCGGATTAGGGCTTTAATTAATAAAAAACCTGAAAGGTCTTTTGGTCCGCTAGTTGCTTGATTTTATATCGCTAAAACTTATCATATAACATGCCTTAGCAACAGCACGAGCTACAAGCTCGCGCTAGTGGGAAATCTATAAACTACAATTGCATAACTAACGAATGACTATTGTATGACTAATGAATGACCATTGCATGACCACCTCTACAATTCTACTTCTCTACCCTCACTACTCTCCAATCACCATTCACTATTCACCAATTACCATTCACGAACCACAAATACCTAAATACTGTCACCCCTAATGGGGTTTTGTTGGTTTCTTACATTTTTTGGCTATAATAATGTCATCCCTACGGGATTTTATTTCAAACGGTGGTTGTCGTGATTCGTAATTGGTGTCGTGATGATTTTTACAGGTAAAGACGCACGGCCGTGCGTCTCTACGAAATCCTAGGGCTGCACCCTATGCTATTGCTTCTCACCCTTACAGGGCTCGATTAAATCGTGATTGGTAGCTGACAAATTTTTAGATCCGCTAATTGGTTGATTTTTCATGCCTAAAGATTATCCTGTGACATCTTTAGCAATAGCACGAGCTACAAGCTCGCGCTAGCGGGATGACAATCGAATAACCTCTCTCTACTTCTCTACCATTCTACTCACTCTACTCACGATTCACCATTCACGAGTCACAGATACCTAAATAATGTCACCCCTAACGGGGTTTTGTTGATTTCGTATATTTTTTAGCTATAATAATGTCATCCCTACGGGATTTTATGTGAATTGTGGACAGTGGACAGTGAACTGTAAGCAGTGAACCGTGAACCGCTAACTGCTCACCGTTTACTGTTTACCCCTCTACGTTTCTACTTTTCTACAATTCTACCTTATTGATCAGTGAACCGCTAACTGCTCATCGTTTACCGTTTACCCCTCTACCATTCTACTTCTCTACCCTCACTACTTACTACTCACTACTCACTACTCACTACTCTCCAATCACCAAAACTTCCACCACTGTTTCTTTTTGTGGTCTTCTTCGTAGTAGCCGTAGCCATAGCCGTAACCATATCCATAGCCGTAGCCATATCCATAGCCATATCCGTAGGAGGCGCGTTTGGGATCGTAATCGTTGAAGACGATGTTGAGATTTTCGAGGCGCCCTTCGCGGTAGAGCTCATCCACGAAGCGGACGTGCTCCTTGGTGGTATAGTCTTGCCGCACGATATAAAGCTTCACATCGGCATAGCGCATGAGGTCCATGCCTTCGGACACTAAGCCAATAGGCGGGGTGTCTAAGATCACGATATCGAAATCTTCCTTCAGGCGCTGCATGAGTTCCTCCATGCGGGGGTCTGACAATAGCTCTGATGGGGAGGGTGGGATGGGACCACCGGTGATGATTTTGAGGTTTTCATGCTGTGTAGGCTGTATGATGGACTCATACTCGGCATGGCCGCTGAGGTAGTTGCTCATCCCCAAGAAATCATTGATCTCGAGGTATTCTCCCAGCTTGGGCTTGCGCAGGTCACAGCCGACCAATACCACCTTCTTGCCGGTGAAGGAGAGGGTAGAGGCGAGGTTGAGGGAGATGAAGGTCTTGCCCTCTCGGCTGATGGTGGAGGTGAGCAGGATGACCCGCTGATTATTTTTCTTAGGCAGAAAGCTCAGGTTGGTACGCAGCACGCGGAAGCTCTCGGTGAGGCCCGACTTGCTGTCTTTACCGACGATGAGGTTCTTCTCTGACTTAGAGTGGGGCACGAGGCCCAAGATAGGGATGCGGGTGAGCTTCTCCAGCACTGACTTATCCAAGATCTTATTGTTGAGCAGTATGCGTAATAGTACCAAGCCGAGGGGGATGATGAAGCCGAGCATAGCACCCAAGCCGTAGGCAAGTGCCGGACGGGGGGAGAAGAGATTGGCTCCCCTTGCTGCGTCAACGATCTGCCGATCCGATTTATTGGAGGCCATGGCAATGCCGGCCTCTGCTCGCTTCTGAAGCAGGAAGGTATAGATCTCCTCATTGAGCTTGAAGCGCCTTTGGATGGCGAGGAATTCTCGCTCCTTGGCCGGCAGCTGCCCGATCTGTCCATCTACCTCACGGAGGCGGCGTTTCAGGTCTTGCAAAACGAGCTCTTGAGATTTGATGATGTTATCGAGGTTTTCTGCGAGCTCCTGCCGAGCATTGCTGATCTGATTGTTGATGGATACCCAAACCGGATTGCGCTCTCGCACCGTCTCGCCCAAGGCATTGCGCTTGGCGTAGAGCTGACTCAGATTGGAGACCGAGGCGGTGAGCAGGGGATCGGAGATGCCCATGATGCTGGGGGCAATGACTTCGCTGAAGTCTCCCCGCTTTTGGATATAATTTTGCAGGTACTCATAGTAGGAGAGGGTGACCTGCTCAGTTGCCTGTTGGGTTTCCAGCTCTCGGAAGCGGCTGAAGATGCCTTCGGCTTGGGTGCCGAGATTGAGGATGCGGTTATCGGTGCGGAAGCGTTCTAGATTACTCTCTACATTATCGAGGGTATCGGCGATGAGGCCGAGCTGCCGATCGATGAAGCGGATGGTATTCTCCGCTGCAATATTTTTTTCGGTGAGATCCTGTTGGATATAGTTTTTGAGTAGGGTGTTGAGATAAAGGTTATCCCGCGCAGGTACCTCGGTTTTCATGGCAACGCGCACCACTGATTTGGAGGGTTCTTGCAGCTTGATGGTAAGTTTGCCTTTATAGCTGTGTGCCAGCTTATCCATATCATGCACGCGGAAGTAGTGCCGCAGGCGATTCACATCTCCGTTGATCTCAATGCGCATGGGGCTGCCCATGAGTAGGAAGTCTTTGCCGATGGGAAAGCGGATTTCTTCTTCTATTTTTTCATCTTTGATGAGGCGCAGCTTACCGTTGTGCTCATTCTCTGTAAGCACTTGCATTTCATAACCGAACCATTCGAATGCCGCACTATCAAAGCTGACATTGATGGGGGCTTTAGGATATAATTCCTCCTTGGTGATGCGCCCTTCGCGGAAGTAGCTCACTCGATAGTCCATATCTTCCAAGGTTTTGAGCGCCAAGCCGTAGGACTGCATGAAGATGGCTTGATCCCCTAAGCTAATTCCTCTGGTATTGAAGCTTACCATTTCCTCGAAGATGGCTTCTGCCGAATTGACCCCTCGCTCAGGTAAAAAGATGGTGGCGGAGATATTGTACTGATTGACTTGGGTACGGAGAAAGCCATAAGCAATGGCTAGGCCAATTGCTAATCCGACGGCATAGAGTGGCCAATACTTGAGTAGGGATTTTACCAATCCAACGATGTCGAAATCATCTTCTACCTGCCCACCAAATTTCTGCTGGTTTTTTATTTCTTGTTGCTCCATTACCTGTTTTGAGTCAAAAGTGCGATGAGAACTAAGGTAGATGAGACTAGAGATAATACACCCGTGAAAGTTCGGAAGCCTTCCGTACCGATGCCCAGTTCTCTTGCTCTTACTGGGCGAACATGGATGATGTCATTGGGCTGTACCCAAAAATAGGGTGATTCCAGTACGCGATCATCGGTGAGGTCGATGGTATGTACTTCTACATGCCCGTCGGGATATTGACGAAAGATATCAACTTCCTGCCGCTTGGCAGTGATGATCATGCCACCGGCTGCTGATAACGCTTGAATGACATTGAGTTGGTTTTTGAAAGCTTTGTGCGATCCTGGGACTCTTACCTCACCGGTAACTGTAAAATTGATGCCGGTCATCTTCACTACTACTGTGGCATCGGTAAAATACTCCAATGAGCGGGACTTAATCTCATCTCGAATCTCCTCTACCGTCTTACCCTCCACAAAAAAGGTACCTAATGTGGGGATTTCTATATTTCCGGAAAAGTCAACTGAATAACCAGTGAGGTACAAAATAGGATTTCCTAATCCACCACCCCCTTGTTGGCCGAGCATACGCATACTATTTCCACCAACGTCCATCATATTAAAGAGATTCATACCTAGGTCGTCCTGTCCAATCAGCAAAGAGCTCTCCTGTGACTTGATGGTGATATATAAGATGTCATTGATCTGCACGCAATAAGGCTCGCGGTATAATTCATAAAAGCCTTCCATATCGGCCTTATCTTGGAGGAGGTCATAGCGTTTGTTGCTCACACAGGAGCTGAAAAATAGTGGGAATAAGCCCAAAAAAATTAAGAGCTGTAGGAGGTGCTCTCTTCGATGGTGCATCATATTGATTGAATTTTTTCTAACCGCCAAAGATAGTTAATGGGGATGGTTTGGGCAAATGGAGTTTTCGGTGAGCAGTGAGCGGTTAGCGGTAAACGGTGAATAGTGAGTAGTGAATAGTGAGTGGGGAATGGTGAGTGGTGAATTGTGAATAGTGAGTAGTCTATAGTGAGCAGTGAATAGTGAGCAACAGATATTTACTATTTTTCGCTGGCGTACCGATTTCGTGTATGACTATCCTGCAAGGCCTATCAGGTTGCCAGGATCGAACCGATAGTCTCGAAATACAACTGCATGACGATTATATGATCATTCCATGACCAAACCCTAGGGCTGCACCCTAGGCTATTGCATCTCACCCTTACAGGGCTCGACCATTAAATCCACGGGCTAAAGCCGCGTGGCAATAAAGGCGAAGTCCATTAATCTAGCAATAGCACGAGCTACAAGCTCGCGCTAGCGGGAGTGGCTGACGCGTCCTCTGCTGGCATATCAATTTCGTGATTGTCTAAAAACGGCCAAGAAAAATCCCGTAGGGATGACATAATTGTAGAAAAAATAATCGACCGCATTCAAAACTCCGTAGGAGTGACATTATGTAGGGTGATTATTTGAAACGATGGTAAATCGTGAGTAGTGAATGGTGAATAGTAAATAGTGAATAGTGAATAGTGAACAGCCATGCCAAGACCTAATTTCTAGTCGCTAATTCCTAATCCCTAAACACCCAGAGGCAAGGAAGGCGAAGTTCATCAAGCACAACTGCATAACTACCGAATGACCATTGCATGACTACCGCCTAGTCCCTAATCCCCAGTTCCTAATCCCTAATCCCCATTGTATGACACTTGTATTACTATGGCTTGACTCCGCTGGTGTAAATGCAAAAAAAATCCCTAGGGCTTCACCCTAGGCTACAGTAGCTCACATTTTATTTTTGTCTTGAACACGATTTTTAGGATTTCGAGATGAAAAATGTTTTGAAGTTGACCTCACACACAAAACCCTCCAAGGGTTTCAAACCCTTGGAGGGTTTACTGAATGGTGATCAGCTGACATTTACTATTTTTCGCTGGCGTACCGATTTCGTGTATGACTATCCTGCAAGGCCTATCAGGTTGCCAGGATCGAACCGATAGTCTCGAAATACAACTGCATGACGATTATATGATCATTCCATGACCAAACCCTAGGGCTGCACCCTAGGCTATTGCATCTCACCCTTACAGGGCTCGACCATTAAATCCACGGGCTAAAGCCACATGGCAATGAAGGCGAAGTCCATCAACTACAACTGCATAACCACCGAATGACCATTGCATAACTAATGAATGACCATTGCATGACCACCTCTACAATTCTACTTCTCTACTATTCTACCTTCTTTATCAGTGAACTGTAAGCTGTTAACCGTTTACCGCTCACCGTTTACTGTTTACCCCTCTATAATTCTACTTCTCCATTCACTATTCACTATTCACTACTCACTACTCACTACTCACCACTCACCAATCACCAAAATCCTTGACATGCCAAAAAATATTCATAATTTCGTGAAACAATTAGGTATCCTTTTTATTACCTACTATTTTTGATTTTTGATCCGACAAATTCCCTTTTTTAAGCTAAGTCTACCATGGGACTGAAGGGGCGAAGCTGTATAATGACCGACCTTCTGAAGGTAGTTGAATGAGTGAATTGATCTTATTATCTGCCTTATTAGTCCTCTTTATTGGGATGCTCGTCAGCGGACGCTTGCCTCTGAGCATCGTCTTCTTAGGCTTCCTGATTGTGCTCATCGCTTTTGGGTTCATGGATTGGCGAGAATACCTGATCAGCTTTTCCAATCCGCAAATAATTTTAATTTTTTTGTTGATAGCCGTCACTAACAATTACAGAGAAAATTTTGGTTTTGCCTTCCTCGACCGTCTGCTAGGTGGTGAAAGCCGACCGAAACCTTTTCTATTGAAGCTGAGCCTGCTCACTGGTTCACTTTCGGCCTTCTTTAATAATACCCCCATTGTGGCCTACCTCATGGGCTATGTGCGGCAGTGGTCGGAGCAGCATGAAGTATCGGCCTCTAAATTTCTCATTCCCCTCTCTTTTTCAGCAATTTTAGGGGGGATGATCACCGTAGTGGGCACCTCGACCACACTCATCCTCAATGGTTTCTTAGAAAAAGAAGGCTTTCGGCTGCTGAGCACCGCCGACCTATACATTCCGGGTATGCTCGTGCTGCTTGGTGGCATGCTGTATTTTTGGGTGCGGGGCTATGCCCAATTACCGGCTCATCCCAATAGCGCCCTCATCGATCAGCTGCCGGGGGAAGACTTCATCTTCGAAACATGGGTGCCGCAGAGGAGTGCTTTGCATGGGATGCGGGTAGCAGAGGCGGGCTATCGTAAGTTGAAGAACTCCTTTCTCGTAGAGATCGAGCGCGGGGGACGACGCATCTCGCCGGTAGCACCGGAAGAGCTGCTGGAGTCGGGCGACCGCCTCTTTTTTTCGGGCAGCAAGGAGGGCATCCTTAACCTCATCAAAGAAGATCAACGGCTGGAGCTGCCGGAGAGTGACCACCTCGACCTGAGTAACTTTTCTTTTGCCGAGGCCATCATCCCTGCCGACTCCGACTTGGATGGGGTGGCGGTGAATGAGTCCAACTTCCGCAAGCGCTTCAATGCCAGCATCGTCGCCATCACTAGAAGGGGCAAGAAGATCTTTCAAAATATCGGGGAGACCCCCATCTATCGGGGGGACGTGCTATTGCTATTATCCAATGCCAAGAGCTTACATGAGGCCAATCGGCAGCAGGAGTTGATCTTCCTCAGCCATCGGGCCAAGGAAGTTCCGCTCAGCCAAGGACAAAAGCTTGCCAACTATGGCAGTTTACTCGTACTTATAGCGGGAATTTTGGGTGGCCTGCCCTTATTACCTGCCGCCTTCGCTTGCTTGGCCATACAGCTGCTGGCAAAGTTGGGCAGCTTGCAAAATATTAAAAAGGAATTCGACCTAGAACTATTCATCGTGCTGACGGCCGCCTTGGCGATCGGTCATGCGGTGAGTGAATCGGTATTGGCGGTGGAGCTGACCCACTTCCTGCAGCAGCCTTGGTGGATGGAGCATCCCTTCGTCTTGCTCTTTGCATTGTTCTTTTTGGCCCTGCTCCTGACGAGCTTTGTGACCAATGCGGCGGCCCTGTCGATCTTATTTCCCGTGGCAGTAGCTGCGGCACGTGCCTTCCCAGAGATGGGGCATCTGCTCTTTCTGGCGTTGGCATTCGGGGCTTCCGGAAACTTTTTGACGCCTTATGGCTACCAAACTAACCTGATGGTCATGGCTGCCGGTCAATATAGCTCCAAAGACTACTTCCGCAGCGGCATCCCCATCAGCATCATCTATGTAGTGATTGTAGGGGGGTGGTTGTTGGTGATTGGTAAATGGTGAATGGTGAATGGTGAATAGTGAATGGTGAATGGTAAATGGTGAATCGTAAATAGTGAATAGTAACTGGTGAATGGTAAATAGTAAATGGTAAATCGTGAATGGTAAATGGTGAATCGTAAATGTTCTCGGTTCACGATTACCGATTCACGCTTCACAACTCACAAATCAGGAGTCACTAGTCACTACTCACTACTCACTACTCACTACTCACTACTCACTACTCACGAGTAAAAAAAATATGAAAAACAATATCTACCCATTTGAAGGTAAAGTGAGTGCGGAGATGCGGCAGCAGCTGTTGAAGCAACATCCTGCGCTATTTTGGTTTACCGGCCTTTCGGGATCGGGGAAGTCGACGCTTGCGGTACAGGTGGAGTACCAACTGCATCGGCAGGGTTATCATGTCTTCCTCTTGGATGGTGATAATGTGCGCTCCGGCCTCAATCAAGATTTGGGATTCAGCATCGCTGACCGCAATGAGAACATCCGGCGCTTGGCGGAGGTCTCACAGCTATTCCTTTCTGCTGGTGTGATCGTTTTGGCGGCCTTCATCTCCCCCCTAGAAAAGGAGCGTGAGTTAGTGCGTCAGACAGTCGGTGCTGACCGTTATTTCGATATTTTTGTCGATACACCCATAGCTGAATGCGAGCGTAGGGATGTGAAGGGCTTGTATCAAAAGGCCCGAGCGGGAGAGATAAAAGATTTTACAGGCATCAGCTCCCCTTACGAAGCCCCCACCGATCCATTTATCAAGATCGATACCTTGCAGATGAAGGAGGAAGAAGCAGTAAAATTAATTGTTGAAGAAATTGTTAAAATAGTGAGCGGTGAGCGGTAAGCTGTAAACGGTGAGCGGTAAACGGTGAACAGTAAGAGGTGAGCGGTAAGCAGTGAGCGGTGAGCGGTGAACAGTAAGCGGTTAACAGTGAGCAGTAAATAGTGAGCGGTAAATGGTTCAATGATCTAAAAGTAATTATGGAAAAATCACAAACACCCTATAAAAACCTTGACGCTTGGAAGGTTTCTATGCAATTAGTTGAGCGTGTTTATCTTTTAACTGCTAATTTTCCAAAGTCAGAAACTTTTGGATTAAGTTCACAAATAAGAAGAGCGGCAATATCTATTCCTTCAAATATAGCTGAAGGTGCAGTAGGAAGATCTAAAAAACATTTCATCAATTTTTTAACGATCGCCCTAGGTTCCTTATCGGAATTAGACACACAAATAGAATTATCATTAAGGCTAAAACTTATACAGGAAGAGGAGGCAAACGAACTTTTAAAAATAATTGATCGAGCTAAATCCTTGATCTTCGGACTTAAAAAATCCTTAACAATTAAAATTAATCAGGATATAGAATAATGGATTATTCCATCTTCAATAAATTATCACATAAAAACAATATTCAATAGGTAAATTGGTGACAGAGTAATTTCAAAATAATACTAGGCAATAAAATCATCATGGTGAAAATAAGTACTGTAATTTTACAGCAATCCGTTCACCGTTCACCGTTTACCGTTCACCCATAAGCTATGTCATACTACCTAGATCATTTAAAAGAATTAGAATCGGAGGCGATCTTTGTAATCCGAGAAGTGGTAGCACAATTTGAAAATCCGGCACTCCTCTTTTCAGGGGGGAAGGATTCTATCTTATTGGCGCACCTATCGCGAAAAGCCTTTTATCCGGCACGCATCCCATTCCCATTGGTGCATATCGACACCGGTCATAACTTCCCCGAGACCATCGCCTTCCGCGATGCTTTGGCAGAGAAGCTGGGCGTCGAGATGATTGTGGGCTCGGTACAGGAAAGCATCGACAAGGGACGTGCTCAAGAGGAGAAAGGACCCAATGCCAGTCGCAATGCCTTGCAGACCGTCACCCTTTTGGACACCATCGAGCAGTATAAAATCGATGCCGCCATGGGTGGTGCGCGTAGGGATGAGGAGAAGGCACGTGCCAAAGAGCGCTTCTTCTCACACCGTGACGACTTCGGACAGTGGGATCCTAAAAACCAAAGACCCGAGCTGTGGAACCTCTTCAATGGGCATAAGCAGCAAGGCGAGCATTTCCGCGTATTCCCAATTTCTAATTGGACGGAGATGGACGTTTGGCAGTACATCAAACTTGAAGAAATCGAGCTGCCCTCGCTCTACTTCACCCATCAGCGCGACTGCGTCATTCGGGATGGGGTGATACTGGCGAATTCCGAGTTTTTACAGCTCAAGCCAGGTGAAGAAGTGATAAATATGCAGGTGCGCTTCCGTACCTGTGGGGACATGCCGATTACCGGTGCGGTAGAATCATCTGCCGATACCTATGATAAGATCATTGAAGAAGTCGCCACCACCCGCACCACTGAGCGCGGGGGCCGCGCCGACGACAAGCGTGGCGAAACCGCCATGGAAGACAGAAAGAAGGGGGGGTATTTTTAGGGAATGGTGAGCGGTGAACGGTGAATGGTGAATGGTAAATAGTGAATGGTGAATGGTCATTGAGTGTTGAGTAGTTAGTTTTAGGGATTTAAAGATAGTTTTGAGAGGAATAGCTATTTTGGTTTTAGGTAACGGTCATTGGTCATTGTGTGTTAACAAATTACTTCAGTGGGTTTGAAATATTTTTTGTGAGATTTAAGTTATTGGCGTTTTGAATCTGTCATTAATCAATAGCAGGTTAAAATGCCTAGATTGCAAAAATGAATTTGAATGATCTTAAAATTTATCAAATTTCACTTGAATTAGGTGAAGAGGTCTGGAAGATTGTTGAAAAGTGGAATTATTTTGAAAAGAAAACTGTAGGTGATCAATTTGTAAGATCTACGGATTCAATAGCAGCCAATATTGCCGAGGGCTATGGTCGCTATCATTTCAAAGAGTCTAAGCACTTCTATTATTATGCTCGGGGATCAATATACGAAACGATAACTTGGCTGAAAAAGTCACATACTAGGGGACTTATAAAGGATGCTGAATACAATAAAATGAATAGTGATCTTCAAAATCTTGCGATTAAATTAAATAGATTTATCAATTCAGTAGGTAAGGTTAGGTGATGTGGTTTTTCAGTTTAAAAAATAGATATTTTAGTGAGTTTTTAGTTTTGATGTTTCGAATCTGTATTTAGTCCCATAAGCTAGTGACTGCCAAGAAAAAGCAAAAAAGCCAAATAAATTAAGTAACCATCAAATAGGAATAAAGTCATAACCCATCCCTATTGACTAATGACGGCTTATTAAAAGAAGGGAGTCTAAATGAACCAAAATGAACAACAACAGCTCAATAATCAGTATTTCCACAATGACTGATCATTGAAAGCTACAAAATAAATTATTTACCACCCATAAGTCACAAGTCACGAATCACGAATCACGAGAATGCAACAAGAAAACCAACTCCTACGCTTTACCACAGCGGGTAGCGTAGATGACGGAAAGAGTACTTTAATTGGTCGATTGCTATATGATAGCAAGGCCATCTTTCAGGATCAGCTAGATGCCGTGGAGGCCTCGAGCAAGAAGAAGGGCTTCGACTATGTTGACCTTTCCTTATTGACCGACGGCTTGAAGTCGGAGCGGGAGCAGGGCATCACCATCGATGTGGCCTATCGCTACTTCTCCACTCCCAAGCGGAAGTTTATCATCGCCGATACTCCCGGTCATGTGCAGTACACCCGCAATATGGTGACGGGCGCCAGTACGGCCAACCTGGCCATCATCATGATTGATGCGCGCAAGGGACTGCTGGAGCAGACCTACCGCCATTCCTTCATCGCATCCCTACTGGGTATCCCCCACATCATCGTCTGTGTGAATAAGATGGACTTGGTGGATTACGACCAAGGGCGCTATGATGAGATTGTGGCGGAGTATAAGCGCTTCTCCACCAAGCTGCAGGTGAAGGACGTCAGCTTCGTGCCCATCAGCGCACTCAAAGGAGATAATGTGGTGGATCGATCCAAAAACATGGATTGGTACGAGGGCTCTACCTTATTGTATGCCCTCGAAAATGTACACATCGCCTCCGACCAAAATCATATCGACTGCCGCTTTCCCGTGCAGTATGTGATCCGACCGAAGACGATCGAGCATCAAGACTTTCGTGGCTATGCCGGCCGCATTGCAGGAGGTATCTTTAAGGCGGGGGATGAGGTGAAGATTTTACCTTCCGGCTTCACATCCACCATCAAGAGCATCGAGCTGGACGGTAAGCCGATAGCAGAGGCTTTCTCGCCCATGTCGGTGGTGATGACCCTCAATGACGAGATCGACATCAGCCGAGGGGACATGATCGTGCGCCCCAACAATCAGCCGAAGGTAGAGCAAGACTTGGACGTGATGGTTTGCTGGATGAGCAACAAACCCCTTCATTCCCGCTCCAAATACATCATCAAGCATACGACCAAGGAGTGCTTGGGGATGGTGAAAGAAATACAGTATAAGGTAGATGTCAACACCCTCCACCGCATCGAGCATCAGGAGTCGGTGGGGATGAATGATATTGCGCGTATCAAGATCCGCAGTTCGCAGCCGCTTTTCTTTGACGAGTACAAGCGCAACCGCAATACCGGATCCGTCATCCTCATCGACGAAGGCACGCAAGAGACCGTCGCTGCGGGGATGATTATTTAGTGAACGGTGAACGGTGAGCAGTGAGTAGTGAATAGTAAGTAGTGAATAGTAAGTAGTGAGTAAAGAGTATGGATCAAAATATAGTGTATACTTAATTTTTTATTTAAATGATAAATCCTGTGCGAACACATAGAGATTTTGAAGCATGGAAAAAGTCGGTAGATTTCGTCGCTTCTATTTATGATTTTACAAAGTCTTTTCCGAAAGAAGAAACTTATGGTTTGAGCTCCCAAATTAGAAGGTCTGCAGTTTCTATACCTTCAAACATTGCTGAAGGTGCCGCTAGAAAAAACGATAAGGAGTTTATTCAATTTTTATATGTGGCATTAGGAAGTGCAGCGGAGTTAGAAACTCAATTGATTATATCTAATAAAATACAAATAAGTGACCAAGGTGAAATAAATGTGTTACTTGAATCACTGGAAGAGATTTCAAAAATGATTTTTGGTCTTATCAAATTTCTTAAAAACAAGTAAATCAGTAGTCAATAGTAAGTAGTTAATAGTTCACTATTCACTATTCACTATTCACCATTCACTATTCACCATTCACCATTCACCATTCACTATTCACTTTTCACTATTCACAATATGCAACACAAACAACTTCTCGATATAGCCCTTCAAGCTGCTCAAGCTGCGGGGAAGGCCATCATGGAAATCTACGAAAGTGGTGACTTTGGGGTGGAGGCGAAGGTGGATGACTCCCCCTTGACCTTGGCGGATCGAGCGGGGCATGAGGCCATTGTGGCGATCTTGGAAAGCACCGAGATCCCCATCTTAAGTGAGGAGGGAGCCAAGATTCCTTATGAGGAACGAAAAAACTGGGAGCAGCTATGGATCATTGATCCTTTGGATGGCACCAAGGAGTTCATCAAGAAAAATGGAGAGTTTACGGTCAACATTGCCTTGATTGAAAAAAATATTCCGGTGCTAGGAGTGGTTTTGGCACCTGTTTTGCAAACAGTTTGGTATGGGACTCAGGGAGCGCAAGCTTTCAAGCAAGTGGATGGACAAGCGCCGCGGGCGATTCAAGTGGATAGGGGGGAGGTCAAGAACATTGTGGCGAGTCGTTCGCATTTAAGTCCTGAGACGGCTGACTTCATTGCCCAATATCCCGATGCCGAAGCGGTGAGCATGGGCTCTTCTCTAAAGTTTTTACTAGTTGCCGAGGGCACCGCCCAGCTGTATCCACGCTTTGCACCCACCATGGAGTGGGACACTGCCGCCGCCCAAGCCGTGGTAGAAGCCGCAGGAGGACAGGTCCTCATCTATCCGGATAAAATTCCTTTAAGATATAACAGAGAAGATTTGCTGAATCCGTGGTTTTTGGTGAATAGTAAGTAGTGAATAGTGAGTAGTGAATAGTGAGTAGTGAGTGGTGAGTAGTGAGTAGTAAGTAGTGAATAGTAAGTAGTTAATAGTGAGTAGTGAATAGTGAGAAGTGAATAGTTATACGATTTAAAATTGATCTTGTGAGTTTTAGCTATTTTGGTTTTAGGTAACGGTCATTGGTCATTGTGCTATAATTAATTACTTCAGAAGGTTTGAAATATTTTTTGTAAGATTTAAGTTGTTGGCGTTTTGAATCTGTCATTAATCAATAGCAGGTTAAATTGCCTAGATTG
>JAFIEW010000106.1 GCA_020832375.1 Cyclobacteriaceae bacterium
GTGCAAGCATTTTCGCCATTTTTGCTTAAAAACTATGCACTCAGATAAATAAAGTCTAAACTTTATGATTTATTTATCAACAATTTAGCTGTTTTTAAGCAGACCCTAAAAACTTGATTTTATTGCTTTTTGTACGCTCATTACGAATCCTAATACATAATCCAGGTTCAAATTTAAGGTGAAAACAAGCGGATACGCATCATACTAAAAAAAGCCCAACAAATATGTTGAGCTTTTTCATCATCACAAACAAAAACAGAAAATTAAACAAGGTCTTTTATTAGGTACTAAAAGGCACCTAGCAGCTGTATTTGGGCGTCCACTTTTAGTGATGTTTTTCAAATGAGCTTTATATCACTAGCCAATAGCTCTAAAGAGATAATACTCAGTTCAGGACGGTTTTCAGAAAGTGCTTTGAGAGATTTTAAAGCGATGCTTCCACTAGCATGGCCCTCCTCAGCATGCTCTAATTTCGTCCATATATCTTTGGGGATGTGATGACCACTAATTGCTACCCTGATAGTGCTTTCTTGAGAGAGTCTCACATTGCTTTGTGCTTTATATTTACTTAACTTGTATCCACCGCCATTTTTCAGCCACTCCGCATCAGCAATTACTGCCGACCCTGTGGTGTAGCTACCGGCACCCTTGCCTTTAAAGAGGTGAAGGCCAGAATACTCCCCGTCCAGACTAACTGCATTATCCTCATTTTCTACGCTGTAGAGCGGATGCTCTTCTGGCACGTAGCTAGGTGCTAGAAAGGCCTGAAGTTCATTGTCTTCATTGAGCTGAGCATGTGCAAGTAATTTTATTTTCAGCTTATTTCTCTGTGCTTGAGAAACTTGCTTTTTCGACACCTGACGAATGCCTTTTACCCATATATCGCGAGGATGAATGATCTGACCAAAAGCATGTAATATCAGAATACTCAATTTATTGGCTGCATCCCAACCATCTACGTCAAGCGAGGGGTCTGCCTCGGCAAAACCTAGCTCTTGCGCTTGTAGTAAGGCTTGATCAAAATCGAGCTCAGTTTCGTGCAGGCGAGTAAGAATGTAGTTGGAAGACCCATTAAAAACCCCGCCTAGATATTTTATCTTTTCTTGATCAAAATACTGATCTATGGTTCGCACAACAGGTATTGCCCCGCAGCAGGTGGCTTCCCATGCAATAGACTGTGGATTTGTTACTGCCGTATCGGCAATTTCTTTCAAGTGATCTGCAACCATTTTCTTGCTTGCCAGTACTATCGGCTTATCTTGTTCGCGTACCTTACGAAAAAAGTCATAAGCAGCATCTGTCTCGCTGATGGCTTCAATATAAAGGTCATTGTCATTTTCAATCAGGTTTTCTGCTTGAAATTCAAAACGTGACTCAGGAAGTATCCGCTTTACATTTTTTCTCTTTACTCCTATCGGGCCGATTGTAAATGAATTGGACCTTCCATTTTGACAAATATTATAGACTCCCTCGCCCACACAGCCAAAGCCTAAAAGGCCAATTTTTTGTGTACTCATATGATTAATATTTATTGATGATTGATGCTTTTTCTGAACATACACACAGCGCCGATCAGAATTAAAGGGTTCCCTATGGTTTTATAAGACCACTGGCTACCGCTTTGCCTATTTCATCAATCAATGGTTAATTATGTTTTATATCGAAAGCAAATTGATTTTCAATCCTTAAAGAGCGACTTGTTTTTGTTTTCTCTCAAATCCAAATTCTGCCAAAAACCTTTCAAGTTGATCGTATTCTACCAAAAAGCCATCATGGCCAAAGTCGGTAATGATTTCTCGATAGTGAGCATCTTTAAGATGCTCTGCCAAGTATTTCTGCTCACTAATAGGAAAGAGAATATCCGAAGAAATACCGATTACTAAACTCTCGGCGGTGATGGGTGCAAAAGCCTCTTGGGCACTATCATAACCTCTCAGTAAGTTGTGACTGTCCATCATTTGAGTGAGTCGGTAATAGCTAATAGCATTAAAGCGGTCTGCCAGTTTTTGTCCTTGGTATCGCTGGTAAGAGGCCGCAGGTGCATCACGAAAAGGATCCTCTTGATTGCTGAGTGCTTGCTCATTGTACTTACTAGCGGTGCGATATGAGAGCATGGCAATGCTTCTAGCTACTTTTAGACCTTCTTTTCCTGCAAGCGCATGATTACCAATCCAGCAGGGATCCTGCCGTATGGCCATTCTTTGGCTTTCATTAAATGCTGTTCCCCATGCTGAGTGGAAAGCATTGCCGGCAATCAATACTTGCTTTTCTAACTTCTCGCCAAGAACCCTACTCCACTCTAGCGCTTGCTGACAGCCTAAAGAGCCTCCTATCAGGCAGTGGATGTGGTTGATGTTCAAGTGTTCGCGTAGCAACTCGAAAAAGCGTGCTGCATCTCTCGTACTTACCAGAGGAAATCGGTGAAAATACTGATAATCACCCTCAGCCTGTAGGGAAGTGGGGCCACTGCTGCCGTAGCATGACCCCAAGCTATTGGCACAAACAATGAGGTATTCGCTAGGATCAAATGTTTTACCTTCGCCTACCAGTTCCGACCACCACTCTTCCACGTACTGGTTGCCAGTGAGTGCATGGCAAATCCACACGACTTTTCCTTTAGGATTTCCAAATAGCCGATAAGCGATTTCTTGAGTGGCAAGCTTCTCTCCGCTTTCTAGCGTGAAATCCAGTTGACTACGATATGTTTCGCTGCGATCAATCATTTTACTTCTTTTCTGTGATACCCTCATTCTAATTATTTATACTCATGCTAAGGGTAATTTTTGTTTTTCGTGGGATGAGGGGGTAAGTGAAGCGACTCTAGTATCAATTAGCCTCATTTTAAGCCCTTAACTCCTATTTTTTTACCAGCTCAAATCAGAGAGTGAGCCTGCTACTGATAGGCATTTAAAGTGGTTCCCTCATCCCACGCTAATAAAATTTAAAAGCCTATACCAACACACCCGGCGAAGACTTCACAAATGCCTGCTCTAGATCGTTGAGTATATCATCAATGTGCTCGATACCAGCGGAAATACGCAACATGGCAGGGTGGATTCCAGCAGCCTTCTGATCTGCTTCACTGAGTTGCTGATGGGTGGTGCTAGCAGGATGGATGATCAATGACTTCGCATCACCAACATTGGCAACATGAGAAAGTAAAGCTAGCGAGTTAACAAACTTTTCCGCTTGCTCTTTACCGTCCTTTAGTTTGAATGTGAGCACGCCACCAAAGCCTCTCTTAAGATATTTCTTAGCAAGCTCATGGTATGGGCTTGACTCCAGTCCGGGATAATTGACACTCTCCACCTCAGGTCTAGCTTCAAGCCACTTGGCAATTTTGAGGGCATTTTCCACGGTGCGATCTACTCTCAATGAAAGCGTTTCGAGTCCTTGCAGCAACTGAAAAGCATTGAATGGACTGAGCGCAGTACCCAAATCACGAAGTCCCTCTACTCTTGTGCGAATAGCAAAAGCGATGTTTCCAAAAGGCCCACCTTCACCAAAAACCTCCCAAAAGTTCAATCCATGATATCCCTCGGAAGGTTCAGAGAATTGAGGGAATTTACCATTACCCCAGTTGAAGTTACCGCCATCTACAATCACACCTCCGATACTAGTGCCATGGCCTCCGATCCACTTGGTAGCCGAATGCGTCACCACATTTGCTCCATGTTCTAATGGCCGGAAAAGATATCCGCCAGCGCCAAAGGTATTATCCACTACAAGTGGTATGCCGTGCTTTTTAGCTACTGCACTGATGGCTTCAAAATCAGCAATATATAGCTCTGGGTTTCCAATGCTTTCAAGGTAAATCGCTTTGGTATTATCGTCAATAAGTGTTTCAAAATCTGTAGGTTCATCAGTAGCTGCAAAGCGAGCCTCAATGCCGAAACGCTTGAAAGTAACCTTAAACTGATTATGCGTACCGCCGTAGAGGTGTTTAGAGGTCACGAAATTGTCACCAGCTTGCAGAATATTATGTAAGGCCAAAAATTGTGCCGACTGCCCAGAAGAAGTTGCTACTGCCGCTGCACCCCCTTCGAGTGCTGCGATGCGTTTTTCAAACACATCGGTAGTAGGGTTCATGATTCGTGTATAAATATTACCAAACTCCTTAAGCGCAAATAGATTAGCTCCATGAGCAGCATCTTTGAATTGATAACTTGTAGTTTGGTAGATCGGTACGGCCCGTGAACCTGTGGTAGGATCTATTTCTTGACCGGCATGTAATTGTAAAGTTTCGAATTTGAAATTTGAATGAGACATAGCTGTTTTATTTTAATTTGAAGAATATAGATAAAGCGAATGGGAGGCATACCGTAATGATATGCAAAGGAGGTGGTGATCACTTCTAATAACTTAACCTAGATACAACAGGATAAGCGGTAAGGAGTGAATCACCTAGCGCATCATGCAACAACAGTTCAGCATATTGGCAGAACTATTATTGACCTTGGCTAGAAAAAAAAAGATATGAAGGTTCAACTCCTCTACGAATTGTGAGAATGATAATTTCTTAAGAGCAAAATGGATAGCTTTCATCTGTTTCAATTTTATATTTCCCTTATTGCTTAGGGTCAGGAGTTAGCACCTTCGGATTTTCCGGGTTGCTAGAGTTTCTTAGAGCCTGTCTCTCCACTCTTCTTTATAAAATCAAACTCTTATGGGGAGTTGATCTTGAAGTATGCTACAAAGGTAAATGAAGCTTTTTCATAAATCCAAATAAATGGCTAATTATTTTTTTGCATTTTAATAAGAACCCCACATTAGAAGTAAATTCTTTTTATATGTTTAGCTTAAAAAAACCACTTGATCAAATAATGATTTGCGCTGCTACAACATGTCCGCTTTCTATTGAAAATTGGATAATTTAAGCGTCATATCACCAAAATGCGTTATTTAAATAGGTTATATTGTGATTTTAGAAGATCATCAAAAAGTCAAATTTTTTTATCCACAAATTTCAAGAGTTATCCACAATCTGATAAACTAGATTTGTAACACACTCATAAACAAGTGTTTAACAAGTAATAATTTTTATCTATAATTGTGGATAAACAAACAACTTTAATCCTTAATATTCACTTAACACACACAGCGTCAGCATTTTTAAGCGCATTGGTTAAAGAAAGATATGACGATGGGATTGGTAAAGCTCGGATTTTGAAAAACTGAAATTGCCTGCAAAATATTACAGAACATCAAAATGATCTTTTCTTGTAGTAGCTAACAAAAATATTAATATTTCAAGAAAAAAAACGCACCCGAAGGTGCGTTTAACATAAAATAATTGTGTTATTTTTATTATTCTTTCCATTTAATGGTGCATCCTACGGCTTTAGTGTAATTGTTTGCAATTTCTTTTCCTGCCGCTAATTGGTAAATAGCATCTGCCAAGTAGGTCTTTTGCACTTGCTTGGCATCCTTATGGTTGTCATCAATGGCACCTACATAAGCTATTTCAAATTTACCTCCCTTATTTTCAAGCAAGTAAACATGCGGTGTCCTGGTGGCACCATAAGCCTTCGCTATTTCTTGAGTCTCGTCGATAAGGTAAGGGTAATTGATACCAATCTCTTTTACTCTTTCCTGCATCTTTTCAAATGAATCTTCGGGCTGCTTTTTTGGATCATTTGGATTAATAGCTACTACTGGAAATCCCTGAGCGGCAAATTCATTTTGCAAAGCGATCTTTCTATCTTCCCATGCTACAGCAAATGGGCAGTGATTGCAAGTAAAAATTAAGATGACACCTTTTTGATCTTTGTAGTCATCTAGTGATACCATCTGATTATCTACGTTTTTTAGAGTAAATTTAGGCGCTTTATCACCAGGTTTGAGCTCTTGAGCAAAAGCAGTGCTTGCGAATAAAAAGCCGAAGACAACTGCTATCATCTTTATCTTGTTCATTGGTTGTTATTTATAGTTGGAAATATTTTTCGATTTTTAAAGTGAGTTCTTCTTTATTCATCTCTCCTTCATAAAAGTTCTTTTCTCCCTCCTTACTTAAAAATAAGGTGGCAGGGATCGCCCCAGACCAGCTCGGGTGTACTTTGTCGATAAATGCATTATAATCTGTTTCATCCAATAATAGTATAGTAGCCTTAAGTCCACGCCTTTCTACAAAAGGAATGACACGCTTTTCTACATTTTCTACATCATCGAGACTGATTAGATACAACTCCATACCCATGGATTGTTTTTCAGCATACACCTCCTCAAAATAAGGTATTTCTTTAATGCACGGCCGACACCACGTGGCCCAAAAGTTAAAGACCCTGTCTACATCGCTCTTCTGAGACAACATCACCTCCATGTCTGTCCATTTAATCACCTCCACAGAAGTTTGGGCTTTCAGGTTGAGGGGTAATATCAATAAAAATAGATAAATATATCTCATGGTATTTTTGGTTTTTGAAAAACGTATGACGCAAGGCTATTTGATTGCATTTTAATAAAAACAGCATCGTACTTATGCTTTAATTTAATATCATGAAAGGCTAAAACATCAAATAAATATAAACGCCAAATTTCTATTTTAAATAGTCTAAAGATACAAATCAAACTGTACTTTTAGAGAATGTCATTAGTGGATAGAAACGCGAAAAAAGATTTGTTGTATTATAATTTAGTACATTTTTTCTTAACGGCAATTACCTTCAATCAAATTTACATCTCTTGATTTGAGCGGTAATGAACTTAACTAATCAATGATGCCGAAGCTTTCTTAACTCAATAAGACAGCCAAAGCCACTAATAGTAAAATGGCATCTACCCATAAAAAATAGAAAACTTCATTACGCCCAAACTGGTGTCTTTTAAGTACAAGCAAGAAGGCAAGTTGTAGCAGAAGGAAATAGAAAAGAGGGATGTTAGATAATACATATACGCAGCTTACGCCACCTAGAAAAATAAAAAAACTGATTCGCTTCCATATTTTTACAGGCATTAAGTCATATAACACGGGTATTTTAGCTTTCCTATCCAAAGAAATATCTTTACAATCGTAGATCAGCGTAATGGCAAAAGTAATAGCAAAGCCCCCAATGAATTTTATGAGGATCAATTCTACACTTGAAAATCGCATGCTAATAGCAGGCGTCACAAATAAAAGTGCCCAAACCAAGGCTACTAATGGAATCTTTGCATAAGGCAACTTTCTCCAATTACCTACGCCAAAAATTTCTTTTTGATATAACAATGATATAGACCCGCCTAAAGCCAACAATAGTAAATAGAGCCAGCCATTAAAAAAACCCGCTAATATAGACGCAATAAATGTGGGCAATAGCATAAATAAGCTAAACCATTTCAGTCGGTAGTGTAGTGAATAAATAAACCAAGTGCCAAAAAACACCAGCACAACACCCGGCTGCTGATCGAAAGCTTTAGGGTCAATACCGCTTAAATGAAGTCCTGCGGCATACCAAAATATTGAAATAATGGATATGAATAATCCGCTGCGGAAAAAAAGCTGTTGAAAAGACAATTTATTATATTTTACGGATGATAAAGAAACAAAGCCACATTACAATAAATAAAAACGTTCGACTATTGTTAACCGCTAAATGCGAATTAAAATTTATACTTATGCGCTTGTTTGCATCTTAAATTTCAAAGGAAGTATTATATTTTAAAAGCGCTGAAGACGCTATATAGCAAAGCACAGGGTGAAGCACTGTGAGAAATAGACAGTATGACTTAGTCCTGAATGGGCGGAACAAAGAAACAAGCTGTTTCTTTTCAATGCGTATATCTATTGATGTAGTTATGCGGGTAAGTATATTAAAATTAAATGATTTTAGTTAAAAGAAGATGTTTAGATAAAACCTTCTAGTTTAATATGACTTGCTATCATGAACGCATAAATTTATTAAAAAAGGGCTTCAATCGAATTTACTAGTCGAATTAGTTTTAAGTAGTACAATACCTACTTATCGATGAAGAAGGTTTTAAGAAAACCTTCTTTCTAGCAATTCAAAGAACTCCGCTACTTCTTCTTTTTCGATATCCCAATCGAAGTGAGTAACCACATAATCGCGTGCTTCATGGAGGCTTTCTGCCTTTTCTAGCTTATCGAGTGTACTGGTAAATAGGGCTTGATCTCCGCCAAAAAGCTCCTTGACAAACATAAACCGCTGATTAATGCTCACAGAGGTATGCAAATTTTGAGTTCTTCGACTTTGTTCTTTCGCAGCTAAATCAGGTTTTGAGCTTTTGCCTTTCGATAGTTTATCATGAAGCATCTGCTTTCCGCTACTAAGCTTTTCATTGATGGGGGCGGGTTTCTTGGAGCTTTCTGGCGGCTTATTTGCCTTGGGCTCATTGAGGCTTTGGTCAATCTGATCAGAAGTAGCCACTTGATTAACATCAGTTTCCACTTGATACAGGTGAAAGCTAGCACGCGGAAGCAAGCTATCAAATGCTAGAAGCTGAGCTTCTGTGTCGGCTGTGGAAAGCTGGATTTTATCCTCTACTTCTAGCAAAATATCGTAAGCTTCATCATTAAAGACCTCAGATACTTTATTGCGCTCAAAGTGAGCAATCAGCTCGTCTAGCACTGAGGTATTGATATGAATGTATTTTTTTAGCATCCGCAAACGCTGTACAGAAAGCCGACTTCGCTCGGTACTATTTATTTCCTTACGGTAGTAGCGGAAGGGCTCTTCTGTAAGAAGTAGTGTGTCGCTACAAGCCTCAACTACCAAATCCTTTAAGTCTTGGCGCTTCACTTGAATATTCTGGCTGAGCACATTCATAAAGTGCTCTAGGGCATCCTTTACCTTAGGGTGGTTATAGTTAAAGTAGGGGCTTTTAAGTTTTTCTAGTTCGCGCTGCCATTTATCAAACAGCCGCTTGATAATCATGTAGTTGATTTGCTTTACATCACAAAAGTGCAATAAATCATCTCCATGAGCTACAGTGGCGTCCGAGTAAAATCGATCACAAAGAATTTTTGCCAAGGCGCGGCTATAGGCACTTAAACCTTCCGGATTGAGCATGTATAAATATGTTTAATTGTCCAGTAACTTCATTATTGACCAGAAAGATAGTCCTAACAGGCGTTTATACCGCCCAAATTTACGAAAATTATACCTTTCTTAAACTCATATAAAGCATGCTGAGTAGAAATATTGCTTTTGGCATTAACTATAAATTTTTTTTACTGGGGATGAGGACGTGAATCTACTCAATTGAAAAGTTAAGGCCAACTTTATGTTTTAAAGTCTCTGTGTAAATGAATGCGATGAAAGTTTCATATTGTGATGCGCATTTAATTGGATAATCATTATGTAAAGTGATCGATTATCCGAAAAAAATGCTGCCTATACCAGAAGTAGTAATTGTGGAACACATCAAAAATAATCGATTGTACATCATAGCGTTATACCCATCAATTTTTGAAAGTCTTTAATAGATTTGTCAAACATGCTTACCATCGATTTTCATATACGACCACCTTCGGGGTCATGTATCCGCATTACTCCTTGCTAGTAGGATAATAATATTTATGTATATCCGCTTGTTTGCATCTTAAATTTCAAAATAAGTACTAAGTTTTAAGAGCGCTGAAAGCGCTATATATCAAAGCAAAGGGCGAAGCCCTGTGAGAAATAGACAGCATGACTTAGCCCTGAAAGGGCGGAACAAAGTAACAAGCTGTGTCTTTTCAATGCGTATATCTATTGATGTAGTTATGCGGATAAGCATAATAATATTTTTGTAATCATCAGTTAAACCTCATAGAACAAAATCTACTTCCCCCAACTACAATGTCGTGGTCTATTTTAGCCATAATCCTTAAATAGTTGACCACCCTCAGGATCATTTGTTCTCAATGAAATAGTGATTGTTTTAGTTATCTTAATTTAGACGCATCAAATCACAACAGGATCAATCTTAAGTAAGGAATAATGGATCTCATTCAAGCTTATTCATTTTTAGAGTCCTCCCTTTATTGATAAAAAGAGACATGGCTTTTTAAATCTACAAAACTAAAATGTATCCAGATTCCGAAGGGGTCACCTGTCTATAGAAAAAATTATTTCTCACCATCGACCCCGTAGGCGGTCGTACGATAAAGTTATCTAGCAATATTGGCTTAATAAGCATAGCGCCTAGCACGATAGATGGATGACCCGAAAAAAATGCTGCTCTATAGCGGGAGTAGTAATTGTGGAACACATCAAAATAATCAACCTACATGATCACCTTATAACAATCAATTTTTGATGATCTTTAATCTTGTATCTAAGTATAAACCTCAATTGAGAAGGGGAATGAGGCTTCATGAGAGGAGTAGGCTTCCGACCATGTTCTCATCCCAAACAAAACCCAATAAAGATCAAGCAAAGGGCATTGAGTTTTGGGTGATGTTGATGAATCTCACTAAATTTAAGCTCGTTCTCATTAGTCATTTCATTCATCATATTGATTCATCCCATTATTAGATTTCATGTTTTTTCATAAAAATCCTTTTCAGCACAATCATTTTTCATCTTATTTCCAAAAAATTTTTGGCGCTTTTACTATCTGTTTTTTAATTACTGCAGTAAGTCTAGTAAATGCTCAAGAAATCCCCGTTGGCACATGGCGAACGCATTTGAGCTATACAGAGGGTATGGCGGTGATGGCCGAATACGATGAAATTTTATATTTAAGTCGTGATGCAATCGTTCGCGTTTCGCCCGATGAAGGTGCGGTTCGACGACTGAGTACTGTAACGGGACTGAGTGATGTAGTGCCATCAGCGGCCATGGTACTGGACCAGCGCACCGTGGTTGCCTATGAATCGGGCGGTATAGACATACTAGAAGGCAGAAAAATCAATACGATCAATACCATTCGCAATGCCCCGCAAGTAGGGCCAAGAGCTACTAGGGCCATGCGAGCCAATGGCAATGAGCTATGGCTTGCCAATGAGCAAGGCCTCATAGAAATCAACCTCAACAGTCAGCAGGTTAACAATGCTTTTTTAAACCTCGGTGAAGCAGCCACTAACTTAGCGCTGGTGGATCTAGAAGTCAATGGGGAGTGGATCGTAGCTTTAGCAGAAAATGAACTTATCTATGCTTCAAGAACAGCAGATCTCAACCTAGCGGACTTCTCACAATGGAGTCGAGAGCAGGCGTTTTCAAAGTGGCGATCAATTCTATCATGGCAGGGTGACTATTACGTAGCTACTGAAGATGAATGGTATATTTTCAACCCAGAAAATGGAAACTTCGATATGCTTCCCAAGCCATTTAGTGCTAAGATCAATCGAATTAAACATGCGGGAGATGATCTTTTCATAGCCACCGATTCAGGCCTGTGGGATGTTGGCCAATCAAGTTGGGTCGTGGGCAGCGAAGGCTTCAAGATAGCCGATTTTTATCGGCGCAGCTCGACTGAATGGTGGCTTGCTGTATCCAATATCGGCCTTGTGCAGCTACAAGAAGGAAGTGTAGCTGTCCGTACTCCTAACGGGCTGCCCCAGCGGATACCTCGGAAAGTTACCTCCCGGTTTGGAGAGACATGGGCAATATTTGATCGAGAGAAGCAGTCCGTACTCCGCTTTCAGGAGGGGCGATGGCAGGAACCAGAAGGCTTATCATCAATAGGGCCTGTGCTCGACCTTCATGTTGATGACTTGAGAGTAGAAGCACTACTAGCGGCTCCCGAAAAGGGTCTACTAAAATATCATCCTGAAGATGGCCTTAGTCTGCACGATGCGCAAAGTTTTGGAAGTACGCTACTCCCCCGCCCAGATGGCAGCTTGGACCTCGATCTAATCACGCGATTACCGAACGGGGACATCTATACTTACGGAAGTCAATCGAGGCGATTTGCAGTCCTGAATACAGAAGGGGAATGGACTGCCCGCCAATTGCCAACAGGAGTATCCGCACAGTTGGCGCAATTAAATAGTGACCTCTCTGGAAATCTTTGGCTAAGGTCGCCGCAGGAGATGGGCGGGCTATGGGCATTTCAGCTTGCTGAAAACCGTGTACAACGCCTTTCGACCGACGGTACTCAGGGAGGATTAGGCAGTAATCTTGTGACAGACGTGCATACCGATCGTAGAGGCCAAATTTGGATCAGCCATCAGCAAGGCATTAACTTTTTTTCCTCACCCTTTGGAGCCTTCCAAAATCCACCAACGATCACCTCTCAACCTGTGGTTGATAATCGACTATTTTTATTTGGCGATCGTATCAATACGATTACTTCAGATGCGGGTAACCGTAAGTGGATTGGCACAAACAATGGATTATGGGTATTTTTAGAAGGGATTAATCGTACTTTTTATCATATTACCACGCAAAATAGTCCACTCCCTGACAATCAAATTCTCGACTTGTCTATTGATGGTCGCAACGGCGAGGTATTCATTCTTACGCCAAGTGGGCTTTTTTCTTTTCGCGAAGGCACCTCTGAAGCAAATCGGATACATGGAAATGTTAGGATCTTTCCTACACCTGCTCCTGTAGGTCAAGCTATCATTATCGATGGTCTTGCACAAGATGCGCGCATTAAAATTACTACTTTGGCAGGAAGGAAGGTTTTCGAAACGCGAGCTTTTGGGGGTACAGCCCGATGGAGTCAACAAGATGCTAAGGGTGGCCAAGTGACTAAAGGCATTTATCTAGTGTTTAGCACCTCAGCCGATAATGAAGACCACTTCGTAGGTAAGATTGCGGTAATGGATTAAACAAATCAATACCTTTAGCATATTGATAGGACTTCTAGTGTGACAAGCTCAGTAAGGTCGCTGTCCTATAATATTCATACAGGCTAGGTTAAACATTAGAAAAGAGTAAGATGCTTTACAAAACAGAAGGGATCGTATTAGGGTTTATAAAGTATAAAGAGAGTTCTATTATCACTCGCATATATACCGAGCGCTTTGGTAGAGTGAGCTACATTGTAAATGGTGTACGCACTGCAAAAAGCAAAAGTAAAGCTGCTTTATACCAGCCTTTTAATTTATTAGACATGGTCGTATACCATCGAGAGAAAAACGATCTACAACGCATATCAGAGGCTCGGCTTTCAGTATTGAACTTGTCGATCGGACAAAGCCGCATCAAAAGTAGTTTAGCTCTTTTCTTGTCAGAGGTTTTGGATAAAAGCTTGAGGGAAGAGAGTGGGGACACCGCACTTTTTGAATATGTAAAGCAGCATATTTTACTACTAGAAGATAT
Source organism: Cyclobacteriaceae bacterium (assembly GCA_020832375.1). Taxonomy (GTDB): domain Bacteria; phylum Bacteroidota; class Bacteroidia; order Cytophagales; family Cyclobacteriaceae; genus JAFIEW01. Next base: position 13,191 of record JAFIEW010000106.1, read on the forward strand.
GCCAACGGCCGAGTGCTACGATTTCCACTTGAGGTTTTTGAGTGGTTTTTTAATTCTGTTAGGGTTTGGACTGCAAGGTGCTGATGACTTTTTGGACAGCATCTCATACGAGCGAATTGACCTACCTACTTTGAGAAGAAAATCAGCAATATTAGATCGATTATTTGCGAGGGATGAGGTAGATTTGAAAGCTTCACTTACAAAGGCAGAGCGCGATATTTTGCTTGACGGCTTATTACTTTATTTCAAGCAACAAATTGAGGGCTTTGGTCAGCTAAAATCGATCGATATCATTCGGCAGGTTTTTCACGGGTAATTCAAAATGTTAATATCACCATTTTGAAAAGCCTAATTTATAACAATTTTTAAGCCTAAGCCCATAACTGATGAAGCTTAAGTCTTGCTTGAAAAAAGCCAAACCCTGTATTATCAAGATCTAAAAGATGGATAGACCTCTTTTCATATTTGGTTTTTAAGCAAGCCCTAGCTACAAATCGCGAAATATGAATAGACCATCTCCTTCTCGTCTCGAATCTTTACTACTTTTAGCCCTTTCAGGAGGTCACGCCTTAATCGCCACATCAGCTTTGCCGATACTGTAACCAACCAAAAAATAAATGCCTGCTTCACGGCAGACGATGTTTTTAACAAAAGGAGAAAAAGCCAACAACAATGGATGTTGGCTTCGAAATTTAAGATTTTTAATTGCTGGCGATTTTCAAGTCGATTGTTATAATGGCAGTAGGCTCGCTACCGCCTACTACACTCCTAAGGATAAACAATCCGTAGGTTCCATTTCTTCTATTCTCATCTGTTTGGTAAGCAAATACCCTACCTCGGCTAGTGTTAATATTTGAAAGTCTTTCTGGTAGCTCTTCTACAAGAGCATCTTTCGCTAATTGGGCTAGCTCATCAGCAGAGCTAATGTTCTCAAAAGTGGCTTCAGAAATTTCAGACCTAATAAACTTTGTAACATTATTACTCCAACCACTTACGGCGGTAATATTCATTCTAATCATTAAGTCAGAAGGGTATGACATTAAAAGCCCGCGATTTCCTGTCCAATAAAACCCTAAGTCAATCAAATCTCTATTTTCTGACATTTGATCAATTGCGTAAGTCTCCCCCGTTTCTAAATCAATGCTTAAATCTATTCCCGTTTCTTGAGCACCAAGTTCTACACTCTCAAAGTTTAATAGTGCGCCTTCGTTTTGCTCACCATCTTTTGTATTATCGATTGGATCAATATCATCATCAGAGCTGCTACAAGCCATGAAATTGATGGTGCTAAAAATTAAAACAAGAACAAATAGGAAGGGCTTAAATCGTAATTTCATAGAAAAAAAGTTTAGTAAAAATGAATTATTTAAACCCTTGATAGGCTAAAAAATAAAATAGTAAATGCCTAAGCGAATTAATATTATGCTTATCCGCTTAACTACATCAATAGATATACGCACTGAAAAGACACAGCTTGTTACTTTGTTCCG
>JAFIEW010000107.1 GCA_020832375.1 Cyclobacteriaceae bacterium
TGTCAAAATATGTCACTCATAAATATTTATGTAATCTTGCGGATAAGCATAAAATAATATAAGAGAAACCTAAAACTCTCGATTTATAATCAAATGTTTTCTACCTTATAAAAAATTAATTACCGCCTTTGATATTATTGATTTTATTTACCATCCATTGAGAATACATACTTGAATCAATTGGCCTTACAAAACTCTCTACCACAGTCTTATTTTTTATTAGGTAAAAAGAATTTGGTACTGAGGTTTTAAAGATTTTTTCGATCTCTTTAGTATTGCTAGATACAAAATAAATGCTGTCGCTCGCTGCTACACCTTCTACCGATTTGGACAATCTCTTGGCCTTACAATCGCATATTGATAAAAATACAACCCCAGAATGTAGTTCAAAAGAAGACATCACTTCTTCGATGTAGGGTAATTGCTTTTTACTGTCTTTTGCTTTTCCATCCCAAATGGAAACAATAAATAATTTATCTGACCAAAGCTTAGAATCAATTTTACGTCCTTCAATATCTTTGAATTGAAAATCAGATACTTGGTCGCCAAGATCAAGACCATCAATTATTCTCACTGAATCAGGAAAAACATAAAGTTGACCATTCTCACTCGCCTGACGTATCACTTGGGCATTTGAGTTGCTTGAAAGAAAAAATAAAATCAAACTAAAAATAACAAGAGAGCAACGCATAGTTCAATAGTTTTTAAAAACCCTGTTTAGTACATACCTTTACAAATGTAAAACTTTTTAGATCACAGTCAAACAAATGAGTAAAAACTCCTGAAAAATACTGATATACAAGTATAAAACTATATAAAGGTGAGTCAAAACAACTACATCACTACAACAAATAATTAGCAAACTTCATATAAAGTCATTTTTTAATGAAAAACTTACATTAAAACAAATAGCGGTTCTATCCATTATTGCATAGAGAAATTAAAATAATACGATCAAATCAAGGAATTATCACAAAAAAGTGAGGCTTAAAGGAAGAAAATCGATAACTAACTTATGTTTTTAATTGAATAATAAAAAAAGCTTGTATCATATCGGATTAACATAGGCAAATACGCTTAAAGTTTAGCTCAGGTATAAAAATCTTGTTATTCTGATAATTGGATAGGTCTACAGAATTTTACTTTTCAATAAAAAACATACTTACAATAATCAGAAAGTTCCTAAGAAGCATTGCCGATGCATCGGAATTTTTAGACAGACAAGTGACGCTTTTTTCGACCACCTCTCAATGAATCTAATAAGGAAGTGAGAATGGTTTAGGCTCAAAATGTCGAATTTTAGAGATTATTGCACGGGTTTGAACCGCGTTTGCATAAAAAAATAAGTATTTGATAAATCAAAAAAATAGGCATGAGAAATTAATCCACATGCCTATTTTAATCTGGAATTTAAAAAGTTTTTAAAGTAAAAACACCAACGACTCTCTTGCTCCTAGTTCATTATTTTTGATGTTGCCCCAAATAATTTTTCTATTACCCAAATCATATTTACGAGCTACCTCCTCTGATACCGCTTGAGAACTATTAGAAAGATTATGTATCACGAGGACTCTTTCGTTTTTACCTACTCGCTCCCAGACAGCCATTTGCTGATTATCTGTGGCTACAGCTACAATTCGACCCTCGCTTAGTGCTTCACTTTTGTATCGAAGAGCTACCCACCTTTTATAATGGTTCAATAAGCTTTCTTTATCATCTCTCTGCACTTTCGCTGGTATGACTGTATCGTCATTAGAGTTTTTAGCCTCTATCCAGCTCGTACGATAAACATCCTTCTCACCCTCTTTCCACAAAAATGGCTCTCTGATCTCAGGGTCAGGCTTTGGTCCCAACATCCCAATCTCCTCACCATAATACAAGTATGGTGCGCCAGGCAGCGTAAATAATAATGATGCAGCAAGCTTTCCTTTATTCACATCCCCATCAAATTGACTCATACTCCGTGGCTGATCATGATTGGTAATGAAGGTAGCATCGATATAATTAGGATTAATGCCCTGATAATAATTCATCACCTTAGCGTGATACTCCGCAATTTCTTCATTAGATTGACGCTGCACGGCCTCCACGATTTTATAGCTCATGTCAAAGTTGAACAGTGCAGGTAGTCCGCTCAAATAAGGTGCTACCGTCTCCATGTCAGCCCAAACCTCACCAACTAGGTAAACCTCAGGATTGACTCTTTTCATCTCATTGCGAAATTCTACCCAAAAGGCATGGTTATCAGCTGCGCGCTCATCCGGAAAAATATGCCTTGCTGCATCCAATCTAAAGCCATCTACTCCTACTTCTTCCAACCAAAATTTTCCTGCTTCAAATATTTCGCGCTTCACCTCAGGATTATCAAAATTCAAGTCTGGCATACCACCCCAAAAGTAGCCATAGTAAAGCTCCTCGTTGTCGGGTGCCTCATGCCATTGCTCTATATTGTCAGAGTCTAATGCGGTTTCTTTTTTGTTGATATCATCTTCTATATCCTCCTTTTTGGCCCACACATAGTAATCCCTGTATGGATTATCAGGCCCTTTCATCGACTCTTGAAACCATGGATGATCTCTCGCGGTATGATTAATTACAAAATCTATTACCACCTTAATATCATGTTCATGAGCTCTCTGTACAAATTTTTTAAAGTCTTCAAGGGTACCATAGTCTTCATGCACACCCTTATAGTCCATCACATCATACTTGTGATAAGAAGGCGAAGGATGAATCGGCATCAACCACACTCCTTTAATCCCAAGGTCTTGTAAATAGGGTAGCTTCTCTGTCATTCCCTTGATATCGCCAATGCCGTCTCCATTGCTATCAGCAAATGAGCGTACAAAAATCTCATAGCTCGTCGCCATTGGCCATTCGGCAGAATAACTTGAAGAGTAGTTGCTCTCTTCTTTAAATTTTGAGCTTTCGCAGGCATTGAATACCCATGAAAGCGCGATTAGGATGATTATCTTTTTCATAATTAGTCTGATTTTATATTCACTTTACCCTTTCCTCATTTACGCAACGAAAATACCAAGGTAGCATAAGGGTCTAAACTCCATTTCAAATTACCATCTTTGATCGCTATCTCTTCAGGCACCTCGCTATCATCTTTTCTCCAATAAAACATCATCTGAGCCTTGTCTGCACTTAAGTCTTTTACAGTCACCTCAGTCGATTTGTCGGAAAAATTAGTAACTACATACCACTCCTCTTCATCATTTTCACGAGAGAAGCTATGTGTTTTTTCGGGGGATGAGGACTCCAATCGATCTAATCTGCAAGTAAATGGCCCAGAGTTAGCCAATCTACTCAATGTAGATACTCGGATCATCTCTTGGTACAATGCTCTGAGGCGCAGCTGATCTTCCGACAACTTTCCGCCATCAAATGCCCCGTCATTCATCCACTTTTGATGCTCAGGTATACCGAAGTAGTCAAAAATGGTACTCCTTCCGTCTGCATCGCTAAAGCCAGCGGCATCAGTGGCAGGTTCTCCAACTTCCTGACCAAAATAAAGCATGAAGGGACTACCACTCGCCAAGTTACTAATAGCCAGTGCAGGGAGACCGGCAAAAGCATCCCCCGCAAAATAAGAAGAAGCTATCCGCTGCTCGTCATGATTTTCTAGGAATCGCAACATATGTGGCTCCACATCTACTAAAGCCTCTAGCGATGCTGAAATCCCTTTGGTTGTGCCTCTATCTTGAATCACATTTCGCAGGCTGTCATAGGTCTGCACTTTGTCATATAAATAATCAAAACCTCCCTGCTTGATGTAAGGCTCGTAGGCCTCCGGATTATAAATCTCTGCAATCAATATAATATCAGGGTACTCTTCTTTTAAGGCTGCACTCACCCACTCCCAAAATTCTACAGGCACCATCTCAGCCATATCACAGCGGAAGCCATCCACCCCTTTGCCGGCCCAAAAGAGTAAAATTTCCTTCATTCGCTCCCAAGTGTCAGGAATCTCCGTGGCGGAAAAATACCTCTTACCTCCATTTTGATAATCGACACCATAATTCAACTTGATGGTTTCAAACCAGTCATTGACGGATGGAGTTGCGCTAAATACATCATTGCCCGTTGCTTTAGCGGGTGACTCCTCGTAGGCTGGCAAACTTCCCAACTCCTCGGCAGATAGCCCCAGCGGACGGTATGCTGCAGGTACTTGAAAGTCCTGACCCGGTAGATAGTAAAAATGATTATTTACATCAAATGCTTTGCTTTTATCATCCTCAGCACCCAAGGGTGTGACACCTTCAGGCTGCCGCTGGCCTTGGTAGGAACGAGCCACATGGTTAGGCACGAAGTCGATGATGACCTTCATCCCACGCTGATGCGTACGCTTCACCAAGCCTTCAAACTCATCCATTCGCTTATCTACCTCTTCTGCGAGATCGGGGTTGACATCATAGTAATCCTTTATAGCATAAGGACTACCCGCTCGCCCCTTGATGACTCTCGGATTATCCGTAGGCACGCCATACTCGCTAAAGTCGGTGGCTGTAGCATGAGCAATCACTCCAGTATACCAAATATGAGTTACGCCAAGCTCCTTTATGCCCTCAAGTGCATCTACAGTAAAATCATTGAACTTACCTGTACCGTTTTCTTCAACAGTACCGTGCATTTTGTTAGTAGTAGTTTGATTACCAAATGTGCGAGTAAACACTTGATAAATTACTTTCTTATTATCAGAGGCTTCATTTGACCGCTCTGTTTCTTCTTTTTTATTTGCGAGGGATGAGGACTCAGTAGACTCCCCACAACTCAATAGCAACATGAGTAGCACGACACTACCTAGCCAGTTGATCATGTTTTTCATAGTGTTTGTTTTATTGATTGACATTAGACTATTATACGGGAAGCCTCAGTAAAAATTGATCCAGGCAAGAATCAATTAAAATCGAGCAACTTTAGGAGCCATACTTCCTCTATATAGAGCTTTTAAAACGATTGCAAAATCGGCTATATGCAAAAATACCGGATGACTTCAAGAGCCATCCGGTATTTCACAAACCGCAGACATTGCAATACCCTAATTAGTCTTAATAAACTTTTTAGTGATATTGAAACCATCGCCTTGCAAACGAATGATGTAGATACCATCATTCATTTGACGAGGTGCAAGCTCAATATTTCCTTGCATGATTTCAGTTGCGGTGATCAATTGATCATGTATTTTTCTTCCATCCATAGAATGAACACTTAACTGCGCCCCTTCAGCATTTTCGGGTAATTGAACCTTAAACACTCCCCTATTAGGATTCGGAAATACTCGTAATTCCCTAAGACTTGCTTCTTCAATGGATAGCGGTGTTTCTTCTCTTACAGGCTCACTGGTAAACAGTAAATACTCCCCTGGTCCTAAATCAAAGCTTTGATTTGCATCAGCAAAGTTAACCACTAAATTGTCCATGTAATTATACCATGTGCCAGTGGATGGCATTTCAATGTCAATAGTAGCATCTGCTAGACCAAAATTACCTACCACAACCACATTCATGCTGCTATGTCTAAGAATAATGTGTCTTATTGCCCCATTAAGATCATACTCAAAATCACCATCTTTGAATACTTCGTTTTCTGTTTTCAGTTTTATAAGCAATGCGTAGGCGTCTTTAAGCACCCTTCTATCAGGGTCGTCAAGGTATTCCCAAACGACAGGCTTAGGGTCAGTACGACAGCTACCGTCAATGCTCCCATCAGGGCAATGATTGATAGAGTAATCATAGCCATACTCTTCAAATTGCCATAGCATTTTAGGTCCAGGAACAGTAAAGAAAAAAGCAGCGGCTTGCTCTGATCGTTTCAATCCTGTCGGTAATTCACGAATATTATGATCACCTTGTGACATCCCAGAGTTATTGGTAATGAAGGTCATACGCTCTTCATCATGACTTTCTTGATAGGATACTAGATTGTTTTGCTGCCAATTTCTTGCTTGGTAGTGACCATCTGCCATATTAGAATTGGGGTTCCCACGTGCCGCCTGAGTATAGGCACCGTGCATATTACCCCAAAGCATCATCCCTTTGTTGGCAAGTACCATCTCCTCAGAATTGTCGGCGAGGTGCTCTAAAATCACGTAAGCATTAGGATTCACTTCCCACACTGCATTGGCAACTCTTTCCAGATTATCAACTCTCTCCTGATCGTATCGGCTACCCCATTCATCATCAATACCCTTAGGCTGAGTGGTAAAACCTTTGGTAAGATCAAATCTAAAACCATCTACTTTAAACTCTGTCATCCAGTACTCCAAAGAGCTGTCCATAAACCTTCTGAACGATTCTGAGGAATGATCAAAAGGGAAGCCAAACCGCATGGCCGGATTTACAAAGATATGCTCTTGCAAGTACCATGGATTTCTAGCTGTCGCTTGATTACGAGCCTCGTCATAGTACATTCTCAACATAGGCGCTAATCCAAAAGAGTGATTATACACTACATCCAAGATCACGGCCATTCCCAATTCATGGCAAGCGTCAATGAATTTCTTCAATTCCTCTTCTGGACCATAAGCTTTATCAACAGCAAAGTAAGTCGCTGGATTGTAACCCCAGCTAATATTGCCTTCAAACTGATTGACTGGCATTAATTCAATAGCATTTACCCCAAGGCTTTTGAGATAGCTCAATGAATCCCTAAGCGTTTTGTAGTCACCATTTTCAGTAAAATCTCTCACTAAAAGCTCATAGATAACTAAATCTTCTTTTGCAGGCGCTTCAAAATTTTGTACTCGCCAATTGTATTTGGGCTTACCTGGGTGTAATACTGAATATAAACCATCTGGCTGATCTGAAGGCACACTGATTAAATCGGGATAGATTCGACTTGGAATAAAACCGTCATTCCAAGTATCTAAAATTTTATGAGAATAAGCATCAGCTACTCTAATTTCGCCATCGATCAAATACTGATAAGGATACTCCGTTCCTTCTTCAAGTCCACTGATAGTTAACCAATAGTAATTCCTATCAGGACTTCTTTTCATGGTGTATGCTGCAGATGGGGTCCAATCATTAAAGGAACCAATCACCTGAATAATGTTCTTAAAAGGTGCTTCAATGAGAAGCGTTACCTCACCCTCAGTATCTGAGTAATTAGCACCCATCTTAAGTCCATCTGGAACAGGCGCCTCTTCTATATGAATAATAGAATAAGTCAAAGTATCAGAATTTTGAATAGTATCTTCATCTATTAAGGCTTCTGCTTGGATTACTACTTGTAGATCACCTACATCAGCGAAGGTCAAGAAATAATTAAAAGAGTCAGACTCTTCTTCTGTTTGATGAAGCTCTTCACCATCAACGAAAACAGAAAAGATAGAAGGCTGTGAGGTTCTATATTTTAATTCAGCCACACCCTCTAAGTCTAGAATATTTTCAGGAGTAGAGGGTCTTTGTCGCTGTAAAACAAGTCCATCGGCAGTAGCAACTATGGAAAAAGACAAATCAGAAGTTTGCTGGGATCCATCTTGAGATTTCACCAAGAAGCTCACATTTGAAACCTCATTCCACTGAACTGTAGCTGAGTAAAAATCTTTTGGCGTACCACCTCCAAAGTCGAACTTCCAAAGGTTTCCTCCTACATTTTCCATTCTCATGTGTTCGGCTGAGTTTGTCCAAGCTCCATTACCCTCACGAGGATCACTAGGACTCCAAGTCCATATGTATAAGTCGCCTGCATTGGAAAGCGATGTACCTGTAGCATCAAAGAAAAGATTCAAAGGTGCGTCTGATGCTGCAAACTCTGGATCTATGAAAAAACTATTCGCTGATTCACTTTCACCGCTACTCTCAGCTACTTGAAAGGTTCTGGTAACACCTTTTAACTCCCCTGATTCGTCTGTTGCTTGAACCGTCAAATTTTCAATGCTGATGTTTCCAGGAAGCCCAAGTAATCTTCTTGGTACAAAACGCGCAACTAAACAATCACCTTCATCCGTAAACGGCACAATAGCACTGTACTCTCCTTGTAACGCACTAACGCTTAAAAACACTTCATCAAGAGCTTTTACCGCTTCATTAACCTCTAATGCAGGATTGTATCTGATACTGATAAATTCATTTTCATTGAAGTCAGAAGGAAATACACTCAGGGAGATGCGAGCATTGGGATCAACTTCAAGGACATGATTAAAAGGAGAACCATTCGAATCAAATGATAAATTGGAGGCATCCTGGGTCCCAATTACATAGCTCATTTCAAATAGTGCACCAAAGCTCTCTGATTGAAATACTTCATCAGGTTGGAATGTCAGACGATAAAGGGAGGTATCACCTATTTTTTCAAGCTGCAAAAGCTCACTTGCTTGACTTCCAGTTTGCCCCAATGGAATAACTGTTGAGTCATTGGCATAAGCAAAAACATAAAGGTCTTCAGTTCCAGAAAATGATGTATTTGGAGAACCATCCGAATTGAATGCTTGGTCTAGATTAAAAATAATACTTAATTCATCATCATAAAAGGTAGCCTCTGGAAAGGTAGTAGCTGTACCATCAAAAGAGAATAGATCGAAGTATGGAAGTATAAAGTCGGCAGTTTGACCATCATCACCATTTTGTCGTTTAACCAAAAACGATATCTGATCAGTTATCGAATCAGTATAAAATTCTGCAGGAACGAGTGTGAAGCTTACATTACCGAGGCTATCTTTATCCATCTGAAGGTCAGGATTCGAAGACCCCCAAGTTCCATTTCCAACAGCCGGATCTGAAGGTTGCCAAGTCCAAAGGTAAAAAAAGCCTGAGGTATCGTTGGCGAAGGTAGCGGTTTCAAGTAGATTAACCTTTAAGGTAATTTCTTCACCTTGAAGAAATATTCGTGGCTCTGAAGTAAACTGACCTAACACGGAGTGGGTCATTAAAACTGTTATCGAGATAATTAGAAGTAGTGTTCTCATGTTTGTTTGTATGTTATGAAAGGATAAAAAAAGGAACTTTTATTCATCCTTTTTTGGCAATTGGACGGAATAAAAGCTCCTTTCTAGTGTTATTTGCTACTCTTGTGGAATAGTAAAGTTAAATTCTATGGGTTCAGATACAGCTCTTAGCTGATTTTCCCCCTCTGGTCTATTCGGTATGTTAACTATAGAAACAACTCTCGCAATTAATTGATGAGTTTGACCGGCTTGAAGGCCTAGTGTATTAATTGCAGTATTGAACCGTCCTCTATTCATCATTACCTCAAGACTAGTAGAGGCAGACTGCCTATGCGTAGTACCGAAATTGGGATCATTGGCGCGAGCAATTTCCAGGGTATTGATAGGATTGGTAGACACACCATCAAAAGTGGCTAACCCCCAAGTAAATAAAGCAATAGGAATGGTATTCCCACCTTCAGTGACAAATGTAACATCTGTACTTTCAATGGAAAGTACAGGCGGGGTAACATTACCAAAGTCTTGTATGGTAATTTCTTCCAGTTCATCACAGCCCCACATTACCAGTAAAAGAACGAAAGAAAATAAAATTATATGTGGTTTCATAATATCATAGGTAAAAGGCTGCGCTTGATAGATTCAAAGCGCAGCTAGTTCTAATATTTTTTAAATACAAAATACTCTCAATTAATATCCTGGAGTAGGCCTTAAGTTAGGGTTTGCTGCAAGATCTTGAGCTGGTATAGGATAGATATTCAAAGCATCACTGACACCTGTTCCTCCTAAGACTCCACCTTTCCACTCCCATAAATAAGTGGAAGATGTGAATAAACCGAATCGAATTAGGTCTGTACGTCTATGACATTCCCATGCAAGTTCTTTGGCCCTCTCATCTAAGATATCATCAAGTGTGACACTTGCCAAAGGAGCTGCACCAGCCCTTATTCTTACCTGATTAACTAGGTCTACAGCATCTGCACCTCCCCCACCGCGCAGGGAAGCTTCTGCAATCATTAGCATAGCATCTGCCAACCTAAATAAGGGGAAATCAACATCTGATTGACCTTGGGCCGCGTTTGACCCTGGTGCTCCACTATCAAATCTAATGTTTCTGAATTTGACATAAGGAAGACCGTTTGTAAACTCACTTGCAGTGGTCATTTCTTCAGTGAAGGCTTCGCCTTGAAAAAATCTACCTCTTAGATCTCTATCCGCTGGTGCTGAAGCAAGTTCTTCTAAAGTTGAATCCATACGGAATTCAGTACCATTAAACAGTTCAAAAAATTGACGCCTAGGTCTCAATCCTGCCCATCCACCAGAGGTGCCAAACTCTTCAGCTTTCATGATATCTCCTACTGGGGCATTATTTAGAAATGTAGAAGCACCGAAAGATTGGGACCGAACACCATCTAATGCTACGGGTAAAATTATACCTTGAGCCTGATCGTTGTCAGCCATAAACAGCCTTTCCCAATTTGGATCCAGAGAGTAATTGTCTAAAAGTGGCAATAGCACTTGAACAGCATCCGAATACCTTGGACTACCAGTATAGACTTCTGCATTCAAATAAAGTTTACCTAAAATCATCCTTGCTGCACCTTTATCAGCTCTGGCATAAGGTGCTTGACCTTCTGCAAATAACAAATCGCCATCCAACATTTCTACTAATTCTCTCTCTAGAAATTCGAAAAGATCAGGTCGGGAAATCGGCTCAGGATTAAATGCACCGATAGGATCATCTTCCGTAACGAAAGGTACTTCAGAAAAAAGATCTAAGGCATGATAGTAACTTAAAGACCTCAAAAGACGGGCCTCTTCTCTAAACCTCAAGGCAGTTTCCTGATTAGCTGCAGAGATTCCTCGGCTATTCATACGATCTGTAGACATCTCTCTCATGATCTCATTTGCGAGTGCTATCTGAAAGAAAAGTCTATAATACATGGCTGTAACAAAGATATTGTTAGAAGACCAAGTCATATTTCTCATATCAGGAACACCTTCGTCACCCCAAGATAAATGAGCGACATCTGTTGGAAGATCTTGCATGTAAAAGTAGGTTCTTAGATAGTTAGAAGCACCTTCATCAACCCCTGCAATATCTCCATTACCAGCAGGCCCCTGCTGTCCAGTTAATGCTAATCCAGCATATAGCTTTGCTAATACTGCTTCATAATTTTCAAAGTCCTGAAAAACCACTTCGGAAAGTAATTCTCCCTCTTCAAATGGCTCGATATCTAAGTCCATACATGCACCTGTCACCAAAAGAAAGGCAACCATCGGTGCGGCAATTATATTGATATATTTTTTCATCGTTTGCTAGTTTTAAAATCCAAAGTTTACTCCCAATGACCAAATTCTTGGAAAAGGATAAAAGTTATTATCTATTCCACCCGGTATTTCAGGGTCAACGCCAGAATAGCCTGTTAACACAAAAGCATTTTGAACATTCGCATTAAGACTAAGATTTACACCAGAAAAAATTTCACCTGCATTATATCCAATAGAGATGTTTTCTGCTCGTAAAAAGGATGCATTCTCTAGATAATAATCAGATAAGAATCGCTGTTGCTGAAATCCAGTGTTTAAGACATCAGAGGTCATATTCATCATATATCCAGGGAAACGAATTGAAGCGAAATTTCCATTAGTGGAATTGATGTTATTATAAACGAAATTGTTCATATTACCTCTCAAGGTCATTTCGAAACGCCACTTTTTGTAATCCACCGTATTGATAATACCATAGAACATTTGAGGATCCGGATTAACCGACCTTCTAAGATCAGCCTCCGAAATAGATCCACTCCCTGTTTGATCTACATACACACCCTCCAGTGGCCTTCCATCAGGACCATATACTTGCTGCCATAAAAAGAAGGTAGCCGGCCAAAATCCCTCAGAGTGAACTTGCACGGTATTACCCGTACCTCCCTGAATACCACCGACTAAGATACCTGGAGAACCTTCATCAACAGGAATATTTAACACCTCAACCCTATTAAATGTTGTATTCACACCGAAGTCCCAATTCAAATCAGGGGTATTAATCATATTATAATTCAAAGCGATTTCAATACCTTGATTTCTAATATTTCCGATGTTGGTAGTGATGAAGTTAGTTAAGTTAGCACCAGCGGGAACCGGTGCAAATGCGAGTAAGTCTCTTGTTTCATTAGAAAACACATCGATCGTACCACTTAACTTATCATTGAATAATGAAAAATCAACTCCAAGATTAAGCTGCACTGTAGATTCCCAACGAATATCACGATCATAGCCTTCAGGTCGTAAAGTGTTAAAGAAATTATCACCTAAACGATACATTGCATTATTATCAGATATGGTGTAAGTAGGTAAGAAAGGTAATACTGCACCTATTTCTTGCTGTCCTGTTACGCCATATCCAACTCTAAATTTTAAATCAGAAAGGGCTTCAACATCCTGCAGAAAACCTTCTTGCTTTACTCTCCAGGCAAAGGCACCGGAAGGGAAAATTCCCCAACGATTCTCTGGAGCAAACCGAGAAGACCCATCAGCACGAACCGTTCCAGTGAAAAGATACTTATCTGAAATATTGTAGTTCATCCTTCCGAAATAAGATATCAATCTAAATTGAGGCCTTGTTTCATTAGGAGCTGCACTGATTTCAACAGGAGTCCCGTCAGCTTGCAAGTCTTCTATACTCACCACAGGAAAACCTGGGTTTTCTTGGTAAAAGTCCTGCCAAGAGTACCCTGCAGTAAAGTCTAATCTACCCAGTTTTCCAAAGTCTCTTACGTAATTAAAATAAACATCCAATAATAGATTTCTATTCAGCTGCTCAAATTCAGAGAATGAACCCCCTACTACAAAACCATTTGCACTATTTGGAAGGGTACGATTAGTACCTTGACTTTGACTGATATCAAAACCAGCATTAACAGTAGCGGTCAATCCAGGAAGAAAAGGAACAGAATAATCTGTTTTCAGATTACCGATGCTTCGCATCACTTGTCCGCGATCATTTTGTGCGGCAATGATACCCACAGGGTTATTAGGTGCTAATGGTTGTGGATTCCCGGATCCATCAACCCATTCAAAAAAGCCCCCGAGGTTCTCAGGACCTCCTCTAACTGACTGCGTGGGATCAAAAATAGCTGCAGAACCAATAGCTCCTTGGGGTGCAAACCTGCTTTCTGTTCTAGCGGCTTTCAAATTAATATCGAAGCGTAGATCATCATTTAGAAGACTAGGGCTGATATTAAAAGATGCCGTATATCTATCTAATTGATCCGTATCAAGCACACCTTGCTGATTCAAATACCCAGCAGAAGCTCTAAATGGTAAATTCCCATTGAGTAATGAACCAGAAACAGTAGCGTTGTTGTCAAAAGATACCGCATTTCTGTAAATTTCATCCTGCCAGTTGGTATTTGAGTCTCCTAACAAATTGACTCTGTTTGGGGCTTGCTCTTCTACCAATCCTCTATAAGTATCTGCGTCTAGCACATCAACAAATCGGAAAGGCTGGGAAACAGAAACGAGGGTACTTACATTTGCGCGAATCTCATCACCTATTTTACCTTTTTTAGTGGTGATTAGGATAACCCCGTTAGAAGCTCGCGAACCATAGATCGCTGTAGCTGAAGCGTCTTTTAAGATATCAAAAGTTTCAATGTCCGCTGGATTAAGGAAGTTGAGTGGATTAGCAGTACCAGATATTCCTCTTTGATCTACGGGGACCCCATCAATAACGATTAGTGGATCATTATTAGCATTTAAAGAAGAACCTCCCCTAATACGAATTCTAGCCCCTGCTCCCGGTCTTCCACTTCCAGGTGTTATGGATACACCCGCTACTTTTCCTGTGATTAATTGCTCTGGGTTGGTAACCTGACCCGGATTAAAATTTTCACTTGTTACCTGAGTTAAGGATCCAGTAATATCAGATTTACGCTGAGTACCATAGCCAATCACAACTACTTCAGATAAAGATTTAATATCAGGTGCAAGAGTAACATCGATCACAGATCTAGATCCTACACTTACTTCCTCTTTAGTAAATCCTATAAATGAAAAAACAAGGACATCACTTTCAGCGACTGAAATGGAAAACTCTCCATTAATGTCTGTTACAGTACCTGCTCCAGTACCTTTAATTTTAACATTAACTCCAGGTAGCGGCTCGTCGTCTTCAAAAGAGATTACCTTACCGCTTACTGTCCTTTCTTGAGCGTAGATATTTTGTGACCAAAATATCGCTACAGAAAACAAAAGGATCAGCGTAAGTCTTAGTAGACCTGCATGTCTCATAGGTGTTTGTTTTAGTGGTTGTATGTTATAAGTTTGCTTTACAAAAATTGAATTATTCTAAGAATTGTAAATCAAGAATAATTTCTGAGATTGGCACAGAAAAATTGGAATCGATACCAATCCTTTACTTTTGCATTTCAATAATAGCTAAAAATCAAGTAAATACACAGAAATCGAACTGAAAAAAAGCATCAAAAATAAAGAACACGATACCGCAATCGATTTCTAAAGAATATAATTTTAACCAGCAAATACTAAATCTTAAACAAAATGATTTTGCACCTAAAACTAAACCAATAAAATTTTACTAGGCCTTGAAAATATGTTTGGCACCATAAGAATAATGAGGCTGAAGGAAACCGTAATGATACTGTCCTAAAAAGTGTGTAAAGGTTGTTGATTTTTTAAATTTGAAGTGCAA